>CAXBEL010000031.1:0-26870 GCA_963974735.1 uncultured Flavobacteriaceae bacterium | reverse complement strand
TGAAGAGATGCTTGCAGATATAGATAAAGATACTGTTGATCATCAATTAAATTTTGATGATACTTTAAAAGAACCTACTGTTTTACCTACTAGAATTCCAGGTTTGCTTGTAAATGGAGCTTCTGGTATTGCTGTGGGTATGGCTACTAATATGCCGCCCCATAACCTGTCTGAGGTTATAGACGGTATAAAAGCTTATATCGCAGATCACGATATCGATATTGATGAGCTCATGCAGCACATTAAAGCACCTGATTTCCCAACCGGTGGTACTATTTATGGTTACGATGGTGTACGCGAAGCTTTTAAAACTGGCCGTGGACGTATCGTAATGCGGGCTAAAGCCAGAATAGAAGAAGTTAAAGGTCGTGAATGTATCATTGTTGATGAGATACCTTATCAAGTCAACAAAGCCGATATGATCAAAAAAACGGCTGATCTTGTTAATGATAAGAAAATTGATGGTATAGCATCCATACGGGATGAGTCTGACCGTAATGGTATGCGTATTGTTTATGTGCTAAAAAGAGATGCCATACCTAATATTGTACTAAACACACTTTATAAATATACAGCGCTTCAGTCATCTTTTAGTGTAAACAATATAGCACTTGTAAAAGGGCGTCCTCAAATGCTCAACTTAAAGGACATGATCCACCATTTTGTGGAGCATCGTCATGAAGTTGTAGTAAGACGCACAGAATACGAACTTAAAAAAGCAGAAGAAAGAGCTCATATTCTCGAAGGGCTTATCATTGCATCAGACAATATCGATGAAGTTATTGCTCTAATTAGAGCTAGTTCTAATGCAGAAGAAGCACGTAATAAGTTAATTGAACGTTTTGAATTATCAGAAATTCAGGCCAAAGCAATCGTAGAAATGCGATTACGTCAATTAACTGGTCTGGAGCAGGATAAATTGCGTTCTGAATATGATGATTTAATGACAACCATAGAAGACTTAAAAGATATCCTTGCTAAAAAGGAGCGTCGGATGGAAATCATTCAAAATGAGCTTGATGAAATTAAATCCAAGTATGGCGATGACCGTCGTACTCAGATAGAATACGCAGGCGGTGATGTTTCTATTACAGACCTTATTCCAGATGAGAAAGTGGTTCTTACTATTTCTCATGCGGGTTATATTAAACGTACTTCTTTAGCTGAATATAAAACACAAAATAGAGGAGGAGTAGGGCAGAAAGCATCTACTACCCGTAACGAAGATTTTCTCGAGCATCTTTTTGTGGGAACTAATCATCAATACATGATTTTCTTCACACAGAAAGGTAAATGTTTCTGGATGCGTGTTTATGAGATTCCAGAGGGCAGCAAAACTTCAAAAGGACGTGCTATTCAGAACTTGATCAGCATTGAGCCAGATGATAAAGTACAGGCCTTTATATGTACGAATGATCTAAAGGATGAGGAATATATCAACAATCACTATGTTGTTATGGCCACTAAAAAAGGTCAGGTTAAGAAAACTTCTTTAGAGCAATATTCCCGTCCGCGTACTAACGGTATCAATGCGATAACCATACGTGAAGGGGATGAATTATTGTCTGCTAGGCTTACAAATGGTGATAGTCAAGTAATGCTCGCACTACGTTCTGGTAAGGCAATTCGTTTTGAAGAAAGTAAAACAAGACCAATGGGACGTAACGCTTCTGGTGTGCGTGGCATAACTCTTGCAGATGATAATGACGAAGTTATAGGTTTAGTAGCGGTTAATGATGACCAATCTAATATTTTAGTAGTTTCAGAGAATGGTTATGGTAAACGTAGCCTTGTTGAGGATTACCGAATCACAAATCGTGGTGGTAAAGGGGTTAAGACTATTTCTGTTACAGATAAAACGGGTGGTCTTGTAGCTATTAACAATGTAACTGATGAAGATGATCTTATGATCATTAATAAATCAGGTATTGCTATTAGGATGGAAGTTGCAGACTTACGAGTAATGGGACGAGCCACTCAAGGTGTTCGATTGATTAACCTTAAAAATGGTGATGCAATTGCAGCCGTTGCCAAGGTAAAACATGATGAAGAAGATCTGGAAGAGTTAGATGAAGAAGCTGCAATTTTAGATGAAGCTAATGATGAGACAACTAACAATGAAAAAAAATCTTCTGATGAAGAAGAATAACTAAGTTTAATATAAATTAAGTGAAAACAATGAAAACCAAATTATTATTAATATTTGCCCTTTCTTTTTCGGCGGTAATTTTTGCCCAGAAGAGAGAGCTAAGAACAGTAGAGAAAGCAATAAAATCCGGAAGTTTTGCCGAAGCTAAATCTGCACTTTCTTCAGTAGAAGGTATGATGGGAGCAATGGACGATAAACAAAAGGAGGAATTTTATTTTTTAAAGGGACAAACTTATTTAGGTGCAGAAGGTAATACTGATGCGAATAGTTTAAATACAGCTATAGATTCATTTAATAAAGTAAGTGAGTTTAATGAAGGTGATAAATATGGTGAGGAAGCTGCTCAATTAAAGTCACAGGCAATGAACAGTATCATAGAGTCAGCGGTTGAAGATCAAAATGCTGAGCGATACGATGCTGCTGCTTCTAAACTTCACGACTTATATAATATGAGTCCTAAGGATACAGTGTATTTATATTATGCAGCATCTAATGCAGTAAATGGTAAAAACTATGATACGGCTATACAATATTACGAGAAATTAAAAGATCTTGGATATAAAGGTGTTGAGACTAAATATACAGCTACTAATAAAGAATCTGGAGAGCAAGAGGAGTATGCATCTAAAGAGCAACGTGATCTTTTTGTAAAAGCAGGAACTCATATTAAGCCAGAAACTATACAAACCCCTGCAAAAAGTGCTGAGATAGCAAAAAATATAGCTTTAATATACATCAGTCAAGACAAAGCTGAAGAAGCTCTTGATGCAATGAAAGATGCACGTGCAGAAAATCCTGATGATGATATGTTATTGCGTTCTGAAGCTGATATTTACCTAAAATTAGGTAAGACTAAAGAGTATGAAGAATCCATGCAGCAGATAATTGCAAAAGATCCTAACAATCCAGAATTGTACTATAATCTTGGTGTAGGAGCGAATCAAACAGGTAATCTAGAGAAAGCTAAGGAATACTATATGAAATCTTTGGAAATAGATCCAGAGTATTCTTCAGCTAACTTAAATATGGCAGCACTTATTTTAGATAAAGACAAGACTATCATTGATGAAATGAATAGTTTAGGAAATTCTAATGCTGATAACAAGCGTTATGATTCCTTGAAGGAAGAACGTATGAATCTTTATCGTGAATCTATCCCTTATCTTGAGAAAGCTGTTCAAGGAAATCCTGAGAATATTGAAGCAATTAGAACGCTTTATAACATTAATATTCAACTAGGAGATCAAGCAAAAGCTGATGAATATAAGTCTAAATTAGATGCTCTAGAATCAAGCAACTAATTCAAGAATATTTAGTTTAAAGTAAAAAGTCCGATCATTCGATCGGACTTTTTTTATGGTATAAAAAGAATTAATATTTAAATCCCATTATTCAGTACGTTCGTACTTCTCCATATAGCGTTTCCAGAGTTCTGTTTGGTGTGTTTCCAGGCTTATATCTCTGCCATTAATGAAAGCTTTTGTCACTTCGTTTCCTTTCATTTCTAAAGCATTTCCTTTACTTACAAACAACGTAGCATCCTTCCCAGCTTCCAAGGTGCCAATAGTTTTATCCAATCCCATTATTTTAGCAGGATTTATTGTAATTAATTTTAAGACTTCTTCAAAAGAAGGACCATAAGCGGTAATCTGCCCTGCATAAAAAGGAATATTTCGAGCTTCCCAGAACTCACCACTATTACCGAGCGCTACAAGTACTCCGGCATCCATTAATGTTTTTGCCATTTTATAAGAAATATCGTAGTCATCATCTTCGGTTTGAGGCAGACTATGCACCCGAGACAAGATTACGGGAATATTAGCATCTGCTAATTCCTTAGCAACTTTATAACCTCTATAAGCGCCTACAAGAACAACATTCTCAATCCCAGTATCTTCTTTAAATCGAATGACATCCATAATTTCCTTGTCGCCATTTACATGAACGTATAAATTCTGATCGCCAGAAAACAAACCTTGCATAGCAGTATATGGTAAATTTTTGATGTCGCCTTCAACCGCATCATTTGCTCTGGATTGGGCAATGAATCCTTTTATTTCAGTTACTTCTTCTGCATATTGCTTGTTGGGGCTATAGCCAGGATCTTCTCCCAACCACCATCTGCCGCGGCTAAACCCATTGGGCCAGTCTAAATGAATACCATCACCTCTTTTCACAACAGCATCTTCCCAATTCCAGGCATCAAGTTGTACAACAGATGATGTACCAGAAATTGTTCCGCCTTGAGGTACCGTCTGCGCAAGCAATACACCGTTGGGGCGCATACTTTCGACAACTTTGGATTCTGCATTATAAGCGATGATAGCTTGAACGTGTGGATTGTATTCGCCTATTTCATCCTCATCGTTGGTAGCCCGTACCGCAGAAATTTCGACCAACCCTAAAGTAGTATCAGCTGCTATAAACCCAGGATATACGTGTTGGCCTTCTATATTTATTACCTCGCCAGTAGGATTGGCATTGCCTGCTGTCGCGTCAACAACACTTGTGATTTTACCGTCTTTAATAAAAATAAGACTGTTATCAATTACTGTCCCATTTCCAATGTGGGCAGTTCCACCTACAAGTGTAATTTCGCCAGTTTCTTTTGGCGCGGGTGTTTGCTGTGCAAAAGCTGTGCTTCCACATAAAAATAGGAGTATATAAAGTTTTAAAACTAGTTTCATATTAATTAAGTGTTTCTAAAGTGTCACAATGCATTCTTTGCTTCTCATCTTTTTTTGCTGGTTGAGTTTTAAGGCCTTTATTTTTTTCAGCCAGCATCATGGTGGTCAATTTATTTTTATCCTGTTGCAATTGCTTCCTGAGTTCTTGATCTTTTTCGATATCAAAATAAACAGTTCCTTCAATAATGGTTTTTTCAGCTACTGCACTTATTGACATTGGATAAGTTGACCACAGGACGACATCAGCATCTTTCCCCTCTTTTATGCTCCCAACGCGATCATCTATATGAAGCATTTTTGCAGGATTTAGCGTAACAAATTTCCACGCTTCTTCTTCTGGGACACCACCGTATTTCATTGTTTTGGCAGCTTCTTGATTAAGTCTTCTGGACATTTCAGCATCATCACTGTTTATACCTGTTAGCACACCTTGACTATGCATAATTGCGGCATTGTAAGGTATTGCGTCATTAACTTCGTATTTATAAGCCCACCAGTCACTAAATGTAGAACCCGCAACGCCATGCTCTGCCATTTTATCGGCAACTTTATATCCTTCCAGAATATGTGTAAAGGTGTTTATTCTAAAATCAAATGCTTCAGCAACTTTCATAAGCATGTTAATTTCACTTTGTACGTAGCTATGTGAGGTTACAAAACGTTCTCCATTTAAAATTTCAACCAGAGTTTCCATTTCATAATCAGTACGATATGGTTCTCCACTATTTTTTAGTGCTTTATATTCTCTAGCACGCTGAAAATAATCTGTGTACATCTGTTGCACACCCATACGTGTTTGTGGAAAACGATTAAAGCTTTGCCAGTTAGACTGTTTAACATTTTCACCCAAGGCAAACTTAATAAATTTAGCTTCGTCTATAACCATATCATCAATAGACTTTCCCCACTTAAGTTTCATCACGGCAGATTGGCCACCAATGGGATTTGCGGAGCCATGCAACAACTGTATTGCTGTAACACCTCCAGCTAGATCTCTGTAAATATCTATGTCATCGGGATTAACGGCATCCTTCATTCTAACTTCTGCAGAAGAGTTTTGTCCCGCTTCATTAATATCGAAAGCAGCAATATGTGAATGTTCATCTACAATACCCGCTGTAAGATGTTTCCCTGTGGCATCAATAACCCGAGCACCACCTGCAGAAAGTCCTTCTCCTATATTTGCAATTTTTCCATTGCGTATAAGAACGTCTGTGTTTTCTAAAATCCCCTCTTCTTCACCAGTCCACACTGTAGCATTTTTAAAAAGAATAGTCTCTTGTTTAGGTTGTGTTTTAAAACCGAAAGCTAAGTTGGGATAAGTAAGCGGAACAACTTCTAGAAGTTCATCTTCTTTCTCCTCCTTATCCTTTTTCTTTTCTTCTTTGTCCAGATCTCCAGTGCGCCTAGCATTAAAAGTTGTTTCGCTACCATCTGTTTTTATTGCGCGACCACTAAAAGATTCTTTATTCTCTATAGAAGCGATAAGTCTTACAAATTGCTGATCCTGAGTATTGGGGCTTGTAAACGTGATATTTATCCAATCATTAGAGTAACTAATTTTAGCACCAAGCTTTGTTTCTCCTTGCTTTATAGTAACATCTGGCTTTTCAGTAGATTTTGATATTTCCATTTGATAGGACTTTCCATCAACGTTAAGTGCATATTTTCCGTTAATATCTGTTGTAGACATATCCTCTAATACATTCTTGTTTCCCTGAACCCAGTTTTCATATATAATGGTTTCATCGTCAAATATGGGGCCTGATGTAATTAATAAGTTTGCCCATGCACCTGTTTTAATTGCACCTATCTCATCAGATTTTCCTAATAATTGAGCAGGTACAGCAGTTAGTGCTTCAAGCGCCTTATCTTCATTTAAACCATATTTTATTGCTTTTTTTAGCATCTCCATAAATTTATCAGGAGATTTTAAATCGTGTGTTGTTAAAGCAAAATTTAAACCTGCTTCCTGCATCTTAGCTGGATTTGTAGGTGCTTGATTCCAATCGCGCATTTGGCTTAAAGAGACATAATCTGCTTGATAAGGATCTTCTACATCATAAGCATCCGGGAAGTTGATGGGAAGAATAAAAGATGACCCCGTTGCTTTAATTTCATCAATGCGTTTGTATTCATCTCCGCCACCTACTACTATAAAAGGGACTCCGGTTTCTGCAGAGAGCTTGGCAATACGCAAATCATCATAAAGACCATCTCCGTAGAAAATTTGAGGTAAATCACTGTTAGCATTTAAAGCTTCTAAAGATAAATCCTTGGTATCAACATTTCCTTTAGCATACCACGACGCATCTTGGTATAATTGTCTTATAAGTGCCGTTGCTCCCATAATTGAAGTGGGATAAGCCTGTGTAGATTGATTACTCTTTTCAAAAGAAAAAAATTGAGCAGAGCGCGAATCTAAAAGACGCTCGGCATCATCACCTTTTTCATTAAGGGCTACCAGAACACCTGTTCCTCTTGCAATACCATCTTCCTGATGCGTATTAACAATACCAAAACCGGCTTCCAGCATTTTCTTTGCTTCTTTTGAATCGTATTCAAATTTATCAAGGCCACGTGTTTCTGGTCTAATATGATCATTCCAATAATAACCCTCGCGAGTAGGCTCATATTGCTGACTGCGCCCGCCACTTTCCCGTTTGGGTTTTTCAATTCCAAAACTGGAGTAGGTCTCAATAAAAGATGGATAAATGTGCTTCCCGGAAAGGTCAATTGCAACTGAATTTTTAGGTTCATTTACAGATTTGCCAACAGAAACAATTTTACCGTTTTGAATGAGCAGTGCACCATTTTTAATGGTTCTGCCCTCAGGTAAATGTAGAGTGGCATTTTTAAGGACTGTGTAATTTGTGTTTTTGGTTTTTACACCCTCATTTGTAGGAAAGTAATCCTGAGCTTGAAATGTAGAGGAAAATAGCAGGAACACTCCTAAGACGAATAATCGTTTTATCATATTTTTAGGATATTTTGTGCCCTTTAAAGATAAAACTTGACTATGCTTGGTTTTGTTAATTAATAATTTTTTAACGTTATGGCAATGTGGTTTTGGTCTTAAAATAATTCACGAGTAATGCAACCACATAGCTATAACTTTTCATACCAGATGGTTGATTGTTCGCTTTTAAGTAATGGCCATAAAAAACCTCAAGAATAGGCTCTAGTGGATTAGAAAAAGAAGACCAAAAATCATAGGATTCTTTATAGTTAGCAAGTATTCCAGGTTTAATATTTGACTTGAGTATATCTGCGGCATCTGGATTACGCATATAAACCTCACTTAAACAATAACGTAAAGCAAATATGTATCCTGAATATTTAAAATAAAGATCTTTATTATTTGTTGTTGTAATCACTGCTATAAAATTAGCTTCATTTTCTTTTGCAAACCCCAGCTGATGCGCTTCTTCATGGCAGCTAACCAATGGCCAACGGTGGGGTGGGATTAGACCATTTATATGGCTTTCATTAGTTATAGGATTTAAGTATCCACTAAAGCCCATTACAGAAAGCGGATATCTAAACAAGGAATTTTTTATACTCTTGGGAGGATAATCCAGCTTAGGAAAGTTTTCCTCGACCTCCAAATAGCCATCTAATGTTTTATCAAATATCTCATTTAATGAATACGAGAAACGAACTGGCAAAGAATCATTTTTTTCCAATTCCAGATGAAGGTCATTTGCTCTTTTAATTAATCGCTGACTAAGACTTATAAGTTCTTCAGTGGTATAGTCGTTTTCTATTTTAAGAGCTTGATGCAAGGGAAGCCTATAATAGTTGAACCCCCAAAGTAAATGAAAACTGAAGTATATAATATTTGTTATTAATAAAGCATCGGTTAGATATTTTAAACCATTTCTGAAGCGATTTCTAAATAGATTAACCAATGAAATCAAGAGAAAAATAATAAGTAGGGCATACATTAAATCCCCAAAAGAAAAAGGGATCCAACCTAAAATAAACCGAAATGCTTTTGAAATGTATGGGTATATTCCATTGGTATAATATTTTTCAATAAAAACAGGATATTGGGACAGAATTTTTAGGCCTGCAATCTGAACAATGAGAATAATCAAATAACCTAACAGCTTTTTATATTTCATTTAGTGAATTTTAAAGCACGGATTATTTGATTAATAAATTTTCGATAATACATTGGGAAAGATAAATATGCACAAATACCATACATTCTAAAAGCTTAAAAAAAATTAATAAACCTGAGATTCAGACACAACCTCTTCATTTGTAATACTTAAATGCTTTGGTAATTTATTATCTCTGGGAAGAACAGCAAGATATCTATCAAAGTTGGATGTATAAACTAGTTTAAAATGAGGTTTTACTTTAAGGTCCAATTTTTCAATAACCTCATTTATAAATTCCTGATGATGTATTAAATCATTACTTCCTAAATGAAAAATACCAGATCTATTTCTGTTTATTATATAATGTATTTGTTGTGATAATTTACGATCTGTAGTGGTATTTATAATGAGATGCGGAAAAACCTCAATTTGATCACCATTTAATATTCGTGCTTTAATTTCCCGAACGCGAGGCGAATTCAGTCCAAAAACCATAGGTAATCTAACAATGCTGTATTGACTTTCTGGCAATTGACGCAGGAAAAAATTTTCACAGCGTATCTTGAGTTTACCATATTTACTTTCAGAAAGTGTTTTGTCAAACTCGTAAGATGGATAATTTACAAAAGCATCAAACACATTTGCCGAAGAAAGATAAATAACATAGATGCCTGTGCGTTGTGCATAATCCACCAGATCTTCGTGAGCATCAATTTGCCCTTCAAAATCACCACGTAATGTTGAGATTACAAGCGTGGGCCGTACTTTGTTAAGCACTTCATATATATCATCATTTACGACATCATAATGAATGAAATGTTGATTGTCTGAATAAATTTTACCTGTAAAGTAAGTGCCATAAGTATCGTAGTACCTATATAATTCCTTATATAGAGACCCACCCAGAAAACCACTGGCACCAAGGATTAATATTTTTTGAGATTTTTGGATAGGGGATTTTTATAAAGTTAACCTTTGTAAAAAGGTAATTTAACGATAGTAGCAGGGATTTTATTTTTTCTTACCTGAATATAAATTTTTGTTCCTGCAGATGCTTTTTCAGTGGGGACGTAACCCATACCTATACCTTTTCCTACTGAAGGAGCCATCGTTCCCGATGTAACTACACCAATTTTTGTGCCTTGCTCATCTACAATATCATAATCTTTGCGAGGTATTCCGCGTTCATCCATTTCAAATCCTACTAATTTACGAGTAGGTCCAGCTTCCTTTTCTGTTTTTAGAGATTCACTATTTATGAAGTCTTTATTAAATTTTGTTATCCAGCCCAGTCCAGCCTCAATAGGAGAAGTGGTATCATCTATATCATTGCCATACAAACAATAACCCATTTCCAATCTCAATGTATCACGGGCCGCCAGTCCTATAGGTTTAATACCATAATCTGCTCCAGCCTCAAAAACTTTTTCCCACAATTGCTTAGCGTCTTTATTATGGCAGTATATTTCAAATCCACCGCTGCCGGTGTAGCCAGTAGCACTAATGATGACATGATCTATACCTGCAAAAGGCGCAACTTCAAAATGATAAAACTTAATTGCAGAAAGATCAACCTCTGTCAGGGATTGCATCGCTTCAATAGCTTTAGGACCTTGTATTGCCAACAAAGAAAAATTATCAGAGATATTTTTTAATTGTGCATCAAAGGTGTTGTGCTTATTTATCCACTCCCAATCCTTCTCAATATTAGAAGCATTTACAACAAGAAGAAATTCTTTTTCGCGTATGCGGTAAACAATAAGGTCATCAACTATACCACCATCTTCATTGGGAAGACAATTGTATTGAGCCTTACCAACAGTTAATTTTGAAATATCGTTACTGCAGACTTTTTGCAACAAATCGAAAGCGCCATCCCCCGTAGCTAAAAATTCACCCATATGAGAAACATCAAAAACACCTACGCCGTTGCGTACAATCTCATGCTCGGTATTTACTCCTTCATATTGAACGGGCATATTATAGCCTGCAAAAGGGACCATTTTTGCGCCTAGCGCTTCGTGTACTTGAGATAATTCAATCTGCTTCATTTGTGTTCTTTTGTGAGCACAAATGTATCAAAAACTATGGCAAAAGAAGGGTTAGTTATTTAATAAAAAAGCTTTAAAACTATCGTAATCACTTATTGATATGGCTTTCTTTTCACGATCTATAACTTCTTTAATTTGTGAAGGAATTTCTATTTTCTCTGTAATGACTTCTTTTACAACAGGAAGAAATTTAACGGGATGGGCAGTTTCTAAAAATATCCCATAAGCATTTGTATTGTTCTTAAAATATTCTTTAAGTCCCAAATAGCCAACAGCACCATGAGGATCGGCAATATAACCGGTGTCTTCATATATGTTTTTCATAGCTTCTTTGGTTTCAATATCTGTAAAAGAGTAAGAAGACAATTTTTCAGATAGTGCTTCAATATCATCATTGAATAATTTCTGAATACGAATAAAATTACTGGGATCTCCCACGTCCATCGCATTACTAATTGTTGCTACTGATGGTTTTGGTTCGTATTTACCTGTTTTTAGATATACTGGGACAATGTCATTACTATTTACCGAAGCAATAAATTGCTTCACTGGCATCCCCAGTTTATGGGCAACTATACCAGCGCAGATATTCCCAAAATTTCCGCTAGGTACGGAGAAAACAATTTCTTTTCCTTTAGATTTAGCCTGTTTATAAGCAAAAAGAAAATAGAAAAGTTGTGGCAACCAGCGCGCTATATTTATAGAATTGGCTGATGTAAGTTTACGTTTTGAGGTTATTTCTTCATCCAAAAATGCAGTTTTAACCATACGCTGACAATCATCAAATACCCCATCAACTTCAAGAGCGGTAATATTTGCTCCTAATGTGGTTAATTGTTTTTCCTGAATATCGCTTACTTTTCCGGTAGGGTAGAGGATAACTACATCGACACCTTCTACGTTAAGGAATCCTCTGGCTACAGCGCCACCAGTATCTCCACTCGTAGCAACCAGAACGGTTACGGGTTCTTTCTTTTCGTTTTGCTCAGAAAAATATCCCATGCAGCGTGCCATAAAACGCGCTCCAACATCTTTAAAAGCCATTGTAGGACCGTGAAATAATTCTAAAGTCGCGATATTTTCTTCGAGTTCAACTAATGGGAAATCGAAAGAGAGAACATCTGCTATTATTTCTTTCAATTTATCCTCTGGGATTACGTCTCCAACAAATTGCTTAATGGCTTCAAATGCAATCTCATTATTACTCAGGTTTTCAATATTCTGAAAAAATGATTCGGGAAGGGCTGTAATACTTTCAGGAAAATATAATCCTTTATCAGGCGCAATTCCACGTACGACAGCTTCTTCTAATCCTGCATTCGGAGCTTTTTCGTTTAAACTATAATATTGCATGTGCTATTTTTTATCTAAAATTCGATTTCCTGAAACAGCTATTTTCGAAACGTAACTATCGGTTTCCATTGATTTTGAATCAAGAACTTCTAATAATTCTTTTTTAACCCTTTCTGCATTTTCCTTTCCCCGGCACAAGGTAAACATAGAAGGACCAGACCCACTTATACCAAATGCTAAACCACCATTAGAAAGGGCTGTTCCCTTTAAAAGGTCAAAATGTGGCAGTAATGCTTTACGATGAGGTTCAATTATTACATCCCTAGTACTTGACCCAATGAGTGCATAGTCGCTTGTATAAAGTCCAGCGACCAATCCTGCTAAATTTCCAGATTGTTCTATTGAATCTTTTAAGCATACTGTTTTAGGGAGAAGTTCTCTTGCTTCTTTTGTTTTAATAGTAATATGGGGATGTATAATTGTAACATACAAATCCTCAGGAAATGGTAAGGCCACTATGTTAAGGGGGGAATATCCAGTAATTAATGTAAAACCCCCGTAAAGACAGGGTGCAACATTATCTGCGTGCTCATTGCCACTGGCAATGGCTTCACCTTTCATCCCCAGCGCACTTAACTCAAGATTAGATAGAGGTTTGTCTAAAAACTGATTTATACCAAATACTATCCCAGCAGCACTTGCGGCACTACTTCCTACGCCGCTGCCCAATCGGATCTTTTTATGTATTTCGACTTCAAAACCAAAGTCAAGATCAAGATGGTCCAGCATAGCTTGACCGGCTACACCCACAACATTTTCTTTAGAATCAAGCGGAAGATCTGCACCTGTAATTGCGGTAATATGGATTCCTTTTTTTGAAACCTTACGCAACACCATCTCGTCTCCCAATCCTTCTAAAGCAAAACCCAGAACATCAAAACCACAATTTACATTAGCAACGGTCGCAGGGGAAAATATCCGTATTTCTTTCATATTAATCTTTAACTGATTCTTCTGTGATTAAAATGTTCTTGTCCTTATAATATCAGAAAATAAGCCTGAAGCAGTCACATCTCCACCAGCCCCAGCACCTTTAATGATCAAAGGTTGCTCCGGATAACGATCTGTAAAGAACAGAACGATATTGTCTTTTCCCTCCAGATTATAAAAAGGATGTCCTTGCGGAATTTCTTGAAGACCAACACTAGCTTTTCCTTCATCTAATTGAGCAACATATTTAAGCCTGCAGCCTTTTGCTTCCGCGTCACTAACCAGTTTTTCAAAATGAGCTGCATCTTCCTTTAATGTTTCAAAAAAGTCATCAACGCTTCCACTATTTAAGTTCCTTTCTGTTAAGAAAGGCTCATTTTTAATGTCTTCCAGATTTAACTTTAACCCGCTTTCTCTGGCTAAAATCAAAATCTTACGGGCAACATCCACGCCGCTTAAATCAATACGTGGATCTGGTTCTGTAAATCCTTCTTTTTTAGCTTCTTGAACGACGTCGTGGAAATTTCCACCAGGTTTAAAATTATTGAAAACAAAATTTAAACTACCGGAAAGAACTGCCTGAATTTTATTTACACGGTCACCTGAAGCAATAAGGTTATTTAAAGTGTCAATAATAGGTAAACCCGCTCCTACATTGGTTTCAAAGAGCATCGGGGCATTATACTGTGTACTGATTTTCTTTAAATTTTCATATTCTTTGTAATCTGAGGAACAGGCAATTTTATTACATGCCACCACAGCAATACTTTGTTTAAGGTATTTACCATAAACTGAGGCCACTTCTGCATTAGCTGTTATATCTACAAAAATACTATTGCGTTGATTAAGGGAAACAATCTCATCGTAATAGCCCTCTATTGAAGCAGGATTGCCATTATCTAATACTTCTTGCCATTTATTTAGGTTTATACCATCTTTATCAATAACCATTTTACGTGAATTGCTCAATCCCAATACACGCAGATTAACATTAAGCTGAGTTTTTAAATACTCCTGCTGCTGAGCAATCTGTTCTAACAATCTTGCACCTACATTTCCAACTCCAGTAATAAACAAATTAAGTTGTTTGCGCTGTGCCTCAAAGAATCTTTCGTGTAAACTATTGAGTGCTTTTTTTACATCACGTTGTGCTATTACTGCAGAGATGTTTTTCTCGCTGGCACCTTGGGCAATTGCTCTTATGTTAACGTTGTTCTTACCAAGGGTGCTAAACATTTTGCCACTAATGCCCTGATGACTTTTCATACGATCGCCAACCAATGCGATAATTGAAAGTCCGATTTCTATAGTCAACGGATCAATTTTATTAAGGGAGATTTCATTTTGAAACTCTTCATCTACCGCATTTTTTGCCCTACCTGCATCTTCTTCCATAACTCCAAGACAGATACTGTGCTCGCTGGAAGCTTGAGTAATAAGAATAATATTTATCCCTTGTACAGATAAGGTTTCAAAAAGTCTTTTGCTGAAGCCAGGAATACCTACCATACCACCACCTTCTAAAGTGAGGAGTGCTATATTACTTATGTTGCTTAATCCTTTAATGGGATTTCCATCATTTTTTTCCTGATTATGAATCAGCGTTCCTTTTGCTTCAGGTTTGAGTGTGTTTTTTATAAGAATTGGAATATTCTTGCTCATAACAGGGACAATAGTGGGAGGATAAAGAACTTTTGCTCCAAAATGGGATAGTTCCATAGCCTCGTGATATGAAATATCTTCTATCGGTCTCGCTTGTTTTACAATTTTAGGATTTGCGGTGTACATACCGCTCACATCTGTATATATTTCCAATTGTTCTACCTCCAATGCAGCGGCAACGATGGCAGCAGTAAAATCTGAACCTCCTCGTCCCAATGTACTTGTTTCACCACTTGCGGTACTAGCTATGAAGCCAGGTAAAACTGTAACTTTTTGTTTTGCTTTTGCAAAATAATATTCCAGTTGGCTATTTGTTACCGTATAATTAACAGCTGCTTTAGTGTGCTTTTCATTAGTGGTAATGAGGTCTCTACTGTCCTTTTTTGCGGCATCCAGACCTTGAGCATACATTGCTCGTGCTATAATAGATGAAGATAAAACTTCACCGAAAGAAAGAAGTTTATCAATCGTTTTTGGAGATAATTCGTTGATGAGATAAATACCCTGCAATAGTTGGTCAAGTTCCTCAAGGAGGTTTTTAATTTCTGTAATCGCATCAGAATCTTTAGGAATTAAAGCTTCGGTAAAATCAAGATGTTTTTTCTTAATTTCTTTAAAGGTTTCTTTATACGCTTCTTTAGCACTCGCCTGCAAACCCGTTGTTAATAATAAGTCTGTTATACCACCAATGGCAGAAACCACAATGACAATTTTTTGGCTTTTAGAAGCTTGTGTAGCAATTTTGATTACTTGATTGATGTTTTCTACACTTCCTACAGAAGTGCCACCAAATTTTAAAACACGCATAATTTATGTGTTTGTAAATGAATTAATTGAAAAATATTTCGTGTAAACGAACGGATGCGAAAGTTATATGTTTATACCTACCCCAAGGGGGTAATACGAATGAAAGCAATCGTGCCGGTTAGGGCATCGATAGCGCAGTGTGGTATGTTTGTAATCGCTTTCATTGACTTATGATGTTGATGTCAAAAGTATTATTTTTACGGGGATAGGCAAGGTTTGGATTTCATTTTTAAGGATTTATCAGCTAAATGCAAGAATACCGTTTTTTAGTTAAATAATTAATAATTCATACAGATTCATTGCGAATAATTCAAAATTCAACAATTTAGTTCATGAAAATATACAGTAAAGAGCAAATATACGAGGCAGATAAAAATACTCTTGCAAAAGAGAGTATAGAGTCTATAAATTTAATGGAGCGGGCTGGTGGTTATGCTTTTCAATGGATACATAAACGGCTTAATGGTGGACCCGTAAAAATTAAAATATTCTGCGGAATTGGTAACAATGGGGGCGATGGTCTGGTTATAGCACGCAACCTTATAGAATATGGTTATGAGGTTACTACTTACGTGGTGAACTATAGCGATAAGAGATCAGCAGATTTTTTAAAAGCCTATGATTCTCTAAAAAACAAAGCTAAAGATTGGCCAATTTTAATTAAATCGGAAGATGATTTTCCTTCTATTAATGCTGATGATTTAGTAATTGATGCTTTGTTTGGGATAGGTTATAATCGTCCAGCAAATAAATGGGTTCAAAATATATTTGATCGAATTAATAAGTCGAGAGCTTATATACTTTCAATTGATATGGCTTCAGGGTTATATATGGATGCCATTCCTGCCGAAGATGAGATTGTCATTCATCCAACAATGGTTTTGACGTTTCAAACTCCAAAATTGATTTTCTTTTTACCGCAAACCGGAAAATATGTCCAGAACTGGGAAGTGCTGGATATAGGTCTTGATAAAGAATATCTAACTAAAACAGAAACAGATGTTGAGCTTATCAATAAGACCGAAGCCAGACAGATGTATAAGCATCGGGAGAAATACACGCATAAGGGTACCTATGGGCACAGTGTAATAGTGGGAGGTAGTTACGGTAAAATGGGAGCAGTTATTTTATCATCCAGTGCTTGCTTGAGATCAGGAAGTGGTCTAGTGACGGCATATATTCCGCAATTTGGGGTGAATATTTTGCAGACGGCTTTACCAGAAGTTATGGTAGCAACAGATAAACAAAACGGAAAATGTTTTGAAGAAATAGATTTTGACTTTGACGCAGATGTGATAGGCATCGGTATAGGAATGGGTACAGAGATGGATACGGTACGCGCATTTAAATCCTTTCTTACTAAAAATGAAAAGCCTCTGGTTATTGATGCGGACGGACTGAATATTTTGGCTAAAAATCCCAAATTTTTAGAATTGCTTCCTAAAGAAACCATATTAACACCACATCCTAAAGAATTGCAGCGTTTAATAGGGGAGTGGAAAGATGATTTTGATAAATTGAAAAAAACCGCACAATTTGCAAAGGATCATAATCTTATAGTAGTATTAAAAGGAGCTCACACCATAACAATACAGGATTTTAAGTTCTATATAAATAATACAGGCAATCCTGGTATGGCCACTGGTGGAGCTGGAGATGTACTTACTGGAGTAATTACGGGTCTGTTATCCCAAAAATATAATCCTTTAGAAGCGGCAATATTTGGTGTTTATCTTCACGGAAAGGCTGGAGACATTGCAGTCAATCAAACCAGTTATGAAGGATTGACAGCGGGGGATATTGTTCAGTTTTTAGGGAAGGCCTATTTGGATTTATTTGCTCAAGAAAATCCAGAGCAACAAAAAGGGAATTAATTTTTAATGGTTTCTTAATGTAGTTGAGTTAATGCAAATCATTGATAATTAACTAATTTAGACTAATCAATCTGAAAAAAAATGAAAAGTCTGACTATACTGTTTTTAATTAGTTTTCTTTCCTTATTTAATAATATGGAAGCGCAGGTTTCTGGTTGTACAGATCCATTATCCACTAATTATAATCCTGAAGCTACTGTTAATGATGGAAGCTGTTTGTATGATCCAACTACAATTGCCCCCCAATCTAGTGATAATTTAGAAACTACCTTAGTAGAAACTTCCGGACTGATTTACTGGAAAGATAAGCTGTGGACGCATAATGATAATACAGATATTAATCTTTATGCACTGGATACACTTACAGGAGAAATCTTATCCAAATATGAATTAACGGGAGCAAGCAATAAAGATTGGGAAGAGATTTCCCAAGATGATGAATTTATTTATGTTGGGGATTTTGGAAATAATGCTAACGCAATAGAAGAGATTTAAAAATTTATAAAGTTGGCAAGACCTCTCTAGTTAATAACTCACCTGAAATTGAGGTTATTAATTTTTCTTACGAAGATCAAAATGATTTTTCGGGAAGTGGTGCAAATCAAACTGATTTTGACTGCGAAGCTTTTATAGTTTCTTCAGACCATATTTATTTATTTACCAAACAATGGGTGAGCAATCAAACTAAAGTTTATTCTTTACCAAAAGTTGCAGGTACTCATACTGCATCTCTTGAGCATACTTACAACGTGCAAGGCCTTATAACAGGAGCAACGTATCTCGAATCTAAAAACCTTGTTGCGCTTTCCGGTTATAGTAATGTGCTGGAACCTTTTGTTTATTTACTATACGATTTTATTGAAGATGATTTCTTTAATGGAAACAAACGTAAGATAATTGTTTCCCTACCCTTTCATCAAGTAGAGGGAATAACTACTAAGGATGGATTAAAATATTATATTTCTAATGAAAGATTTGTGAGACCACCTGTTGCAAACAACGCAGAAAAACTTCATACACTGGATTTATCTCCATTTTTATCAGAATATTTATTAGATACTAATTTGGGGTATTTAGAGGAAGAGTTTGAGACTAAACTACTGCTTTATCCCAATCCTGTAAATGAGATTCTTAAAATAAGTCCTTCGTCATCCTTTAGTATTCAAAACTCGGATTATTGGATAACCAATCTTTCTGGTCAGGTAGTTTTAAAGGGCAATTTACATTTAGACAAAAGCATTTATCTAGGGCAAATCAATTCTGGCCAATATCTATTGAAGTTTGATAAACTGCAGAGCCAAGCTTATAATTTTATAAAACGCTAAGCGTCAATTTTATTCCATTTGATAAGATATATCATAATCACTGATATATAAGAATATTTTACCCGTTTTAGGTTCGTCTGATCGCAGTTTCTTTCTATCCACATCTGCATCTTTTCCCATATAACGGAGGGGAATTTTCACCTTATCCATTTCAAAACTTACTTCGATTAAAGAAGGAAGTACGTTCTGGGGATTGGGGTAAGACATATTAAGGGAGTACGATCCGTCTTTCTTAGTTGTAATTTGAGATTCTTTAATTCTCTTGTGAACAGTATCTAGAAGAAAAGTCGCTATTGAAAAGTCTGCTCGTTTGTCATCAGGAATTACATTAATTACTTTATAAGGTTTTCCTTCACGCATTTCAACTCCGCGATTTAGAGTAATAAAAGGATATTTAAATATTTCATTTAAAGGTAAATCCAGCCCTCTCTTAGGTATTAAAACAAAGTCTTCAGAAAGAAATTTCACATCCTCTCCTTTAGTATATTTCATTTGAGCATCCTTTACAGGCATGTTGATGAAATTAATATCAACCTCAAGTTTTAGATTGGCATTAAATTTTTCAATAGAATCCATTCTCTCGCGTATATCAAGTAGATCAGAATCTATTTCCTGACCTGTTATCAGGGAAATATTTAAAACGGCAATCAAAAAAAACAAAACACTTTTCATCCAATATCTTTTTTATGAAATATGAGAATCCCAATACCCATAAAAATGAGTGTGTAAAGAGAAATTAAAATAGAATTAAAATATACTCGGTCCCACGGAATCTCATAATAGAAGAGGTATTGCCAAGTATCATTAAGTTTTGGGAAGAATAAACGATTTACCCAATAATTGCCAAAATCTACTTTTAAAAGAAGATTGGAAACAATGAGAAAAAAAGCAGCTATTATCCAGGTTTTAGTAGCCTCTTTAAAGATTACACTTAACGTTAAGCTTACCACTGAAAAAAATACCATTGAAATTGTACCACACGCAAAAGCACTTAATATTCTAAAAAAAGCATCTTTAGAACTGAAGAAATTTAGAGTATCGAGATAGACAACCAAATCTCCAGTACCAAAAATCAAATAAGAAAATCCCATAGAGGTAACGGCGAGTAGGAGTACTGTTAGTATCGTAAAGAGTATGGCTACAACATATTTGCTTAAGATAAATTTCCATTTAGAAACGGGCTGTAGCATTACAGTCTGCAATGTCCTTTCCTTATATTCTGAAGTGAGTAGTCCTGAAATGATTATCATCAGGATTAGTGGTAAATGAAACCATAAAGTATTCAGAATTAAATAAATTAATAAATTTCCGTTGAGCAACGTTCCTTCAAAATAGAATGATTGTTTTAGGTTATCTAATAAAATATCCAAAATACTGCTGCCCTGATAATATGCGCTAAAAAGTACAATTGCTTCAATAGCAAAAATGGCCGCTAGGGCATAATAGGTTTTTCCTTGTCTGGAAAGTTTATAGATTTCTGTAGAAATCAATGCTTTCATAGCGTAGGATTTTGAAATAATCTATGCATATCTATTTCTGGAGTGCATGAAGTGATATAAATTCTTTCCTCCGCTAATTTTTGAATCAGTTGAGGTACTTCTTCTGCAGATATAATTACTCGAGCACAATTACCTTTAATATCAGACTGAAATCCTTTTAGCTCAACAGAATTCTGAATATCTGGTGCGCAAATAGTAAATGCATTGGTGTTTTTTTGAATAAGCAAATGCGCAGGTCCAGCTTTTATGATCTTTCCTTTAGCGATTACATGAAGGGTATGGCATATTTTGCTCAGTTCTTCAATAATATGAGAGGAAATAATAATAGCCAACTTTTTTTCTTCTGCGAGTTTTTGAATTAATGTGCGTAAAGAAGAAATCCCTACAGGATCCAGACCGGAAAAAGGCTCATCCAGAATCAAACATTCCGGATTATTTAAAAGAGCAATTGCTATACCTAATCGCTGCTTCATTCCCATAGAAAAATTGCGAACGGGATCCTTTCGGTTGAGTGGTAAACCTACCTTTTCCAGACTTTCAATTATAGAATTACGATCATATGGTGCACCTTGAATCTTACTAAATACTTTCAAGTTTTGATAAGAATTCAGATATTCATAGAGTGCTGGTTTTTCTATAATACCACCTATGGGCTTTACACGTTTAGAGTTGATTTTAAAGCTTCCACTGTTAGGTGTAATAAGACCTAAAAGTATTTTGAAAAGAGTTGTTTTACCGGCTCCGTTTGCACCCAACAAACCACAAATTTCACCAGCCGAGCAAGAAATGTTTATGTCATCTAATGCTTTAAAACCATTATAAGACTTCGTTAGATTGCTGCCTGTTATCATTGCACAGAAAGTCCTAGTTGAATTTGTCTGTAATCATACTGTGAGGTATAGCCTTTTTCTAAAAATGTGCGTGACCAGAAATGCTTTTTAAATAAAAAGAGAGGATCTTTTATCATAAAGTAAGGAACATAATGATACCATTTTATCCCCTTATCAGCATAATGCGCTCTTACTTGATCACCTATTCCCAATTCATCTGCAGCTACTTCTGCAGCCATACGCTGGCATTTAGAACCAATATATAAATTAGCAATACGGGATTTAAAGCCGTGAACATAGAATTGATCTTTTGCCCTTTTATAATTCTGATATCTGGAATATCCATCCATTATCACTAGAAAAATATGAATAAAAGAAAAAAGAAAGGACCAGGACCAAAAAGCAATAACAAGTCTTGAAGAGTATTGATAGGCAGCTTTGAGCTCGATCCAATAATATAAAGATTCTAGCAAAAAGAGAAATAGGGAGTAATAAAGAAGTCTTCCTACCCGAAGATATGATATTATAGAATTTGGCTGTATGGGTAGGTTCTTAATCATTTTATTTGGGGTAAATTCAAATATAAAATATTATAAACAGTATGGCTCTTACAATACTAGAATTATGCCTTAATTAATTAGCTATTAGATTTTTGCTAAATGATATTTATTATTTTTTGAATAAAAACCCTAATCCCATTCTTGCAAGCATTTTTTTCTCAAAATCATAGAAAAATTTATATTGCCCAAAAATCCAGCCAAAAATGAGCAGAATCACCTGATAAATTGGAAATATTAAAAATAAGCGAAGGGGCCAATAAGCCCAACCAGAAGTTTCCTCCCGATCAAGACCTATAAATTCCATTAAAGGATCAGATAATTTACCCGCAGTAGATCCTGTAACAGCAAAAGCAATGAATATGGCAATGAATTCCCAACGAGCATTTACGGTCCATTTATTTTTAAGCTTTTTAAAGAAAAACAAGCTAAGCTTTATAATCGCATATCCTATTAGAATTGATAATCCAATTAAAACAAGAATTTTAGCGGGATTATTAAATTCAAAAATTCCTTGTATTCTGGATGCAATTAGGTAGCCAAAACCCATAGAAAGAATTACTCCTAAAATGGGATGAATAAGTTGCCAGTTTTGGGTTATTTCCCAGTTTTCCTTAAATTTTTTCACCCGGCAAATATACATTATTGCTACAAAAAGAATAGCTGTTTATAAGCTACTTAAATACGGGTAGGAACACTAAATCGCTGGTTATATTGCCTAGTAAAAAATACGAAGTAATTATAAAGTTTATAATTCACCTCGTAGCCGTAATCTATTTGAGGATCATAATCTATTCTCAGTGGGTACAGATTGGGATTATATCGGGAAGGCGAAATTACCCGTTGATTATATTCTGTTACTAAAAACCGATTTTTATTTTCTAAATACGATTGTGAATAATACCCTTCAGGTCTCGCAATAGAATTTAAAAATGTACTAAAACCAGGTTCAATTATAATAATTTCATACTCTAGACTGTCATTAGCTATACGTACCGTATCTGAAGTAGTATCGCTTTCGACCATCTTATTGGAGTTTTGGGTGGATGAACAGCTGTATATAATGCCCAGGGCAATTATTAAATAAAGAAGGTTTTTCATAGAAATGCTTTTTCATAAAGTTACAAAACGCAAATCATATATTACATAACTAAAAAAAGCCGCTAGGAGCGGCTTTTTTATAGAATTGAATTGATTTTATTTTCCAAAAAGGCCTCCAAGCATACCGCCTAAGCCACCTTTATTCTTTTTAGCTCCCAATACCATTCCTGCAACATCATCAAGCACACTACCGTCACCATCTTGATCAATTAATGACTCGATCAAACTCTGATTTTGCTGAGGTTGTCCACCTAACATACTTCCCAAAAGGTTAGAAAGACCATTAGAATCGTTAACGTTATTCTGTCTTGTCTGTTTCCCAAGTACACCTAGAAGAACAGGGGCTGCTACTTTAAGTATTTGAGAAATAGTACCAGAATCTAAACCTGATTTCTGACTTAAAGTATTCTCTACAACTGGTTGCTTATTACCTAATATATGACCTAATATACCTACTCCATCATCCATTACATTTTGATCAACACCACCACCAAGAATGCTGCCCAAGTTGTCTAAGATGCTTCCATCATGTTTGTTAGATAAAGCTCCCATTAATCCCTCAGCACCTTCAGCACTTTGAGAATTTTTTTTCATTGCACCTAGCAATAATGGAAGTGCCATACTTAAAACATCAGATGTTTTCTTCTCAGAAGCTCCAGTTTGTGCGCTAGCACCATTAATGAGCTTCTTGCCTATGTCACTATTTAATAAATCCAGTAATCCTGCCATAATTCTTTCTTTTATGTTAGTTTACAAAAGTACAATTAAATGAACTATATTAACAAATATTTAAGAATTTTTAAGATAAAGAAAAAGCCGGTTATTATACCGGCTTTCAATTAATTAGGTTTAAAAAACTATGCTTTAAAGATTTCTTTAATTTGATCTGCAAGTTCAGTTCCTATACGATCTTGAGCTTCGTTAGTCGCAGCACCAATATGAGGAGACAGAGAAACTTTCTGATTCATCAATACTTTTACAGCTGGTTTAGGCTCATTTTCAAAAACATCCAATCCTGCAAAAGCTAATTTTCCATTTTCTAATGCATCTATTAAAGCTACTTCATCTACAACACCTCCACGCGCAGCGTTAACAAGTCCTGCACCGTCTTTCATCATTTCTATTTCTTTTTTGCCAATAACATATTCTTTCTGTGCAGGAACGTGTAAAGTAATAAAATCTGCAGTTTTGAGAACTTCCTCTTTTGTATGACTTTCTAATTTAAATGAAACGCTTTGACCATCATAAAAATCAACTTTCACTTCTGCTTCATCTAAGAAAGGATCAAAGAAAATTACTTTCATTCCAACACCTAAGGCAACTTTAGCTGTAGCTTGACCTATACGCCCAAAACCAAGAACCCCT
Organism: uncultured Flavobacteriaceae bacterium; assembly: GCA_963974735.1. Classification (GTDB taxonomy): domain Bacteria; phylum Bacteroidota; class Bacteroidia; order Flavobacteriales; family Flavobacteriaceae; genus Leeuwenhoekiella. The sequence continues at coordinate 2,571 of CAXBEL010000031.1, read as the reverse complement.
AAAGTTTTCCCTCTAAGTTCTACACCCTTGGCATATGCTTTTTTAAGATCTTTAAATCTAGATTCACCTTCTAAAGGCATATTTCTGTTTGCGTCGTGTAAAAAGCGCACTCCATTGTATAAGTGTGCAAAAACAAGTTCTGCAACAGATCCTGAAGAAGAAGCTGGTGTATTTATTACATGTAGTCCTTTGCTTTTAGCATACTCTACATCAATATTGTCCATTCCTACACCACCACGTCCTATAACTTTTAAAGTAGGACAAGCGTCTATAAGATCTTTGCGTACAGTAGTGGCACTTCGTACTAAAAGTACGGTAATTCCTTTGTCATTAATATAATTCGCAAGTTGGTCTTGAGCCACTGTTGTTGTGAGGACTTCAAAACCTGCAGCTTCCATAGCATCTATACCTGATTGAGAGACACCGTCGTTCGCTAATACTTTCATTAATCTATGATTTTAAAAATTTGAAATTTCTATTTAAAGAATTATGCTTTACGTTCAAGTTCGCTCATCACATCTACTAAAATCCCTACACTTCTAAGGCTTAGAGCATTGTATATAGATGCACGATATCCACCCACGCTTCTATGACCATTTAATCCATTTATTCCTTCTTCTTTAAGCATAGTATCAAAGGTTTCTTTAAGATTGTCTTCTACAATATTAAATGTAGCGTTCATATTAGATCTGTCTTCTATTTCAGCGTACCCTTTAAATAAAGGATTAATATCAATTTCTGAATAGATCAACTTCGCTTTCTTGTCATTTTCCTCTTCAATAGCACCAATACCGCCTTTTTCTTTTAACCATCTTAAGGTAAGTAGGGAGGTATAGACTGCAAATACTGGAGGTGTATTAAACATACTGCCCTTACTAATATGGGTTGCATAGTCTAGCATAGAAGGGATAGCACGTGTAACTTTACCTAAAATATCTTCATTTACAACCACTAAAGTGGTTCCGGCTGGGCCCATATTTTTTTGTGCACCAGCATATATAAGATCAAATTTTGAAAAATCAATGACACGCGAAAATATGTCTGAACTCATATCTGAAATCAAAGGACAATCAACTTCTGGAATATCCTTGATTTGGGTTCCAAAAATTGTATTGTTCGTTGTAATATGAAAATAATCCAGACCTGAAGGAACTTTGTATCCTTTAGGAATGTAATTGTAGTTTTTATCTTTAGAGGATGCAACTTCTACTACTTCACCAAATATTTTCGCCTCTTTTATAGCTTTATCACTCCAAGTACCGGTATTAAGATAACCTGCTTTGTTTTCTAAAAGATTATAAGCCGTCATTACAAATTGTAAACTAGCTCCTCCTTGAAGAAACAATGCTTTATACCCTTTACCTTGCAATCCTAAGAGTTCTAACGCTAATTCGCGTGCTTCCTCCATCACATCCACAAAATCTTTGCTTCGATGTGAGATTTCAATAAGGGATAAATCCAGATTGTTAAAGTTGATAATAGCTTCAGATGCTTGTTTAAGCACCTCTTGCGGCAATACGCAGGGACCTGCGCTGAAATTATGTTTTTTCATCTGTAGTATATGTTTTTTTGTCAGATGTTATAGAAAAATTTTGAAGCGTAAAAATTAAGCTTTTTGAACAACAACTAACCCTTGTTTGCTGGTTATTTAAAACTATTATTTATTCTAAAAAGCAATGCAAAGATGCCTAAAATCATAGCATTTGTAGTTAAGAAATCAATAATATATAGGTCTTATTCTTTATATTTTTAATAAAAATGCAATTGTATCTACTCCATCTGCATAATCCCAAAGTTTTGGATGTTGGGAGCTTCCAAAGGGTATTTCATTTTCAGAAAAATCTTTAGCAACTATGCATTGTATATTCTGTTTTGCCTGTTCCAGTTTCTTCTTAAGATTGGCTTTATCGTCATAGCGTTCATAAAAAACAGTCGCAATGGGGGAAGAGAAATTTTTATCTTCTTTTAAAATTAAAAAACCGTTATCTAGAATAGGGAAGAGGCTCATAAGATAAACAGCCTTATTATAATCGTAGTTATTCGCATATTTATTATGATTTACGATTTCATTATGCTTATAAATAGCATTAAAGAATTTGTCAAAATCATATTCTTTCGGCACATATAGTTTAGAAACACTTCTGCAACCCATTCCAAAATATCTGAATATATCTTCGCTCAATAACTCCAGTTGCTTTTCGGTTTCATCTCCAGACAGGACGGCAACAGCATTACGGTTTTTGCGTATGATATGGGGTTTTGTTTTAAAGTAATATTCAAAATAACGCGCCGTATTGTTGCTTCCTGTAGCTATCACAGCATCAAATTCTGGAAGTTTAACTTCAGTAAAATTTATATTTCCGTCAAATTCAGGTTCTATATGAATAAGTATTTTGGCTATAAAAGGAAGAATTAATTTGTCATTACTCGATAATTTGGCAATAACACTATGACCCGTTATAAGAACACTTAAAAAATCATGAAAGCCTACGAGGGGTAGGTTACCAGCCATTATAACAGCTACTTTCTTTTTATCTTGATCTTCCTGTAATTTATATTTTTTAATCCAGG
>CAXBEL010000030.1:0-26893 GCA_963974735.1 uncultured Flavobacteriaceae bacterium | reverse complement strand
CGCCTATAGCTATAAAAGCTCCATATAACTCGAATTTAAGCCTTAAACTAGGCCCTATAGCGACCTTATTCTGATTCAGTGGTATTTTCAGCTTCTTCTAATCCTAATATTTTCTGAAGCAATAGTACGGTTGCATCAGTATCCCCTTCTGCGCGATGTCTATTGTTTAAAGGTATTTTTAAAGCACCGCATAACCTTCCTAGGCTATATGAGTATAATCCTGGGATTAATTTTCTCGATAAGCGCACTGTACATAATTTTCTTCGCACAAAATCATAGCCAAGACTCTTAAATTCGCCCCTAATTACATTATAGTCAAAATTTACATTATGAGCCACAAAAATGGCATCTCGTGTAATACGCTCTACTTCATCTGCTATTTCATAAAACTTGGGGGCATCTTCAACGAGTTCATTATTTATACCTGTAAGCCCAGTAATAAATGGAGGTATAAAACGCTCTGGATTGACTAGAGAAGTAAACTTTTCTACGATCTCCCCATTCTTTAAAAGCACAATACAGATTTCTGTAACTCTACTTCCAAGAATTCCTTTTCCAGTGGTTTCAACATCTATTACAGCATATAAACGATCTTTCATAGGAGGCACTTTTATTACAAAGCTAAACAAATAATGTTTAAATAGGAATAAATCCTACATAATGGATTTTTTCCAATGCTTAATAGTTTTTATGAATTGATAAACTCTCGTTAATTTAAAGACTAAGAACGCCCTATTGATTGGCAGAGTGCCTAACTTATAATAAATTTAAAGGAGGAAAGATTAATAAAGTTGCAGATCATAAGCTTAAGATATACGAATGGAATTTATAGATTATTATAAAGTATTGGGTCTAACAAATAAGGCATCTACTGCTGAAATAAAAAAAGCCTATCGAAAATTGGCTCGTAAATTTCATCCAGACCTTAACCCAAATGACGCAGAAGCAGAGAAAAGGTTCAAACAGATTAATGAAGCTAACGAAGTTTTAAGCGACCCAGAAAAGCGAAAAAAATATGATCAGTATGGTAAAGATTGGCAACATGCAGATCAATTTGAGCAGGCCAGACAGAATAGAGGCAGCCGTCAACAAGAGCGTTATACGTATTCTGGCGGAGCATCAGATGATTTTTCAGATTTTTTTGAGAGTATGTTTGGTGGAGGTGGAGGATTTAGATCTTCGGGAAACCAAGTGAAATTTAGAGGTCAGGATTTTAATGCCCAGTTGCAGTTAAACCTAAGTGATGTTTTTAAAACGCATAAACAGGTGGTAACGGTAAATGATAAAAATATCCGGATCACTATACCTGCGGGGATTGAGGATGGTCAAACCATTAAAATATCAGGCTATGGTGGCCCGGGAATTCACGGCGGCCCTGCTGGAGATCTTTATATCACTTTTACAATTGCAAACAATACATCTTTTTCATGTATAGGTGCAGATCTTTTTAAAACTATAGAGATACCTCTTACTACCGCTGTACTGGGGGGAGAAATTACAGTAGATAGTTTTGATGGAAAAATAAAGTTGAAAGTAAAGCCAAATACACAAAACGGCACAAAAGTTAAGTTGAAGGGAAAAGGTTTCCCTGTTTATAAAAAAGAAGATAATTATGGAGATTTGATATTGACCTATCAGGTTAAGATACCAGAAAAATTGACCGATAGGCAGAAACAGCTATTTGAAGAATTGGCTCAAACAAACCTATAAATTAAAGTAGTATGGAAAAAATAATTCATTTCACTTTAGAAGCTTTCTGTGGCAGTCATGGCATAGATCAATCATTTGTGTTGACACTTGGCGAATATGAGTTGATAGAACTCAAGAATATTGAAAATAAGCGATATATACATAACAATGATTTGCCTAAACTTGAAAAGATGCTTAGGCTGCATCAGGAAATGGGAATTAATCCGGAAGGAATTCAAGCGGTAGAGCATTTACTGTCTAAAGTAAATAGATTACAAAATGAAATAAGTACTTTAAAACTGCAATTAGGGCGTTTTGAAAATGAATGAACTTAAATATTAATAGACCAGCATCGAGTTTAAAATTGTTCTAAGCCATTAAAAAAAAATGAATTTATATACAGACGAAAGAGTTGTCATGACACTGGATGCAGGCGGAACAAATTTTGTGTTTTCCGCCTGGCAAAGGGGCAAGGAGGTCATTGATCCTATTACTTTTTCGGCTAATCCCTCAAATCTAAAAGCTTGTTTAGAGATAATTATAGAAGGGTTTAAGACAGTCGAAAAAAAACTGATATCCAGTAAACCTGTAGCGATAAGTTTTGCTTTCCCTGGGCCGGCAGATTATAAAAACGGAATTATAGGTGATCTTCCTAATTTCCCATCATTTAGAGGAGGTGTTGCTCTAGGACCCATGTTAGAAGGTATATTTAATCTTCCCACATTTATAAATAATGATGGTGACCTCTTTACTTATGGTGAAGCTATGGGCGGTATTCTCCCTGAGATTAATAAAAAACTTAAGGAAAAGAACATTGATAAAGCATATAAAAATTTACTTGGTATAACTCTAGGAACGGGTTTTGGTGGTGGTATCGTGATCAATAATCAGTTGAGCACTGGAGATAATTCAGCCTCAGGCGAAATTTGGCTTACGCGTAATTTTAAAAACCTCAAAGTAATGGCAGAGGAGGGGATTAGTATTAGAGCAATACAGCGATCGTATAAAGAGATTTCAGGCACAAACAAGACTTTGCATCCTAAAGAAATTTACGACATTGCTCTGGGGATCAGAAAAGGGAATCAAGAAGCAGCCATTCACACTTTTGAAGATATGGCAGAAATTATTGGTGAGTCGCTTGCTAATGCCATTACAATAATAGACGGTCCTATTGTTATTGGTGGCGGCATAGCTGGCGCTTCCCGGCTCATAATTCCTAAAATTGTTAGTTATCTCAACGGTACAATTGAAACCCAGAAAGGGGAAGAACTTCCACGTTTGGTTTCTAAGGTTTATAATATTGATGCTCCCGATTCCTACGACAACTTCCTCAACTGGAAATCCACCAATATCAAGGTGCCTTTTCAAGATAAAGAAATCACCTATAACTCTGAGAAAAAAATAGCATTGGGCATCTCCAGATTGGGTACCAGCAAAGCAGTCTGTTTAGGCGCTTATGCCTATGCTCTCGATAATTTAGATAAAAAGCCTACTCTTTAGAAGCAGGCTTTTTTGATATTTCTAAATATAAATAACTATTCTATTTCTTCAATTAAGTTGGCGACGAGAGCGGTCCATCCCGTCTGGTGGGACGCTCCAACTCCGCGCCCATTATCACCGTTAAAGTACTCATAGAAAAGAACCAAATCCTTAAAATGATCATCTTTATACTTCTCTGCGTGAAGTTTATTTACAGGTCTGTTTCCATCTTTATCTGTTTGAAAGATAGCAAGAAGCCTTTTGCTTATTTCATCACTTATTTGTTTTAGATTCAATTGTTGACCATTGGCATCTGGATAGTTGAAAGAAAGTGTATCTCCATAATGCGAATAATATTCACGTAAAGATTTTATAAAAAGATAATTTATTGGCATCCATACGGGGCCTCTCCAATTAGAATTGCCGCCAAATAAAGGTACTGTAGATTCTGCAGGTTCATAATTAATGGTGTAGGAATTGCCATTAATCTGTATGTTGTATGGTTTTTCATGAATCTTGGATAATGAACGAATTCCATAAGGGCTTAAAAATTCTTTTTCATCTAGTATGCTTTTCATTAAAATCTGCATACGATCTTGTGGTACTAAGGTTAGAAGAAAATCTTCACCCTCTTTAAAATTCTGAATTACAGGATATTTTAAATTATCCATTCTGTATTTTCTAAACCAAAGCACGCTATTATTAAATGCCGGTAATTTATTGAGTGTTTCTTTGCTAATTGAAAGAACAGCGGTTAGCGACAATAATCCTACTATAGATCTTACCTTTATTGGGGTATAAGTTCCATTGGCATAAACCAGTTTGTCATAAAAAAAGCCTTCTTCTTCATCCCAAATGCCAGCGTAATCCTTACTTCTCTGGTTTAATGCTTCGGCAATAAAAACAAAATGGCCCAGATATTTTGTTGCCATATCTTCAAAAGATTCATCTTCTTGGGCAATTTCCAGACTCATTTCCAATAAATTGAGGCAATAAAGCGCCATCCATGATGTCCCATCTACTTGTTCTAAATGGGCTCCGCCGGGAATGCCATGGCTACGGTCAAATACTCCAATGTTATCCAACCCTAAAAAACCACCTTCAAAAACATTGTTTTCGGTGCGATCTTCTCTATTTACCCACCACGTAAAATTGAGTGCGAGCTTATTGAACATGCGCTTTAAAAAACTAATGTCCCCTTTACCTTTTAAGCGTTTCTCAGTTTTATAAACCTGAATTGAAGCCCAAGCCTGTACCGGCGGATTCACATCACTAAAGGACCACTCATAAGCTGGTATTTGCCCATTGGGAGCCATATACCACTCTTTTGTAAAAAGAAGCAGTTGTTGTTTAGCAAAGTCAGGATCTATTAAGGCGAGGGAGGCACAATGAAATGCGGAGTCCCATGCGGCGTACCAAGGGTATTCCCAGGCATCTGGCATAGAAAGTATATCATGATTTCTAAGCTTCGTCCATTTATTATTTCTTCCAGAGAAGCGTTCTTTTGGCGGTTCTGGCTCTAAAGGATCTCCTACTAACCAGCGTTCGACTTCATAATTATAATACTGCTTCGTCCATAATAGACCTGCAAATGCTTGTCGTTGAATACCATTTGTTTCTGCATCAGTATCCTTTGTTATCTCATCATAAAATAGATCACATTCCTTTATACGATCCTCATAAATAGAATCAAAACTCGCATCAAATGGGTTATCAAGATCTAAATCTGTAAGCCTAAGTTTAACTGTAGCAGAAGAATTTCCTTCTATTTTTAATGCGTATAATGGAGCAAATTTGGTCCCTTCCTCTTTTTTTGAAGTGAGCGAAAAGTCATTTTTAATTACTGCGGTATGAAAGAGATCTTTTTTATAGGGTTGATCGTTGGGGCTTTTAAAGATACGTTCAGTATTTGTTTCATTTTCTGTAAAAAGGAGATTGTCTGTTTTCTCAAAATACAGATTACGATCATCTAGATAGGAATGGGAGATTGAAACAAATTCAGTGTTATTATGGGTTTGTTTTTTAATAATTGGCTTTTGTTCCATTTCCCTAAAACTCCAGTAATTCCGGATCCATAAAGTAGGGAGAAGGGATAATTCTGCAGGTTTGTCACTTCTATTGTGAACAGTAATTTTTATAAGAATATCTTCGGCATCGCCTTTGGCGTATTCTGTTACAACATCAAAGTATTCGTTATTATCAAAGATGCCTGTATCGAGTAGTTCAAATTCTAGCGATTTTCGGTCTCTTTTTTTATTTTCTTCTACGAGAAGATTATATGGAAACTCATTTTGAGGATATTTATATAAATGCTTCATATAAGAATGGGATGGGGTATTCTCCATATAATAATAAAGTTCTTTAACATCTTCCCCATGGTTGCCCTGTGGACCCGTAAGACCGTACAGTCGTTCTTTTAAAATAGGATCTTTGCCATTCCACAAAGCAATACCAAAACAGACGTTGCAATATCTATCAGATATGCCTGCAATCCCATCCTCACCCCATCTGTAGGTGCGGCTTCGCGATTGATCATGTGTTAAATAATTCCAGGCATCACCATTGGGACTATAATCTTCTCGCACAGTCCCCCATTGTCTTTCACTTAAATAAGGTCCCCAATGCAGCCAATCTTTTTTATAGGTATAGTTTTCTTCAAGTCTTTTGTGCTCTTCTGTAGTTTTATTCATTCTTTTTCTAGCAATTAACCATTAGTTGTAAAACCGGGATAGCAGGTCATGCCGCCGTCTACAAATATTGTCGTTCCATTTATATATTCAGATTCATCAGAAGCCAGCCATACTGCTGCGCTGCCTATATCTTCAGGAATACCTATGCGCTTGTAGGGAATTAATTGGTTTAATTTTTCTAAAGCTTCATTTGTTTCCCAAGCATCTTTATTTATTGCAGTTCTAATAGCTCCCGGCGCAATGCTGTTACATCGTACTTTATGTGGGGCATATTCTTGGCAGATACTTTCCATAAGCATGACAATAGCTCCTTTTGAAGCTGCATAATTAGCGTGCCCCGCCCAAGGGATAATTTGATGAACCGAACTCATATGTATAATTTTCCCTAGGGATTTTGATATTTGTGGTCGCATGCCCCTTCTCAAAAACTCTTGAAGCGCTGCACGCACACACAAAAATTGACCGGTTAGATTTACGTCTATTACAGTTTGCCATTGTTTAAGGGTCATCTCGTGCAAAGCTGCATCCTGCTGTAAACCTGCATTAGGAACACAAACATCTACAGTCCCAAAGTGATCAATAGTTTGCTTAAACATAGCTTCTACCTGATCTTCTTTGCTTACATCACATTTAATAGCTATGGCTTCACCGCTAATATTACTGCCAGTGACTTTGTGAGCCAGCTCCTCTGCTTTTTCAGGATTTGAAATATAATTTATCACCACATTTGCTCCATCTTGTCCCAGTGCGATAGCAACTGCTTCTCCTATTCCAGAATTAGCTCCTGTAACGATGCACGTCTGTCCTTCTAGTCTATTATTTGGTTTCTGCATAGAATTGTGTTTAGTAATATTCTAAATAAATGTAGTGTTAATACCTTGACTAAAAGACTAATGCTTAGTTACAATGAACATAAATTATAGTTAAAACAGAGAGATACAGCTGGAATATACCGGAAACCAATTTATCTAGATTCTAAACTTGGGCTAGGGGCTAAATAATACTATCATTATGAAGATGAAAATATTTCTAACTATCACTAAAAAGTTCTTTTAGCTGTTTTGCATTTTTAGGAGCATTTGCCGACACGTCATTATTAAAGTAGATGTAAACTTCCCTTGCACCGCAATCCTTAATCTTTTGCTGCCATTCGCGCAGCTCATTTTTTGAATAATCGTAATCATACCATTTTTTGCCCTTTCCGTGAAAACGTAAATAACCTACATCACTGGTAATTATCATATCTTCAGGAAAGTCTGGTGTAGATATAGAGCAAAAGCTGATGTCGTATTTTTTTAGAATGTCATAAGTAGCTTTGTTAAACCAAGAACTGTGTCTAAATTCAATAACGTTTTTATTGCTTTTCTTTAAAGTTTTACAAAAATTTTCGAGCCTTTCATCATCGCGATGCAGATTGGGCGGTAATTGCCAGAGAATACAGCTAAGTTTAGATTTTAGCACTGCGGCTACTTCTTCAAAAGATTTTACGCTATCGTCAATCTCATGGAGTTTTTTCATTTGAGTAACATAGCGGCTTCCTTTTAATGTAAAATTAAATCCCGGAGGCGCTGTCTCTTTCCAGTTTTCTACTGTAGATTCTTTGGGAAGTCTGTAAAATGTATTGTTTACTTCGACTGTCTCAAAAACGGAGGTATAATGCTTCAACCATTTTTTTTGAGGAATGTCTTCTGGATAGAATTTTCCTTTCCAGTCCTTGTAGTTCCATCCAGAGCAGCCTATAAATACTTTCATATTGTTCCTTAAATTTACATTGAAATTTAATGGAATACTAAATTTTTGAATAGCGTATTAGCTACTTTTTATAATGCAAAAAATAAGGTATGTCTTTTATACCGTTGATTTTTATTATTCAAATATGGGATTAAGCCTTTACTTGGTGTTTTCCCTGAGCAATTAATTTTTCTATTTTAGCAATAAAATTATCCATTTCAAAAGGTTTAGGAATAAAACCTGTGGCACCAGCTTCCAGACAGGCTTTTTTTGCAGAATGGAGAGCAGTCATCATTAATATAGGAAGTGTAGCTGTCTCCTCATTATTACGAATCCACTCACATACTTCTGTTCCATCTGTACCAGATATCAATTTATCAAGAATAATAAGATCAATCTCTTTGTCTATAGCGGTTTGTACGGTTTCTTTTGGCTGTTTTAATAAAACTATTTCAAAACCTTTCCACTCGAGCATATCTTTAATCATCATCCCCAATATGGGATCGTCGTCAACTACTAGTATTTTTTTCATCTTTCTTTTTATTCAGGGTTCGTTGTTGGTAATGTAAAGGTAAACGTAGAACCTTTACCAAAAGTACTAGTAACATCAATAGAACCATTATGCCTATCAATTATTTCTTTAGCTAGAAAAAGTCCTATTCCAAAACCAGCATAGGTTTTTTCATTTTTACCACTTACCCTATAAAATCTATTAAATATTTTATTGAGATCTTTTTTCTTAATACCAATACCAAAATCTTTAACACGAACTGAAACTGTATTGTTATCATTTTCAATCACATGAATTTCCACTTCGTTTCCGCTAGAATATTTAACAGCATTAGTTATAAAATTTATAAGTACTTGACCTATACGATCTTTATCTGCATTTACATGACAATCACAATCGTATGTAGCTGTAATATGAGCTTCACTGCTTGAGTGTTCTATATCAAGAATCGTATCTGCTACGAGTTGGGTTAGATTGATATTTTCCTTGTTAAGATCCAATTTGCTTTCTTCCACCCGCGTTAAATCAAGCATTTCTGATATTAGACGTGTCAATCTTGTTACTTGGCTATCTATGCGCTCTAAGGAAGATTGCAGTGGCAATGACTCAATAGTTTTATCTGCATTGGACTGAATCATATTTAAAAGCAACTGAACATATCCTTTTACAGAAGTAACCGGTGTTTTTAATTCATGACTTACTAATTTAAGAAAATCACCTTTACGTTTTTCTTCCTCTTTTAGCTTATGTATTTCTGTATTTGTGCCAATCCAGATCTGTGGCTCTCCTTTTTCATTGAGTACAGCATTTGTTCTGCACAAATGCCATTTATATTTACCTTCCTTACTTAAAAACCTAATTTCCATCTCAAAATCAGAACCTGTTTTAAGGGATTTGGCGTACTCCAATGATGTTTTTTCCAGATCGTCGGGATGTACTATTTTTTTCCACCCATCATTTATAAGTTCTGACATACTTAATCCCGTATATTCTAACCAACTCTGATTGTAATAAAAAACATTCCCACTACTATCAGCACTATTTACCTTATCTGGCATAAGATCTGCCAGCTGACGGAATTTCTGCTCACTTTCTTTAATTTCTTTAAAAAGAGCTACTTGGTTGGTCACATTTGTGGCTAGCATAGAAACACCTACTACGTCACCATTTAAATTTCTTTGTGGGTTATAGATAAAGTCATAGTAGTCTGTTTTCTGTTTTCCATCTTCCATACGTGAAAATGGAATTTGGAATGCTTCATAAGGGATACCGGTTTTATAAACATTTTGCAATAAACTTATAAAACCTTGATCTTTAAGCGCAGGGACTTCTTCTGCAAGCGATTTCCCCATACTTCCCCTGTCTGTTCCCCAAGCTGTAAGCATAGAATCATTTGCCAATTCTAATCTGAATTCATCTCCTTTTAATATGGCAATAAGCCAAGGGGAGGTCGTGACAAATTCGCTATATTGATTAATACTTTCCCTAAGATTTTCTTGGGCTTTCTTACGTTCTGTAATATCTTCAAAAGCTAATAGAATAGAATTCTCTTTTTCATTATCCTGCTTTAGCTTTTGGGCATTTAAAAGTAAAGTGCGTTTCCCAATGGATTCAAAATCATTGGTAACTTCATAGCCATAAAAACTATCATTTTGTGGAAGAAGTTTTTCCAGAAGAGTACGTAATTCAGGAATATCCCACTGATTATTGCCCAGATTATATACTTTTTTGCCTATAGTATTTTCTTGCTCAACTTTAAAACTGTTATAAAAAGAGTTATTAGCTGTAGTCACATTAAGATCTTTATCAAGAACCAATAGAGGATCTCTAATAGTTCTAATAATGGCTTCAGTAAATTTTTTATCGCGTATTATCTTTTCATTAAGTGTGCCCAGCTCTTGGTTCACCACCGTAATTTCTTCAACAGTACTTTGCAGTTCTTCTTTACTGGTCTCTAATTCTTCATTAAGGCTTTGAAGCTCTTCTGTGCCACTCATCAATTCTTCATTGGCACTTTGTAATTCCTCTTTGGCCGCTTCTTGCTCTTCTGTAATTGAAAGCATGTCTTCTCTGGCCCGCAAAAGATCTTTTTCTAACTGTTTTATTCGTAAATCCTTTTCGTTCTCTATTTCACTTCCATTGCTGTTTTGGAATAAAGTAGGTTTTGAGGCACCGTCTTTAAACAAGATTAGGTAATGACATTCTACCATATTGTGCAATGGTAAAATCTCTATGCAAATATTTAAATGCTCCTTATGGGATTCTATTAAAATATTGTCTTTCTGCTGAGGTTTATTGGTCTTAATGGTGGTTTGCAGCAATTGCTGAATTTCAAAACCAAGACCTCCTTTAGCCAGCTTTATTAAATTATTACTAGGTCTGCCTGTTGGTTGTTCTAAGTATTTACTGGTTTTGCCGTGTATATGAACCAGATCCATATGTTCGTTCACAACCACCCCAACAGGGGTATATTCTTTAAGAAGAATGGCTTCTGTATTTTTCTGAAAATCAGTTTCTTTTGAGCCGCTGCTATTAGTTAAAGGATTGTTAGCAAAAGTCTTTTTGGATTTACCATCATTTCCTATTGGGAAAATTTTCTTTCTGGCAACATCCTGACGGCGGAAAATTTTATTTTTTTTGTCCAGATCTTCAAAAAGATCATTCGCATGGCTTATGCTTTCTGATTTTCCCAAAAGCAGGATACCTTTTTCCTTTAATGAATAATGAAAAGTGGTCAAAGCCTTTTTCTGCAGGTATGAATCCATATAGATTAACACGTTGCGGCAGCTCACAATATTCATAGAGCCAAAAGGATAATCGCTCAGAAAATTATGAACGGCAAATACGCACATTTTACGTATTTCTTTATTTATCTGATAGCCTTTATTCTTGGGAGTAAAATATTTCTCAAGTTGCTTATCACTCAGACCTGTGATTTGTGATTTTTTAAAAAATCCTTTACGTGCTTTTGCTATGGAATGTTCACTAAGATCTGTGGCAAAGATCTGTACTTTATTATTTAGGTCTTCGACCGTTCTACTATCAGAATTTTTTTCTTTTAAGGATTCAATAAATTCTGCTAGACAAATAGCCATAGAAAATGCTTCTTGACCCGTGCTACAGCCAGCAACCCAAATGCGAACAGATTCTCCCTTTTCCGTAGCCATAAGTTGAGGAAAAATGTCTCGGCAGAGTATATTAAATGTTTTTGGATTTCTGAAAAATTGAGTTACGGGTATCAATAAATCTTTAAAGAGTTCGCTTACTTCTTCTTTATTTCCATCAAGATGATCCCGATACTCAATAATATTTTTCATTTTATTGAGAACCATCCTGCGGTTAATACGTCTATGAATGGTTGTTTTCTTGTAATTATTAAAGTTAGCGCCTTCCTGTTCTTCGAGAAGATTTATAATCTGAACAAATGCTTGATCTTCATCACTTTCTAAATTCTCAATATTGTTTTCCTGCAAATTCAATAGGTTCTTTATTTCTTCTAATTTTTCTGCCATTGTTTCTGGTGACAGAACAAAATCTACTACACCGGCCTGTACAGCATTTTTGGGCATATCTTCCCAAGAGGCAGAATTAGTGTCTTGAGCAAATGTTATTCCGCCGAGTTTTTTTATATTCCTTAATCCTTCTGTACCATCCCTTCCCGTTCCCGATAAAACAATACCTATTGCCTTATCAGCATATTCATTGGCTAATGACTTAAAAAAAACATCAATGAGAACTTGTCTTGCAGGCTTATCCTCATCCCGAGGCTTCAATTTTAAAAATCCAGCTTCTATAGTTAGAATTTTATTGCTGGGGATAATATAAATTTTATTGGGCTTTATAGTCAGATTATCTTGAATTTCCACAACTGGTAAACTCGACACCTTTTGTAACAGCTCAGGAAGTAAACTATGGTGATTGGGATCCAAATGCTGGACCAGAATAAAAGTCATTCCAGAATCCCGAGGAATTTTTGATATAAAATCTTTAAAAGCGTTAAGACCTCCAGCGGAAGCACCAACTCCAACGATAAAATTTGGTTGTTTTGATAGGGGGGATTTCTTTTTCAAAAAGCTAAATAATGTTTAATCGTTAAAAGTAGTTAATAAAGAATGAGATTGTAAAAATATTCACTTTTCTTTATCATTTCAAATTCAAAATTACTATTTTCATTATTTTCAGTAATATAATTACTCACATTTCTTCTCTTGCAGAATTTATTTTTATTGTAAACTGTCTTTGATTCTTTTTAATGTTTCTATAACTGAAGGATGGCAGTTAATCATGGCGGCCTGATAATATACCGCTGGTGTACTTAGAAGTCTGGCAAGTGGAGGTTGTACGACCCCCCATTTATCTAATTTGTAATATTTAAATTCTTTTAAAGCGGTGTTTATAGAATCATTATGTGCTTCAATTTTTTGCATAAGGTCAATGGGCTCTCCCACATCAGCCTTTAAAATATCCTTAACTTTTTGATAGCTTAATTTATGCGGCATCATAACGGGAATAACAGCAAACTGTCGCGCTCTTATTTTTTCTGTTATATATCGTGGTAATTTGTCTATGGAAACTACAGTACCTATAATAGATGAGATTTCGCCTTCATCATTGGGGTTGTTTACTTTGATTTTCCATTCATTTATCTTTTGTGAGATATAGAAATCTTCAGAATTTATAATATTGATGAAAATAGGGGTAAAGGAGTTGTGATATTTTTTTGTTGCATCACCTGCTATCGCATCATAAACCTGAACAGCACTCAGTAATCCAGAATTTTCAAAATAACCACCATCCAGATAACTTCCTTTAGTCGGGATTTTTGCTGTTGGACTAAAAAATGGAAATCTATTGGTTGTTGAAATTGCTCCAAAGTAAGTTAATGTTTTATACTTATTTTCCCCATTAAAACTCGCTATAGAATCTGCACCCGCAAATGTGTCTGGAGGAAATTTTACAGTTGAAGCAACTCCTTGACGACCACCTACTGCAGTGGTATTCATAATAAGAGCGGGAAACTTATAATCTCTTTGCTCATATATTTTTTGCCAGTAATCACTATATCCTATTTTATTATAGCTTGTATCCATTCCTGTAAATGTGGCGTGGCTTTTCATACTTTTATAAGATCTATCTCTTCCTTTGTACTTTGGGAAAGGAAAATATTCCCTTACCCAATCCCAACCTAATAAATAGGTAAGCTCATTAGACAGTACATTAGATTTACCTATTTGCAGAATACGTTTCTCAATTTCTATTGAGTCATCTTTTTGTTCAAAAAGCAGTGATGAATAATTACCTATGCCCACAGCTCCTCCTGAAACCCCAGACATGACAAGCGTTTTTTTATAGAACCTCTGCTGAGATTCATTTTCGAGTTTATCCAGAATAAGGAGATTCCAAAGATTAGCTTTAAGACCACCTCCATAAGAACCGATAAAAAAGTAGTTTTCCTTTTGGCTGGTTGAGTCTGAAACAATCATACTATCCAGATATTCGGTATATTTTAAGGGCGGTTGTTTTTGTTCTATTAAAGTAAGTTCGTGAAGGTCATTATTGAGGCTGGAAAAAAACACAGCCATACTTATAATGAGGACAATTATTAATGGGATACCATATTTATAGAAATTGTAAGTCTTTCAGTATCTTCTTTCTCTAGGCGGTGATAGTATAAAACATGTTTAAACGTGATCGTTATTAACGAATAAAAGAAATTTATATAAAGCAGAATTATATTAAGCGGATTTAAGAAGGTAGCAACTGTATAACTGCAATTGGCCGTTATAATTGTTAATAAAGAAAGTACCCCACTTAGACGCATAAGGTTCAAGTAACGTACATTGTCACTTAATGCAGCTAAGAATCCATAAACTACAGAATCACCATTTGCTTTTACAGAATCTAATTTGTCGAAAGTAATGCAAGTAGTTGGGTTAAACATCTCTCTTTTTCTTTCAAAAAGCTTATCTGAATAATAAACGTATTTAAAATATGTACGCGATATCTTAAAATGGATATAGAGAAACATTTGACAGCCCAAGGTTATTAAGAAAAGCAGCAGACTCCATTTATTCCATTCTGTTAAGTAAGTAACAAGTGCAGTTATAAAAACTAAAAAAGTACAGAAAATAAAATAAGGGAAAAAGGCAGTTACGTAGGTGACGATTTGATCAATAACTTTTTTCTTTTTTTCAGAAGTACTGGGTACTTTTCCAGATAATATTTCTTTCCAATAAATGTATTTTTCCCCTTCTAGATAATAGATAAAAAGGGCAACAACCAGTATAAGTAAGGTAACCGTACTTACATTAAACTGTATTTCAAAAAATCGCGGAATTACATCTAGAAAAATCTTGAAAACAGCGACATATAACAGTATGCCCAAACTCCTGCGAAAGGCTTTTACGTATGCATTTTTATAAATCTCATTCTTTTCACTTTTTGTATTAAGCGTGTTGTAATAAATAGTTCCAAAACCCCATAATCGAAATTTTTTTGCCATTTCAAGCCGTACACAAGTATTATCTGCATGCAACCATATATCAACATAGCTGGGATAATGCGATATTACAAGAGCCAAAAACGTGAGCAGAAAAAAGAATATAATAATATTCCACGGGTGATAGAATAAATCTACGATGAGTGTACCACCTTGAGGCATTACTGTAACTAAAAGGTAGATAACAATTATAAAAAGAATACTGAGAAACGCAGTACCTATAAATCTGAGAATCGATTTTAAATGAGGAAGAATATAGGTTTTAAGAAGCCAATATAGCAAGAAGCATAGACAGGCTGCATAACTTGCCATTTTACAATAGTAAATTTCCTCAAGAAAATCACTTTTAAAACTGCTATAAAGAATTCCTTCTATTACATCAAATACAAAAGCAGCAATAGCAAATATTAAAAAGAAATAGGATGCGGGAGTTTTTGATTTTCTTACTTTTATAAGACTTATACCTTTAGCATCCTTTGCAAAAAAACCTATTATAAGCAATAGACTTATTGCCCAAAAAACGTCTATTACAAAATAGCTATAATATAGCGTCAAGGAGGTTTTACCTTGAGCTTTTACGACATTGCTAACTTCATCAAAATGATCAAAGTGTTGATGTTGCGGACTTGAGACGAAATCATTTATGTAAAAAAAAGAATTACATATTAAGATGAAAACAGAAAGTAGAACCCATATGGCAATGAGTCTATTAACCCCTTTGAACCAGTTTAAAAACATATTAAAATTTATAAATTAGAGGGGGTAAAAATCACGGGTATTCTAAAGATACAAATATTTTATTTTTAATACACTCTACAATAATGACTTAGGTGCTTGATTTTATTTTGAATTATCTACTTGTTTTAATTTTCTTCAGTGTATTTTTTAAAATTATCCAAGATTGCCTGCCAACCATCTTTTTGCATTTGAGTGGGATTTTGATTTTCTGGTTCAAAAGTTTCGGTTAGTTCTATTTTATCGTTTTTCTCTTCAAATTTTACGGTAACCTTTCTATCATCATCTAAAATATAGGCAAGAAATTCATTTGTTTTAACTTCAGTATAAGTGCCACCAAAATCGAAACCAAAACTGCCGTCTTTTGCTTCCATACGATATACAAATCTTCCACCTTTATTTAGATCATTTTCTGCTTTAGGAGTAATCCAGTCATCGGAGGCATTATTCCATTTTTCGATATGCTTAGGTGCGGTCCAATACTCCCAGACCTTATCTAAACCTGCATTGATGTTTGTTTTCACCTCTATTTTATCTGCATCGCTCATAATGTTTTATTTAATGATTTCTAGTTTTCTTTTAAGGCCGAAACTTCAAGTATTTACCTATTTACTTCTGTAAATCAAGCTCTTAATAAATTTATAACTATTTAGTATTCAAAGCAATTAATGAACTTGATTTTACCATTGTTCAATTTTAAAATATTGAGTAGAAAATCAGTAAGTTTTAAGTTTAATAAAAAATCTAAATTTGGTTGTTGGTATAAAAGAACTTATACCTACGAGCGAAAATTAAAAATTATCTATGCAAACAATAAAAGAGCTTACTGATTTACTCACATTAGATCAGATAGACGAGAATATCTTTATCGGCCAAAACTTTCAAGCGCCCTGGGGAAGGGTTTTTGGAGGACAGGTATTAGCCCAATCACTTCACGCGGCATATCAAACTGTGCCAGAAGAACGGATCGCTCATTCTATGCATGGGTATTTTATTTTAGGAGGTGATATAAATATACCTATAAGATATGAGGTAGATGAAATACGTGATGGAGGGAGTTTTACAACCCGGCGTGTGGTAGCCTTACAAAATGATAAGGCTATATTTAATATGTCTGCATCTTTTCAAATAAAGCAAGAAGGAGTAGATCATCAGATCACAATGCCAGAGGTCCCTCTACCTGAAACTCTCACAAACAGTTTTGAGCAAATGGAAGAAGTAAGGCTAACCAGTCCTATTATCTATCAACGCTTAAAGATGTTTTTACCTGAAGTTTTTGAATTTAAGCCTACAAAAAAAATAACTTCCCAACTATCAAAAAATCATCCTCCATATAGCAGTATCTGGGTGAAGACCATCCAAAAAATAGAATCAGATTTGCGTTTGCAACAGTGTATATTAGCATATATGTCGGACTATAATATTTTAACTACGGCTACTTTACCGCATCGGGAAGAACTCAATAAAAAAAAGACCTTCTATGCAAGTTTAGACCATGCCATCTGGTTTCACCGTGAATTTAATTTGCAGGACTGGCTGCTCTATACGATGGACAGTCCCAGTGCTTCAAATTCAAGAGGTTTTGCCAGAGGAAGCCTTTTTGACAAAGAAGGTATTCTTGTAGCTTCTGTAGCTCAAGAAGGGCTGATGCGTCAGGTTTAATTATTACACTTCCAGTATTTCAGTTTGTGAGATAATTACGTCTTAAAATACTTCTTCATTCATTTCAGAATAAGGGAAATGGCAAATTGCCAATTATTATGATAAAATTTCTAGTCAATTAATTGTATTTTCATTTTTCAATAGCCCAATGATTTAATTCAATACTGATTAAATACCTCTAAAGAGAAATATATAATGAATAAAAGCTTCTTATTGATTGCCGTTTTGCTAATCTCTATCTTCTTGGGATGTGATAATAAAAGATCTGGTGACCCTCAAGTTCTTGTTTTTTCTAAAACAATGGGTTTTAAACATGCTTCAATACCTAATGGCATTGCTGCCATTCAAAAATTAGGTCAAGAAAATAATTTTAAAGTTGACACAACACTCAGTTCAGATGTTTTTACAGATGATTCCTTAAAAAAATATGCAGCTGTTATTTTTTTAAATACTACAGGAGATGTACTTGATGCAACACAAGAAGCAGCGTTTGAAAGATACATACAGTCGGGTGGAGGTTTTGTAGGAGTACACGCGGCAACTGATACAGAATATGACTGGAACTGGTATGGAAGGTTAGTAGGCGCTTATTTTACAAGTCATCCTGCTACTCAAGAAGCAGATTTTATAATAAAGGATAAAAACTTTGGAGCTACAGAATTTTTCACAGACTCTATTTGGCACAGAAAAGACGAATTATACAATTTTAAAAATATCAATCCAGATATTAATGTTCTAATTGGTATTGATGAGGACTCGTATGAAGGAGGTATTAATGGGAATAATCATCCTATGAGTTGGTACCACGATTATGATGGAGGCCGCTCTTTTTATACAGAATTAGGGCATACTGAAGAAAGTTATGAAGAAGAAAACTATTTAAAACATTTACTGGGTGGGATTAAATACGCCATAGGAGATAACGAGGAGTTAGATTATGAGAAGGCAAAAACTCAATTTCCACCTGATGCAGATCGCTTTTCTAAAGTTCAGTTATCACAGGGAAAGTTTTTTGAACCTACTGAAATGACTATTTTACCCAATCTGGATATACTGGTGGCTCAACGCCGGGGTGAGATTATGTTATTTAATCAAGACACTAAAGAGGTGAGTCAGGTAGGCTTTTTAGATGTGTACCATAAAACGCTACATACTCCAGGAGTCAACGCAGAAGAAGGAGTTATGGGGCTTCAAAAAGATCCGGATTTTGAGAATAATCATTGGGTCTATGTGTATTACGCACCAACTGGAGATAAATCGATTAACCGACTATCACGTTTCAAATTCGACAATGATAATTTTGAAAAGGATTCTGAAGAGATAATTCTGGAAATAGATACACAAAGGGAGATTTGCTGCCATACGGGTGGTTCTATAGCTTTTGGTCCAGATAATCTTTTGTATTTATCCACTGGGGATAATTCAACTCCATTTAATGAAAAAGGGGTGAAATACGTGAATAGTGGATTTGCACCACTTAATGATATTCCTGGACACCGACAATTTGATGCACGCAGATCTGCAGGAAATACCAATGATTTACGCGGAAAAATTTTGCGTATAAAAGTTAATGATGATGGCTCTTATGCTATTCCTGAAGGAAATCTATTTCCCGAAGGAACAGATAAAACGCGACCAGAAATATATACAATGGGGCATCGTAACCCATACCGTATTTCGGTTGATCCTAAAAAAGGATACTTATATTGGGGTGATGTAGGGCCAGATGCAAATAATGACAGTCTGCAAACACGAGGGCCAAAAGGCTATGATGAGATGAACCTGGCCCGAAAAGCAGGAAATTATGGATGGCCTCTTTTCATTGGGAATAATATTCCATACCGTAGGTACAATTATGAGACTGGAGAAAGTGGCGAAGCTTTTAATCCTGAACAACCTATTAACGATTCAAGAAATAATACAGGTTTAAAGGAATTGCCTCCTGCGCAAAGCCCTTACGTCTGGTATCCTTATGATGCTTCAACTCAATTTCCGCAAGTAGGGTTAGGGGGTAGAAATGCAATGGCGGGTCCGGTTTATTATACAGATATGTTTCCAGAAGAAACAGCTCTTCCAGAATATTATGATGAAAAATTGATTATCTATGATTGGATACGCGGTTGGATGAAGGCTGTTACTTTTTTCCCCAATGGTGAGTTTAATAAGATGGAACCTTTTGCTCCATTGGTAAAGGTAAATTCCCTAATAGATATGGAAGTAGGTCCAGATGGTCAGCTTTATCTTTTAGAATACGGTAGTGGCTGGTTTAGTCAGAATGACGATTCTGGCTTAGCACGTATTGATTACAATGGAGGAAATCGCCCACCATTAGTTGAAGGTATTGAAGTTGATAAAACGTCGGGTAGTCTTCCGTTTACAATTCATGCTAAGGTGAATGCACGCGACAGGGAAAAAGATGAGGTTACATACAAATGGGATTTGGGTGATGGCACTACTAAAGAAACAAAGGAACCAGAACTTAAATATACCTATTCTGATCCAGGGGAGTATCCTGTTTCGGTTACGGTAGAGGATAGCAGGAAAGCGTCTGCCAAAAGCGATGTAATTACTGTTTATGCGGGTAACGAAATGCCAGAAGTAAGCATAAAAATAAATGGTGGAAATAAATCCTTTTTTATGCCTGGAGTTCCTCTGGACTATGAAGTTGTGGTTAACGATAAGGAAGATGCCAATGCTATTGATGAGTCTAATATTTTTGTCGCTGTAGATTATATGGAAGGTTTGGATGGTGCCTCTTTAAAACAAGGTCATCAAGAAGTTACAGCGGCAATAGTAGGTAAGACGCTTACCCAGACTTTAGACTGTAGAAGCTGTCATAAGCAAAGCGAAAAATCTATAGGCCCATCTTATCTCGAGGTATCGCAGAAATACAAGAACAAGAAAGATGTATATGCCTATTTGGGTGAAAAGATAAAAGAAGGCGGTGCAGGCGTTTGGGGAGAGGTTATGATGCCAGCGCATCCTACTTTAACTGCTGCAGATACTAAACAGATAACAGATTATATTTTATCCCTTACTAATGAAGAAGCGGCAAACAAATCCCTGCCGGCAAGTGGTACTATTATACCGGAAAATACTGCGCCAGCAAATTCTTTGATTTTAACGGCGAGTTATACAGATAAAGGGGCAGAAGGAAGTAAATCCTTAACGGGTTCTTCTCAATTTAAACTGCCGGGCAGCACTATAGCAATATCATATAGTATTAAAACAGAAGGATTTACGGCAATGACCTATGGTGGAAATAAAATTTTATTGAGTCCTGCAGATCAAGGATGGCTTGCCATACCACATGTAGATTTAACTTCGGTTAAGACTGCGCAGATTGCTATGGGCTGGCAAGGAGTAATGAAAGTAGGCTTTGATTACGAAGCGCATTTAGATGCGCCAGACGGTAAATTAATAGGCACGGGAAGTATGCCAGTTCCTAATGCAAAGCAGCAGGGCGGTATGGTTACTTTAATTTTTGAACCTGTAGATGATGGTAAATTTCACGATGTTTATTTCACTTACAAATCCAAAGATCCTAAACTTACTGCGGACTCTCCATCGGCAGTAGTTTCGGTTAAATTTGATGGCAAGTAAAAATTATGGCATTGTATTGTTTTTAATTATTATATTTTTTATCAGAGATATATAACAAGAACAGTTACCAAAAACGAAAAGCCAAATTACATAGCCAAAAGGAAATTTAAAATTCTTTCTAGCTTGTAATTTGGCTTTTTGATAAAAAGGATATCAAAAAAATACACTGCAGATTCTAGTAATTCATTTCTCTTAAATCTTCTAGAGAACGAATTTTAGCAAGACCAGATCTTATCTCATTTACATGTTTGCTGAGCAATGATTTAGTAGATTGAGGCAAATCTTTATTGTAAATAATTTTGTCATATTCTTCTACAGCTGCTTCTTCGCCACGTATTGCCTCTTCAAGCATAGATTCTTCATCATCAAATGAAAATAAGGCTTTTACATCCATCCATGCTCTGTGGGCTGCTCCTGTAAAACTACTACTGTCATCTGGCTTTTCACCATATGTGGCAATTTCAGATTTTAATTGATTTGCATAATCACGTCTTTGACGCGACTTGGACATAAAATAGTTTTTCAAGTTTACGTGCTCTGTATGATCAGCAGCTTTTTTAAATCCTTTCTCAGCGTCTCTGTTTTTTTCCAACAAAGCATTTAAGCTGGATTCCAATTCTTTTGAATAGCTTTTCATTGTTTTAATTTTTTAGTTAAAATCTTACATTAAAAATAATTCAATTAAAATCTTAATAGGAAATGTTGTATTATTTTTAATAATTGTTTAACAATAATTTAGCGACATAAAAATCATAATAGCATTTATAAGAGGTAATTTAGAAGAGAAAATTATAACTAACAAAAATCAAAAATATGGCAGAAATCAAGATTGAAAAGAAAAAACCGGTTTGGCCCTGGATACTGGGTATTTTAGTAGTATTAGCTGTTATTTTTTATTTCGTTTATTGGGATAATGATGCCCAGGATGACGACAATTTAAGAATGGCTGACGATACTGAGGATACACATCTGCAAGATCGACCGGTAACAGATCAGACTGATGTTTATAATGACCAGACTGATAGCTTACAGGCAAATACCGCTCTACCCGCAGGTCTTACTTCAGCAATAAGTGATACCACAAAATTGGGTACGGATCCACAATATACGCAAGATGCAATTCTGCAATTAAAAAATGCGATTCAGGCAAAAGCGGCTATCATTAATGTTAAATTAAATGAAAATTTATTTGAAACAGGAGATGGAGATGATCAGCCCAATAGACTAAATACCGCCGGTATTAATTCTACAATTAAAAAGGAGGGAAACACTATAGTTTCAGCGCTTGAAAAAATGCAGCAGGAAAAATATCCCAATCTCTCTTCTGATATAGAAGAGTTGAAGGATTCTGTTTCACAAATAGGTTCAGATTCTTCTCAAGAGAGCAATGCTATCAATTCGTTTTTCAAACAATCTGTACAGGTATTGCAAAAGATGAATTAACAACTAATAAAAAAATCATGACAGATAAAAAGAAGAATTTATACTATCTCAGCGAACTTTCAGACTACAAAATAGTAAGTAGTGATTCTGATGTGCGCGGATGGGATGTACGGGATTTTAATAATCGAGTAATAGGAAAGGTAGATAATCTATTAGTCAACCAAGATTTAGAGAAAGTCGTTTATCTTGATGTAGAAGTAGATAGTACGATTATTGAAGCCAATCACGATCCTTATGGCAAACCTGCAAATATGGATGTAAGAGAGTTTATAAATAAAGATGGAGAGAACCATGTGATAATACCCATAGGTCTGGTAGATCTTAATGAGGATCAGAAATTTGTATATACAGAGAGCATAGATCATCAAACTTTTGCCGAAACAAAACGAATAAGAAAAGGCTCGCAGTTGGATAGGGATTATGAGGTAATAGTTCTGGATTCTTATAGCCGTAACAATAGGTATGACCCAGAGAAAAGAGAACTTGAAGATCGCGTGGACTACGACCCACAAAGGGAAATAAGCTATTCTAAAAACACCGATTTAAGTAGTAAAAATGACGTAGCCAAAGACGTGCACAGTAGGGAAGAGAAAAGTAGGGAGGCGCAACTAAGAGGTGATAATACTTATGAAGAAGAACTTGCGCGTAATTCTGAAAATTATGTAGATAGTACAGAAGGTGATTTAGAAAGAAGAGATGCGCGAAAGGCTGTGGATTCTGATAATATGGGACCTGATTATGAAGATAACCGCTTTTATAATAGAAGGGAATTTGATGATTCCAGATTTCGAAGAAAAAAATAGAATAAGTAAAATTTAAGCTAATAGTGAAAAGCTGCCCTATGTGGGGCAGCTTTTTTTTATGCCAATTTGTACCAAAACTATTCAAGAGAAATTTTTTTCACTTTTCTGATAAACGGAATATAAATAGCATTCATCTACACAAAACTTCTACTCGTCTAACATTAAAATTCTACCCGATTGATACATATATTTTTACCGAACTATATACGAATTTTAATATTTTCTTTATGAAAACTAAATTACTCAAATCATCATATTTATTAACACTTATAGTAACTTTTTTGTCAGTTAATAAAGTAAGTGCTCAAACAATTTTTAATGAGGATTTTGGGCAATCTACAGTAAGACTTACTTCGGAATATATGCCATCGGGAGCTTTTATTTTTGGTAATCCTAATGGAACAGTAAATGAAAAAGCTATTGAAAATAATCATTATGCAGTAATTGATCCCAATCATATTGCAGACGATTACCCTAATCCATACTATTGGTTTTGGACAGGTAACCAACCTGTTGGTAATACTGGAGGAGATAATGGGAATCCTGCTACAGATGATCATACAACTGGAGATACCAATGGAGCGGTTTTAGTTGTTAATGCAGGTAGTACATTGGCAGATTTTTATGAACGACAAGTTAGTTTAGAATTAGACGAATGTTATCGTTTATCTGTATGGATGTATGTAGTAAATGCAGGAGCGCAAATTACCTTAGAAGCTAAGGATGTTGCAGATGGAAGTGTTCTAGGTTCTCAAACAATTCCTTTTACATCTACAGAAGATGTGTGGACAGAGTATACACTAGACTTCAATGTTCCAGCAGGTTGTACTAGTTCAGATGTTGCAATAGCACTTAGAAATAATAATAGTAATAATAGTGGTAATGATTTTTATATAGATGATATTCAGTTAGAAAAACTAGCTGTATGTACAGGTTTAGAGCAAACCATAACCTGTCCTGTGGGCGAAATAGCTTTAGATTCAGATGGAGACGGAGTTCCCGATACTTCAGATGTATGTAATGGTTTTGATGATACTATAGATGCAGATGGCGATTTAGTACCAGATGGTTGTGATTTAGATGATGATAATGATGGTATTTTAGATAGTGAAGAGTGCCCTACAGATATTAACAATTCTTTCGAAAACCCAAATATTTCAACCTTAGGGTTAACTGTTACAGAAGGTCCAGATTCAGATGGTGATGGTGAGGTAGATTTATACATAGACCAAACATCCTTTGATGGGTGGTCAACTACAAATGCAGGAACTTTTGATGTTATTCAGGATTTATTTAACTCAGCATCTGGTATACAAAGTATAGATTTATATGGTACACCAAGTGCAGCAAATATTGAAAAAACATTTTCTGGCTTTGTTACAAGTGAAACTATTTCTTTTTCAATGGCTTATAGTTCAGCAGAAAATGGTGTTTTTGAAGCCGAAGTGTATGTTACCTATGGTGCAGGTGCTCCAATTTTACTAACAACCCTGCAGCCAACAAGCACAGCAACACCTAATAGTCCTGGTGTAGTTGGCGAAAGCATTTCTACAATAGTATGGGATACATATTCAACAACTTTAAATCCAACAAGTAGTGATGTTACTATTAGTATAGCGTCTACAGGAACTTTGGGGGTTGGACAAAGTGGTGTATTAATAGATGATGTTGTGTTATTTCAAACCTGTAGAGATACAGATAATGATACAATTCCAGATTATTTAGATTTAGATAGTGATGCAGATGGATGTCCAGATGCTTTAGAAAACTCAGGAACATTTACATTGTCAGATTTAGATGTAGATACAAGTTTAGGAGGTACTGTAGATGCTAATGGAATACCTACTATTGCATCTGGAGGGCAAACAGATGTAAGTTCAATAAATGCATTAGTTACAGGTAATGAGTGTGACGACGATGCAGATGGTGTTATTAATTTAAATGATGTCTGTGATGGTTTTGATGATACTATAGATACAGATGGCGATTTAGTACCAGATGGTTGTGATTTAGATGATGATAATGATGGTATTTTAGATACAGATGAAGCATGTGCACCAATAGATATTCAATGGAATCATAACGATGGAGGTGGTCAAGGTCAAGCCGTTACTTACGGTACAAGTCCAGATGCTTCAACTTTTTTCAGCAATGCTAACGACCTTTCTTTTGGTTCTGGTCTTTTTGAAAACCCAGACAATGGTTTCACTTATATATTTGGAGGAGCAGATCAAGCAACATACAATGCAGCAAAAACAAATAACGATTATATAGAAGTTTCCTTTACACCAAATTCTAATTTATCTATTTATCAGTTAAACTTTGGATACTTTACAAGTGAAGCAGGGAATATTGAAAATGAAATGGGTAATCATAAGTTGTCTTTAGAAATATCAACGTCTACAGATTTTAGTGGTGTAACCCCTTTACTTCAAGATGTACAAATAGGAGATATGGATCCTGCAGCTGGAGGTTATGCTTTTTTTGGAAATAATATTAATGATTATATACTTAATGCAAATTCAACATATTATGTAAGAGTATATTTTTATGATGAACAAAATGCAGATCCTCAAAATAGAGTGCGTTTTGATGATTTCTATTTTAATTTAAATGTAGAATGTGATGAAGATGGAGATGGAATAGAAAATGCATTAGACACAGATTCAGATAACGATGGTTGTGCAGATGCTATTGAGGGAGGAGGAACATTTACATTTTCAGATCTCGATTCAGATAAATCCCTAGGAGATACAGTAGATGCAGATGGTATTCCAACAATAACAGGAAGTCCACAGGCAAATGCTCCAGCTGTAACAGATGCTTTAGATTCTGCGGCTTGTCCGCCAGATAGCGATGGCGATGGTGTGCCAGATTCAGCCGATGTTTGTCCTGGATTTGATGATTTTGCCGATAACGATGGCGATACTATCCCAGATGGATGTGATCTTGATGATGATAATGATGGAATTCTTGATACAGATGAAAATTCGTCTTGTGGTACATCAGGTTCTATTAGTGTCACCCTTTTTAATGAAACCTTTGGGCAACAACCAAATGGAGCAACTAGTACAGATTTACCAGGTGTAGGAACAGGGGCTGTTACAACATATGCCTACTATGAAGCTATTGAAGGTACCGTGCCCACAGGATTTGGAGCAGGAGCATCATCTCCAGGATTTTCTTTACAAGATGGGTATTATACTGTTTTTGATAATCCACAAGAAGTTGCAGCCTTTGCAAATGGTGTATGGCAACCTTTAGGCGATCATACCGATGGCGCAACAGCAGCAGGAGGCAGAATGTTTATGGTAAATGCAGGTATTGCAGGCGAAGAATTTTACAGACGTACACTAACAAATGTAGTAACAGGTGCGCCAATTAATGCTTCTTTATGGGCCATGAATATGGATGTTCAAGGAGCTAGAAACCTTCCTAATTTTAGAATTAGATTTGAAAGAACAAGTGATAACTCTTTACTTTATGAATTCGATACAAACCCTATTGCCATAGCCGCATCTGGGGATTGGGCAAATGCTTGGAAATTTTTTGAAAATCCAACACTTTTCATTCCAACTACAACAGATAATATAGACATTGTTTTAATAAACTTAGGAGATACTGGAGAAGGAAATGATTTAGCTATTGATGATATTTTAGTTTTTCAAACTTTTTGTGATACAGATTTAGATACAATTCCAGATTATTTTGATACAGATGCCGATAATGATGGTTGTGCAGATGCTATAGAAGGAGCTGGTACTTTTTCAGCTTCAGATCTTGATGCAGATAATTCTCTTGGAGATGTTGTTGATGCAAATGGTATTCCAAATGTTGCAAGTGGTGGGCAAGCTATTACAACTGCTGTAACAGATAGTGCAGATGCTACAGCTTGTGTTGTAGCTAATACATTGCCTGTAGCCAATCCAGATGCAGCAACAACAGATGAAGATACCGCAGTAGCGATCAATGTAATTGGTAACGATACCGATGTAGACGGAACGATAGATCCCACTTCTGTAACACAAATTACAGCACCAACAAACGG
>CAXBEL010000029.1:0-27371 GCA_963974735.1 uncultured Flavobacteriaceae bacterium | reverse complement strand
AAAAAGGAAAACAACAAGGGGCCCGCACAAGTAATGGCTTAGAAATGCTTAAGTTACAGGCTGAGGCCGCTTGGCGCATCTGGAACTTATAAAGGAATCAACCCAATACCTCACTTGTTATTTGACGAGTTAATAGTATCTTTAACTCCTATTTATTTTGAACCTTAACATTGAAAGAAATGTCTGAAGAGCGCAACGAATCCCCGGAAGAAAAGAAGCAAATCGATTCAATTGAAAAAGCCATTATTGATGAGGCTAATCAAACGGAATTGCCTTCTGTAGAAAGTATAGAAAAAGAGATCGAAACTGAAGAAGCCTCTGTAGATGATGAGCTGGTCACAGACTCTATTTCTGTAATAGAAGGAGCAAAAAAAGAAGAGCCCATAGGAGATTCTCACGATGAGGATGAAGATTTTGCTGAGGACGATGATGAGCATGAGGATGATGTAGATCACGATGATATTGAGTCTGCATTAAATGAACATAGTGAGGATGAAGAATCTGCAGAGCGTCACAATATTCCTAAAAAAGACTATGAAAAACTCTCTAAGGAAGAGTTAATCAAGGAATTTAAGTCATTGATGCAACGTCATAAAATTCAAACTATTAAAGAACATGTTGATGAGATAAGATCAGCGTTTATTTCTCAGTTTGAAGAAGAACAGGAAGAAGCTAAAGAAAAGTTTCTTGAAGAAGGTGGCAACATTATTGATTTTCGGTATTACAGTCCCTTAAAGAAAGAATTCAATACCCTTTATTTTGAGTATCGTGAAAAGCGTAACAACTATTACAAGAATCTCAAAAAAGATCTCAATGCAAATCTTGACAACCGTAATCATCTTATTGAAGAACTTAAAAATCTTAAAGATGAACTAGGTGGTGAAGACAGTATAAATACTACTTACGAGAGATTTAAAGATATACAGGAACGCTGGCGCAATGCGGGTAATATTCCGCGTGATCGCTACAATCTGGTTTGGAACAATTATCACCACCACGTTGAGAACTTCTATGATTTTCTACATTTAAACAGAGAGTTTAGGGATATAGATTTTAAGCATAATCTGGATAAAAAGCTTAAACTAATTGAGCAGGCAGAAGAACTTACTAAAGAGCAAGATGTAAACCGCTCTTTTAGAGAGTTACAGATGCTTCACAAAATCTGGAAAGAAGAAGTAGGTCCCGTAGCCCGTGAATATCGCGAAGAAATTTGGGATAAATTTAGTGCCGCAACTAAAAAAATACACGAATCCAGACAGGATTACTTCAAGAATATAGATAAGATTTATGAAGAAAATCTCCTTAAAAAACAGGAGGTTATCAAAAAGATTGAAGAAAAGGCAGAAGCTCCCATAAAATCGCATAATGCGTGGCAAAATCAAATGAAGCAGGTTGAAGCCTTAAGAGATGACTTTTTTGCTATAGGACGCGTTCCTAGAAAAAGCAATGAGGACACTTGGAAAGCCTTTAAAAAAGCAACACGTACTTTTAATAGAAATAAAAACGCCTTTTATAAAAATCAGAAAAAAGAGCAGTATGACAATCTAAATAAAAAGATGGAACTGGTCAAAATTGCTGAGGATAACAAGGATAACGAAGACAAGGAAACCACAACAGAACTGATGAAAAAAATTCAGTCTGAGTGGAAAAAGATAGGCCACGTCCCTCGTAAAGACAGTGACAAGATCTGGAAACGTTTTAAAAAGGCCTGTAATGATTACTTTGACCGTCTGCACGCTTCTAAAAATGAAGCCCTTGAAGAAGAAAAGGCTAATCTAAAACAAAAGCAGGAATTACTTGAGACCTTTAAGAACTACAAACCTTCTGGAGAAGCAGAAGCGGATTTAAAAAGCATAAAGGAAACAATATCCCAGTGGAAGAAAATAGGCCGTGTACCCTATTCTAAAAAGAATATAGAGCAGGATTTTAATAAAATATTGGATGGTCTATTCAAAAAACTGGATTTGAGTAGAAAAGAATCTGAAATGATTAAATATGATAATCGTGTTGCTGCTATGGCAGATAGAGACGATGATCATCAAATTAATAAGGAGAGATATTTTATTACTAAAAAAATAGATGAAGTTAAGTCTGAAATTTTTCAGCTTGAAAATAATTTAGGCTTCTTTCAACATGTTCCTGATGACAATCCTATGGTCAAAGAGGTGCATAAAAATATCGCCAACCATAAGAAAACATTAGAAATCTGGAAAGCCAAGCTAAAGAAGCTCAAAACCATTTATTAATTTATTTTTATGGATTGCCCCCTTTGCGAGAATGATGCACAGTTCTTTGCCATTTATGATAAAAGAGAGTATTTGCAATGCACATATTGCGATTCTTTATTTTTAAACAGTAAAGATTTGCCGCATCCCAGAGCAGAAAAGGAACGGTATGATTATCACGAGAATACTATTAAGAATGAGGGCTATTTAGAATTTCTTCAACCCTTAATTAATTCAGTAAAAGCAAATTTTTCTAGAGAGGATTCGGGTCTGGACTTTGGTTCTGGACCTACTCCGGTATTTAGTAAACTGCTAAAAATGGAAGGATTTAATATTACTACTTATGATCCTATTTACAAACATTCAGAATCCATTTTTAGAAAGCAATACGATTATATTGTTTGCTGTGAGGTAATCGAGCATTTTCATCAGCCTAAAGAGGAGTTTAATACACTGGATGATCTTTTGAAGCCCAATGGGTCATTATTATGTAAAACCTCTTTATATGACTCAAGTATCGACTTTGAGCAATGGGCTTACAAAAATGACTTCACCCATTCCTTTTTTTACACTTTTAAGGCATTAGAATACATTCAACAAAATTGGAATTTTAGAAAATTAGATGTTACTTCAGAACTTATTTTCTTCCAGAAGTAACATTTTTAAATTTAAAGCATAAAAAAACCGTGGCAATTGCCACGGTTTTTTATTATTATTTAGCCAAAAATTATTCAGCGTAAAAGTATAATGAAGATACTCCTGAAAGATTATTATTAATCGCTGGATTAACTTCACCTGAAGCTGAAGATGCATTTTCAAAAGAAAGTACTCTACCACCTCCATTTGCTAATTCTGCAACAAATACAGTATCAGAATCTGCATCATAAACAACATTCACAGGATTTCCTAAAAATGTAGCCGCTCCTTCTACTCTACTTTGACTTGATACGGCTAGCATCTCTCCATCGGCTACGCCATCAAATTTTGAATCAAAGTCTGTTATGATATGAAAAGCACCGTCATTATCTGAACTTGCAGCACCAATATCTGTTAAGATCATTGTTCCTCCGTCATAATCCAATCCGTGAGTACGTACAATTCCTTCTACAGCAATTGTTTTTGATGCAGAAATAATAGCATCGGTAGTATTAATTGCAGTGAAATTAGTAAACACTGCTAATTCATTTGTAGTATCAACAATGGCATATAGATCGTTTCCTACAAATTCAATACCCCAAACTTTAAAGTCTACAGTGACTACATTACGTAAAGTAAAATCACCATTTGTTCTTGTATAGATAAAAAATCTTCCATCTGCTGTAGTATCGTCGCCATCAACATCTGCATTATCAGAAACCACATAAGTATTTCCGTTCACAGCAAGATCACGAGGACTCTCTAAATCTGCAGAACTAGAAAAAGCTGCATCAATGTTAATGGATAAATCTGTGCTTAGTGTGTTAACATCAAGATAAGTATCTAATGAAGTATTTAAAGCTGCAGATCTGGAAGCTTGAGTAAAAGAATCATCTTCTGGAGAATAATAAATACCCTCAGCATCTGAAGAACCGGTTACAAAAGTTGTTGCCTCACCTGTTACCAAATTGTATTTTGTAACATTCCCATCGCTATGGTTCGTTGCATATAAATCTGCCGTATCTGTGTCCCCATTGTCAATATCTGTATTGTTATCGTCATCTGAGCTACAAGAGGCAAAAGTAAATGAGCCAAGAACTCCTAAAAATAATAGTTTTGAAATTTTCATAAATGAAATTTAATTAAGTTAAAATTGCTTTTTCGTTCGTTTCAAATATACGCAGCTAGTAATAGCGCGGTTTAAGAGAATCACAAAGCAAAAGCTTACTTAAAATTTCAAATGTTTAGCTGTCAATATTTTATCTGGTTTAGAGAGGAATAACTTTAACTTGCTATTAGGAAGCTTTCAAAAAGTTTGGGAAAGCTTTAGTAATTTCAACCTTATAAAAATTGACTAAAAATGACTTTTAAAGGTGTTTTTGATACTAACTGTACTTAGGTACTTTACCTATAACCCCTTTAAAAAAGGCTTGAATTTTAGGTAAATCTTCGGCAATTTCGCCAGTAGGATAAAAAGGAGGTGCAATTCTATGTTCTTTATTTTTAAAATCCATAGCGATACAAATAATAGGAACATCTGCCTCTACAGCTATATAGTAGAAGCCGGTTTCGTGTTCCCTCTGGTGCAAGAGTTAGCCTAAAAACTTCCCTCTCTTTAAATAGTTTTGCAATCGCCTGCACTTTATTCTGTCCCGGTGTCCTGTCTAGAGGAGCCCCACCTACCATTCTAAAATACCAACCAAAGGGCCATCGAAATAATTCCTTTTTTCCTACAAAATTAATTTGGATACCCATTACACGCCTTACCAGCAAGGCCATATAGAAGTCATGCCAACTTGTGTGTGGTGCTGCGACTATTACAACTTTTTTTAAATCCGGCGGGATTTCGCCGATTAACTTCCATCCAATGGATTTATATATAAATTTTGCTATACTACGCATCAGATCCTGAATTTTCAAATACCGCTCGTGCTTCCTCTAAATCCTCTGGAGTATCAATACCTATCGCCGGGGTTTTTGATTCGACCATTTTAATATTCTTACCATATTCCAGATAACGAATACATTCAATTTTCTCAGAAGCCTCTAAAGGGCGCATGGGCAATTTGTAGAAATCCAATATCGCTTGTTTTCTAAAAGCGTAAATACCCTTATGCTTATAATAAACCACTCCAGCTTCTTTATCCCGCGGATAAGGAATTGGGGAGCGGGAAAAATAGAGAGCAAAATTTTCCTGATCTACTATGACTTTTACATTATTAGGATTTTGGATCTCCTCGATTGCCGTAATTGGGGTCATAATTGAAGCTAAATCTATACGCTCTGCTCCTTCTTCATAAAATACATGTAACACATTAGCCATATCTGCAGTATTTGTAAAGGGTTCATCTCCCTGTACATTTACCACTATGTCTATATCCATATCTGCAACAGCTTCAGCAATTCTATCGCTCCCACAACTGTGTTCTTTTTTACTCATTATCGCCCGTCCTCCAGCTTTCAATATGGCATCAAATATTTCTTTGCTGTCTGTCACAACATAAACTGCATCAAAAAGTTTTGTTTCTACAGCAGCTTCATAAGTACGTACAATGACCGGTTTGCCGGCAAGATCTTTCATTAACTTACCAGGAAAGCGCGAAGCCTCATATCGGGCAGGAATCATTGCAATCGTCTTTAATTTTTTAGGCATCACAGATTTGAAATAATTAATTTAAGACCTTATTTTTATCAACCGGTCTGCGTTTAAAGCGCTTATAAAGCTTAATTATAAAGTACATAATAACAACGACCAGAATAGCAGCAAGAATAGGAATAAATATTGCAATTACCGAAACAAATCCTGAAACGGCTGTTTCTACTGTTGATATGACTGGGTTTCCCAGTCCCGCAGTTGTTGCAGTTGATGTAAGACGCGCTGCAGATGTTGTGCCAGCGACCATAGCAGCTGTACCGCCACCAGCAATGATTGCAAGCGACCAAGTAATCCAAGGCTCCATATCACCCATTGTCGCCATCATCACAGCTGTACCTGCAACTGCGGCCAATGGGACAGCAATGGTATCCAGTATATTATCGATCCAAGGAATGTAATAACCACAAATCTCTACGAGCGTAGCTGTACCCAGTAAAACTAATGCTGGTATACTTCCTACCCATTGCCAAGAATCCTGTAAGGGCAATATATTAAAATGGGTTGCTATGCTAAGAACGAGTAAAGGAAGAAAAACGCGGAATCCTACAGCAGTCGCAAGACCTATTCCCAAAAAGATACTTATAAGCCATTCAATTTCCATTACTAAACATCTATAAACATATCATCTTTAAAACCTATAAGATACAGTTTTTTTCTTGCTCGGGTAACGGCAGTATATAACCATCGCAGATAGTCCTTATCCATACCATTGGGTAAATAAGGTTGCTCCACAAATATAGTCTCCCACTGCCCTCCCTGAGATTTATGACAAGTAATGGCATATGAGAATTTTACCTGTAGCGCGTTAAAAAACGTATTGTTTTTTACCTTCAGAAATTTACGGTACTTTGATTTTTCATCTGCATAATCCTTCATTACTTCTTGATACAATTTATTACCTTCTTCATAAGACAAGGAAGATGTTTCTGAAGTAAGCGTATCTAGCAGTAAAACAGTTTCAAAAGGTTTAAGATTGGGATAATCTGTCATTTGGACTTTTACTTCCGCGAAGCGAAAACCATACAATTCCTTTATGCTAAAGATTTCCAAAACCTCAATAATATCTCCATTTGCAATAAAGCCGGCTTCACTTTTAGCATCTAACCAAAAATAATTATTCTTTACCACCATTAGATAATCACCTGCACTTACCTCTTCTTCCTTAAATAATATACGGTTTCTAATATTCTGATTATATAGATTGGCCCTTTTATTAGATCTAACGATGATTGCTGTTCCCTCATTGCCGTTTTCGCTATACGAATCATTAATGGCATCCATAATTTCGTGACCGTCTATTAATCGCTCAACATCTTTCTGCCCACTTAAATCAAAACGAAAATCTTCATATAATTCATCATCGAGAAATTCCCTTATACGCGTTGCATTTTTCAGAATCCCGCTTGTTTCGGCCTGCCGCATTACTTCATCCAACTCAATACCATCTACATTTTTATCAAATTGCAAACTAAGAAGCCTTTCATCCAAGGCTGGGCTTAAATCCATTTTAACTGGCGGAAGTTGTGCGGCATCACCTATTAACATGAGTTTGCAATTATTGCCACTGTAAACATATTCCATCAAATCATCGAGCAACGAACCATTTTCAAAAAGTTTAGAATCTGAGGCTGTATCAGAAATCATTGAAGCTTCATCTACAATAAATAATGTATTGCGATGTTTATTTCGCTGAAGCGTAAAAGATACACCACCCCCACTTTGCTTTTTAGGATAATATATTTTTTTATGTATGGTCTGAGCTTGTGTGTTACTGTAATTACTAATAACCTTTGCCGCCCTACCCGTAGGCGCTAATTGCACCGAAGACATTTTTGCTTTCCACAGGTTTTTAACCAGTGTACCTATTACAGTTGTTTTACCCGTACCTGCATATCCCTTTAATAAAAAAATAGTGTTATTTTTAGGAGAAAGAACAAATCGGCTTAATTGTTGAAGTAATATATCTTGCTTATCAGTAGGGTTATGTGGAAAATCCTGTTGTAACTTTTTATAAAAATCATTGCTGGTAAGCTCCATAAATCGCATTTGTAGTCGGTAAAGATAGGAATGAATTTTTGGGGATATCCTTTAACGATTAAAAAAAAATTGTAGATTTGCGTGTAACCTTAATTAATATCTAAAACCAAATATCGAATGAAATTAGTAATTCAAATAGTACTTTGGGTTGTC
This sequence comes from uncultured Flavobacteriaceae bacterium, assembly GCA_963974735.1. Classification (GTDB taxonomy): domain Bacteria; phylum Bacteroidota; class Bacteroidia; order Flavobacteriales; family Flavobacteriaceae; genus Leeuwenhoekiella. Next base: position 19,664 of record CAXBEL010000029.1, on the reverse strand, counting down.
ATAGGAGCACTGGGATATGCCCTTTTTAATTCAGTATATGGCGAGGTAAAGTTCAATGATTTAAAAGTTGTACGCTATCAGAAAGCTATAGAGAAACTTAAAGATATCCGTTCTGCTCAGCTTGCCCACAAACAGGTAACTGGAAAGTTCGCCAAAAATTTTGATGATTTAATTCGATTTGTTGATACTGCAGAATTCACTTTAACACAACGTCGTGATACTACTGTATTAGATGAAGCACAAACCCGTGCATATGGTGTTGATAGTTATACTGAAGAAACTTTAATTGACACTTTAGGTACTAAACCAGTAAAGGATTCTTTATTTGGTTCTACAGGAAGATACAAGAACATGATGAAAGTTCCTGTAAAAGGGGTAGATGCTAACTTTGAAATGGAGGCAGGTACTTTAACTATTAATGATGTGCCAATTCCTGTTTTTGAAGCAAAAGTTTCTAAAGAAATTCTACTTCATGATCAACCTAAGGATTATGTAAGTAAAGAGAAACAGGTTATATCTGTTGATGGTGTAAATGGTGCTTATCTATCTGTGGGTTCAATGACTAAAGTAGATACAGGTGGTAACTGGCCTCAAAGCTACGGCGATAGTGAAGATTAATTCAGTTGTAAATCCTGATTATAATATATTATCCATCCAAGTCAGCTTGGATGGATTTTCATTTTATATCGAAAATGAGCTTCTTCAATCCAGATTATCCCAAGAATATATTCCCTTTTCTGAAACTTTTACTCCAGAGAAAACCCTTGAGGAAATAGAAAAAATATTTGAAGAATTCACTCAATTACAGGAATCCTTCAAAAAAGTCAACGTTGTTTATCACAATGAATTATACGCCTTTGTTCCAGCAACACTATTTGATGAAAATCATTTAACAGACTATTTAAAATACAACACAAAAATATTAAAGACTGATTTTGCCGTTTATGATGAAATCAACGAGTATGATTTAGTGAATGTTTTTATACCCTTTGCAAATATCAATAACTTCTTCTTTGATAATTTTGGATCATTCACATACAATCATGGTATGTCAATCTTTGTAAAGAATGTTTTGGACAAAGCAGTTATAGATGATGGTAAGGATAAGATGGTCGCACATGTAGGTCACTCAACTTTTGATCTAATTGTGCATAAGGATAATAATCTATTGCTGGGAAATACCTTTTCTTATTCTACCCCTGCGGATTTTTTATACTATATTCTATTTTGTGCCGAGCAACTTAATCTTAACCCAGATGAAGTAGCATTAGAGTTAATAGGCGATATAGAAGAGGGTGATGCCTTATATACAGTGCTGTATGAATACATCAGGAATATTAAAATACAAAACACTGAAAAAGAGGATTCGGATTTTACAAGAAATTCCTTTTTTATAGAACATTTAGACTAATGAGAATAATAAGCGGTAAATACAAAGGCAGACGATTAACTGCTCCTAAAAAGCTACCTGTTAGACCAACTACAGATATGGCAAAAGAATCGCTATTTAATATTTTACGCAATCATTTTCAATTAAGTCAAATTAAGGTATTAGACTTATTTGCCGGAACCGGGAACATAAGCTATGAATTTGCATCCCGCGGAAGTGAAAGTATAACATCTGTTGATGCGCACGCTGCCTGTATTCAATATATAAGTAAAACGGCAGAAGAATTTGAAATGCCTATTACGCCAATAAAAAGTGATGTTTTTAAATTTCTTGATAGAGATTCTGGAGCATATGACATTATTTTCGCAGATCCTCCTTATGACATGGATATAGAAGATTTTAAAAATATTGCCAACAAAGTTTTTGATAATAATCTTCTAAGTAATAATGGAAAATTAGTTATTGAGCATAGTAAACATACATCTTTAGAAGACCACCCTAATTTTAATGAAGTTCGAAAATATGGAGGAAGTGCATTTAGCTTTTTCTCAATTTAATAATATGAACTTTGCATTAATTTTTGATTAAAGATTTTATTAACATATCTTTAAGAAAAAAAATTAATTATGCCAATGGTTAAAGAGGTTGATGTGGAATTCGCCAACATCGTGTTTCACGATAATTATGTGATATCTACAATTAAAGATGGCATCTCTATAAGTGATAAACACATAAAGACACTACAGCGAATATTTTCAGATCACTTTGGCAATCGTCATTTTGGCTATATTTCAAACCGCATAAACAATTATGATGTTAATCCGGTTTCTTCTATGAACAACCCACAATATTCTACTATGACTGGTATAGCGATTGTTTGCAACACCATATCAAAAAAGAAAACCGCTGCTTATGAAAGTATATTTTTTGATATACCCTATAAAATATTTGAAACCTTGGATGAAGCGATTGTTTGGATAGATACTATTAATAAAAAAGCAGGCCTATAAGCCGGATTCTGTATTTCTTAAAGAAACCCTTATCATTTATCTCGATGTTTGGTTGCCCAAACACTCTATCTGCCTACCCTCCGGCATCGCACGGGACGCGCTTAAAAACCGGTTTACATGGCATTGCACCGCATAGAGTTTACCTGGTTTCACTACAGCATTCGCTGGTAGCGATAAGGCGGCCTGCTGGCGCAAAAGTAAGCTTTATAATAATAGAAAATAAACACTTATCTTTCTTTCTTATATTCCCTTAATTGTTAATAAAAAGTATGAAAAACAGCCTATCAAATATCAATTTGAATAAGCAATTTTTATCTTTGTTATTGTTGTCTTTCTGCAACATTTCGTTGCAATAATCATAAAATTACCAGTGGAGCATTTTATTGTATCAGCTAGAAAATATCGTCCCGACACTTTTAAAGATGTGGTGGGTCAACAAGCTATTACCAACACACTTGAAAATGCTATAGGTAATAATCATCTTGCTCAGGCATTACTTTTTACCGGTCCTCGCGGGGTGGGCAAAACAACATGTGCACGTATACTTGCTAAACGTATAAATCAACAGGCCGAAGACCGGGAAGATGAAGATTATGCGTTTAATATATTTGAACTTGATGCCGCTTCTAACAATTCTGTAGATGATATACGTAATCTAATAGACCAGGTTCGCATACCCCCTCAAGTTGGAAAATATAAGGTTTATATTATTGATGAAGTTCATATGCTTTCTCAAGCAGCCTTTAATGCTTTTTTGAAGACCCTTGAAGAGCCGCCTAAACATGCCATCTTCATTCTTGCCACTACTGAAAAACATAAAATAATACCAACTATACTTTCACGTTGTCAAATATTTGATTTTAAGAGAATTACTGTAAAAGACATTCGTGAGCATCTGGTTGATATTGCACAACAGGAAGGAATTAAAGCAGATGAAGAAGCCCTTCACATCATCGCACAAAAAGCTGACGGAGCATTAAGAGATGCGCTTTCCACTTTTGATCGGGTTGTTAGTTTTTCTGGGGCAGATTTAACTCGAAAAGCGGTTACTGAAAACCTCAATGTTTTAGACTACGATACGTATTTTGAAACTACAGATTTGATATTGACCAATAACATTCCTCAGCTTTTGCTCAATTTTAATGAGATTTTAGCTAGAGGTTTTGATGGGCATCATTTTATAGCTGGCCTGGCATCACATTACCGGGACCTTATGGTATGTAAAAATGAGGCGACCATTGAGTTAATGGAAGTTGGAGAACAAGCTAAAGCCAAATACAAGGAGCAGGCAAAAAATACATCCTTCTCTTTTTTAATGACTGCCTTAGAAATGGCAAACGGTTGCGACCTTCAATATAGGACTAGTCGAAACCAGCGTCTTCTCGTTGAGCTTTGCCTTATGCAAATGGCCTCTATCAGTTATGATGGAGAAAAAAAAAATGATAGTTCATTCATAATTCCGCCCCATCACTTTAAAACCGATCCGACTAGAGTCCAGAAAAAACCTGCAGAAAATTCAGCTAAACCTTTAGAAGAGTCAACACCAAAAGTTAAAGAAAGCACAGGTCCCAACCAAGTGAAAAAACCTAATTTGCAAAATGAACCAATAAACGTTTCTCACAATCCCGTAGCGCCGCCTGTACCTTCCACGCCTGATGTAAAAACTCAAGGCTCAGTTTCTGGTTTATCCTTAAAGGGTTTAAGAAAGAAGAAAGAGCTTTTACAAAAGAAAAGTGAGAAAGCTGCTGACACCTCTAATCTTCCTCACGAACCATTTACTGAGATAGCTTTGCACGCCGTATGGAAAGAATATATTACCCGACTCATAAAGAAGGGTGAAAAAATTATGGCTTCTAATCTTGAAACAGATACGCCAAAACTTGAAGGAACTACTATTCATATAGAATTTCCTAATGAAACCATGCGGGTAGAGCTTGAACGGGCTCAACACAGCCTTCTTGAATATTTAAAAAGGAAACTAAGAAATTATTCCATTGATATTTCAATTACTGTAAACGAAGAAGCTGAAAAGAAGTATGCTTATACAGATCGTGAGAAATATGAAAAACTAAAGGAACAAAACCCCGATTTAGAACTGTTGCGTAAAACATTTGATCTTGATTTATAATGCTAGGACTTAAATTACCCACAGACCCTCGATGGGTCAATATCGTAGAAAAAAACATAGATGATATCCTTACAGATCACGCGTTCTGTGAGCAGAAGGCAGCTTCTACAGCTATATCTTTAATCGTTTCGTTTCCAGAATACACAGAATTGGTTCAGGAAATGGTGGCTCTCGCGAAGGAAGAGATCAGTCATTTTAAAATGGTTCACGATAAAATAATAGCACGGGGGAATGTTTTGGGAAGAGATCGTAAAGATGATTATGTTATTCAGCTTTTAAAGTTTTTTCCTAAAGGTGGTGATCGCACCACTCAATTGGTGCATCGTTTGCTTTATGCGGCTTTAATAGAGGCGCGTAGCTGTGAGCGTTTTCGCCTGCTTTCTATAGAGTTGCAAGATGAAGAGCTTTCTAAGTTCTACCACAATTTAATGGTAAGCGAGGCAAATCATTATACTCTATTCTTAAAACTTGCGCGTACTTATGGTAACCGGGAAGAAGTTGATAAAAAATGGGACAGCCTTTTGGATTTTGAAGCTGAAATAATGAAAGATCTTAGCAAAAAAGAAAGTATTCACGGATAGAACAAAATTCAATTTGAATTGTAATTTATAGTTTATAACCAACCATAAATTGGAAATATCTCTTCTTTCCTTCTATGCCCACAGCATCTTCAATTATATTCCTAAAGCCATAAGAATATCTGGCTTCTATAAAAAATGCTTTTGTTACATCAAGACCAATCCCGGCAAGGGCTGAATAATCGAAGTTTTTGTAAACCTCTGTATTAAAGGAATTCCAAACCCCTACTCCCACTTGAGGCCCAAGATGAAAATTGAAAGACCCAAAATCTGCACGCAATAGCAACGGCAGTTGCAAATAATCTAATTCCTCTCTTTGATCTGTAAACTCACCTTCTACAGTGGTATTTATCCCTTGTGCAGAATAAAGAATTTCTGGTTGAAAACTAAAGGTATTATCAAAAGGAATTATAGCAAAAAAACCTGCAGCAAAACCTATACGACTATCACTATCATCAAAAAAATCCCCTTCTAAAGTAGAAATATTAATACCGGCTTTTACACCATATTTAACCGCCTGTGCATTACCAATAAAAGCGGTTAATAAAAGAATACCAAAAAAGAGATTTTTCATAGTTATAGTTTTATTCAATTCAGAATAAGTTAAAACCGCAATATTAACCAAATTCTAACCTTTAACGTCAGAAAGTTGCTTTTTATCGTTGTAAATAGATTTAATTATTCCGTCTGATAAACCAATTTTGGGAACATGAATATTTTTTGCACGACTCCATTTCATTGCAGAAAGGTAAATACGCGTAGCAGGAACAATAACATCTGCACGGTCATTATTAAGTTCCAATTCTATAATGCGCTCTTCATAACTATACGATTGCATAAACTCATAAAAGGTTACCAGGTAAAAATAAGAAAGTGGTTTACCTTCTTTCTTACCGCTCAATTTAAATATTTTGTTGATGTTTCCTCCAGAACCAATAAGGTCTATTCTTGAGTAGCCTTTAGTCGTTGTTTTAATCCAATTCTCTACTTCCTCCCAAATTGCGTGGCCTACAAGACCTTCAAGAATACGTACAGTACCCAATTTAAAGGACCTTGAATCTATTACTTTACCGTCACTGTAAAGTGTAAACTCTGTACTACCACCACCTACATCTACATACAAATACGAGCGTTCTGATTGAATGAGCGATTGCAAATCTGTGTTGGCTATAATGTTTGCTTCATCTTCCCCATCAATAATCTGAATATCAACACCGGTTTTCTTTTTAATAATGCGAGCTACTTCTTCTCCATTCTCTGCTTCACGCATCGCTGAAGTGGCACAGGCTCTATAACCCTCAACTTTGTGAGATTGCATAAGTAACTTAAAAGCCATCATGGTGTCCACCATTCTACTTATGTTATCCTCAGATATTCGTTTTTCTTTAAATACATCTGCTCCCAAACGTATAGGTACACGCACCAACGAACTTTTACGAAACATTGTTTCTCTTCCTTCAGCTTCAATTACGTTAGCAATAAGTAGACGAACGGCGTTAGATCCTATATCTATCGCTCCATATTTTTGGGTATTTATCATTCTGACCAGCCTAATTTTTTAAGATAATACTCGTATGTTACCACTTGTGAACGAACACGAGGTCCATCGGTTTTACGGTATTCATTATTTTGAGTTTCATTAACCACACGTGCTTTCACGTTGTCCTGCCAACAAATCTCAAAAGTCTCAATAATTTCTTTTTTTATATCCTCGTCATAAATAGGACAAGTTACTTCTACCCTATTATCAAGATTACGCGTCATCCAGTCTGAAGAAGAAATATAAACTTCCTCGTTCCCTTCTTCCCCAAAAATCAATACACGAGGATGTTCTAAGAACTTATCTATAATACTTATAACTGTAATATTTTCGCTTAAACCTTTAACTCCTGGGACAAGACAGCAAATCCCTCTAATTATCATTTCAATTTTAACCCCTGCCTGACTTGCAGCGTATAACTTATCTATTATTGCATAATTAGACATGCTATTTATTTTAAGCCGAATGTATCCTTTCCCGCCATTTCGAACTTTTTCTATCTCATTATCTATCAATCTGTAGAAACGATTTCTAGCATAATGCGGAGAGATTATAAGGTGCTTATATTTATTTACGATATAATTTGTATCAAAGAAATTAAACAGTTTGTCCAGATCTTTTAAGATTTGTTTATCTGCAGTAAAGAGTGTGTAATCTGTATATATTCTTGCAGTAACACCATTAAAATTTCCTGTACTTATAAAACCGTAACGCTTTATCCTTTCATCTTCTATACGTTCTATAACGCAAACTTTGCTGTGAACTTTGAGACCTGGAACGCCAAAAATAAGTTTGACTCCCTCATCCTGCATTTTATTAGCATACATCATATTACTCTCTTCGTCAAAACGAGCACGCAACTCTATTTGAACCGTTACATCCTTGCCATTCTTGGCGGCATTAATAAGTGCGCTGGCTATATGACTAATCTTGGCCAATCGATAAATAGTAATCTTTATCGATTTTACCGTAGGATCAAGAGCTGCTTCCCTCAAAAATTTGATTACATAGGCAAAAGAATGATAAGGCGTGTATTGTAAAAGGTCTCTTTCGGCAACCTTTGATAAAATACTTTCATTGAGGCTCACCCCTTGTATAGGCAGCGGTTTTTGTTTTAAATAAAGAAGATCCTCTCGCCCTAGACTAGGGAAACCCATATAATCTTTTCGGTTGTGGTAGCGACCACCGGGAATTATACTATCTGTATTCTCAATACCTAATTTATTAAGTAAAAATAATAGGGTATCCTGATCTATGGATTGATCGTGGACGAACCGAACCGGTTCTGCATCTTCCCTACCCTTTACACTTTTAGTAAGTTTTTCTATAAAACTTTTACCCAAATCTGATTCTAAATCAAGTTCTGCATCTCTTGTAATCTTAATCATATGAGCAGAAATGCGATCATACTGAAAAATATTAAAAACCACATCCAGATTAAAGCGTATAAGATCATCAAGAATCATAATATAGTCCTTATCGCCAATTTTAGGCAGCACTACAAATCGATCAAGAGAACTAGGTATTTCCACCAATGCATATCTTGGCTTCTCTTCTCCATCTTTTTCCATTTTAATGGTAAGATAGGCCTCGAGATCTTGTATTCTTGGCAAGTCCAGATCTTCATTAAGAACAATTGTAACCAGAGCAGGACTTACCTTTTCCATAAAAAAGGTTTTTATAAACTCTATATGCTCCAGATAAGTAACCTCATCCTCCTTTATAACAAGTAAATTTTCTTCTTCAAGCCTGCTATGAATATCATCTAATATTTTAAGGCTTTCTGCCTGATGGTCAATAACAATATTGGTTATTTTCTCGAGCAGTTCATCTGCTGCGTAGACACCTAAAGCTTTTCGCCCTTTTTTTCCAGCTTCTACAATACGTTTAACGGTAGCGTAGCGTACTTTAAAAAATTCATCAAGATTATTTGAAAAGATCCCAACAAAGCGTAAACGCTCAATTAGCGGTACAGATTCATCTGCAGCTTCCTGTAGCACTCTGGCATTAAACTGAAGCCAGCTAATTTCTCTATTAACGTACTTATCTTCATCTGTCTCTATTGTCTGAATGCTCATTTATTTAAGTTGCTTCGGTTTTACGTAAAGTTTTGTTCTGCCATTATGAATATCTTTCCAACTACCAGCATCAAATTCTATCGCTGTAAAAGCTGCAGTAGAAATATTGTCTATACTTTTGTCCCCATATTCATTTACCATTGCGGTCATTGCGTGATTATGGCCAAATATCATCAATCTATCTATACTGTCATCGCAGTTTCGGATAACTGAATCTAATCCTTTTCCGCTAAAATCATATAATTTATGCTCCAATACAAGTTCTCCCTCAGGAATATCCAGTTCTTTAAGATATAAAATAGCTGTAGTCATAGCGCGTACAGCGTCACTGCTCATCACTCTTTGAGGAAGTTCTATTTTGTTTTTTATATGCTTTGCAACTTTTGGAGCATCATTCAAGCCGCGCTCATTAAGTGGTCGTTGATGATCATCAATATCAAATTCCCAAGAAGACTTGGCGTGACGTACAAGATAAAGTGTTTTCATAATAAAAATTTAAGGTGCAAGTCTCTCACGTTCCCATAGGCCATTTTTAGATAGGTAACGCAACCTATCATGAAGGCGATTAGGTCTTCCCTGCCAAAATTCAAATTCTTGTGGTTCTACCCTATATCCTCCCCAGTTTTCTGGTTTTGGAATGGTTTTATCGTCGAATTGATTCTTAAGATTTTTTAATCGTTCTTCTAAAAATTCTCTATGTGGAATAACCTTACTTTGCGGAGAGGCTATGGCTCCCAGTTGGCTTCCAACTGGGCGTGAATGAAAATAATCGTCAGATTGTTTTTGCGATACCTTTTTAGCTATTCCTTTAATGACCTGACGCTCTAGATTGGGCCAGAAAAAAGAAATGCACACATTAGGATTGGACGCTATGGCTTTTCCTTTTTCGCTATCATAATTGGTGTAAAAAACAAATCCCGCTTCATCATAATGCTTTAAAAGAACAATTCTGTTTTTAGGAAAATTATCAGGTCCTAAAGTAGAAATGGTCATTGCATTTACTTCTTCAATCCCCTTAGAATCTTCCACTTCTTTAAACCAATTTTTAAATTGATCAAAGGGATTTTTCTTACTTCCTGAAACTGTTAATGCTCCTTGCTCGTAGGATTTTCTGTAAGCGCTTAAATCTTCTGCCATTGCTTGCATTTTCCCTTGCAATTTACGAGAAACCAAAAGAAGTAAAAAGGCAACTACTCATCTTTCACAATAATTTAAAAAGGAAGATTTAAAACTCAAATACTTTACCATCGTCTGCCAAGAGAACAGGTTCAAATTCTTGTTTAGCCTCATTTGCAAATAAGGTTAAATCTGGATAACGTGTAGAGTAATGACCTAAAATCAAGTTTTTAACCTGAGCCCTTTTAGCCATCATACCTGCTTGCTTTGCCGTAGAATGTCCGGTAGGCTGTGCTAGGTGTCCGTGAGCTTCTAAAAATGTGGATTCGTGGTACATTGCTGTCACCCCATCCAATAAAGGAATGTTATCTGGTTTATAAACCGTATCGCTGCAAAAAGCATAGCTTTTGGGAGGATCAGGATCAAAAGTGAGTTCTTTATTAGGAATAATAGTACCGTCTTCAAGAGTAGCATCTTGTCCTTTTTTAATCTTGCGGTAGTAAAGAACATCTATCTCATACTTAAGAACTGCACTCATATTAAGTTTGCGCTCACCGGGTTTTTCTTTAAAAATAAACCCGTTCGCATAAATACGGTGCTTTAAAGGAATAGTCTCTACAGTTACTTTTTCATCCTCAAAAAGTAACTGAGAAGAATTAGATTCTAATTCGTGAAAATAAAGTGGATAATTAGTCCAGGAATTGGACAGCTTCAATTGAATAGTGATAGCTTGTTTAATTCCTTTAGGGCCGTACACGTGCAGTTCATTTTCCCTGTTGAGCAATCTAAACGTAGATATCAAACCTACTAAGCCGAAGAAATGATCCCCATGTAAGTGGGAAATAAAAATGTGTTTTATTCGGGAAAACTTGATTTTATTTCTCCTTAATTCTACCTGGGTACCCTCACCGCAGTCTATAAGAAAAATATGATTTTTAATTTCTAAAACCTGAGAAGTGGGATTAGTCAATGTTCGTGGGGTCGCTGCATAGCAACCAAGTATGGTGAGCTTCATTCTTTATTATGAAATTTCCTTTGCAAGAATTTTGCCTGTAAGTTAAGCCTTATTAAAGCAATAAGCAATTTTGTACAAGAGGATTTGAATTCTAAAGAATTTTATTAATCGAATTTAAAAGCCCAAATCCCTTTGAATTTCTTCGAGATCAATAACATCCTTAGCTTCTTGAATAGTGGGAACAACTAAAATTTCTTCAGGAACTACATCAGAATTTATAGCTTTGTTTACCAGTACAAACGACTTTTTTGCCGCACGTTGTTTGTTGGATATTTTGAGAAAGCAAAGCAAATCGTGTAAATTGAACTCTTCATATTTGAGAAGGTCGATTATCAGATTTTCTTCTGTGTATGCTTTCGGTATAATAAATTCCAGAAAAGAAGCGAATTTTTCTATGTTATCCTCCTCGTCTCCCAGAATTGTGAATGTCTCTTTTTTATCTACCTTCATTGTGTTTAATTTTTGAAGCTAGCAAATATATAACAGCCATACGTATAGCAACTCCGTTTTCTACTTGATTTAAGATAATTGCCTGTCCAGAATCTGCAACATCACTGGTAATTTCTACCCCGCGATTAATGGGACCGGGATGCATCACAACAATTTCTTTGTCCAGAGATTCTAATATATCCCTATTAAGACCATATTGTTGCGTGTATTCACGAGTAGTGGGAAAATAGCTAATATCCATTCGTTCATTTTGAACGCGCAGCATATTGGCTACATCACACCAGTTGAGAGCACTTCTTAAATTAAGATCCACTTTTACACCAAGGGATTCTATGTATTTGGGCATTAAAGTTTTTGGTCCGCAAACCTTAACTTCTGCACCTAAAAGTTTGAGGGCAAAAATATTAGACAGCGCAACCCGGCTATGTAAAATATCGCCTACTATCACCACCTTCTTACCAGCAACATCACCTAATTTTTCTCGTATTGAATACGTATCCAGCAATGCCTGTGTAGGATGCTCGTGCGCTCCATCACCTGCATTTACAATACTTGCCTTTATATTTTTAGAAAGAAAAACCCCTGCACCGGGATTGGGATGGCGCATAACGACCATATCCACCTTCATAGATAGGATATTGTTTACGGTATCTATAAGTGTTTCCCCTTTACTAACTGAAGAAGCTCCTGCGGAAAAATTGATAACATCGGCACTCAGTCTTTTTTCGGCAAGTTCAAAAGATAATTTTGTACGCGTACTGTTTTCAAAAAATAAATTGGCAATAGTAATGTCCCGAAGAGAGGGGACTTTTTTAATGGGCCTATTAATAACCTCTTTAAAGTGATCTGCAGTTTCAAAAATGAGATTAATATCGTCTCTGTTAATGTATTTAATTCCCAGTAAGTGATTTACACTTAATTCGCTCATTTTTTATGCTTTATACTTAGTACTTCCTGTCTTTATATTATTAGTTTTTAATGAGGAACACCGTATCCTCACCATCCTGCTCTTTCCAGGTAACTTTTACCTTTTCTTTATTAATAGCATCTACCTGTCTGCCTCTATAATCTGGTTGTATGGGTAAATGTCTGCTAAATCTGCGATCTATAAATGTAAGTAGCTCTACTTCCCTTGGACGCCCAAAACTTTGGATTGCCGTTAATGCCGCATTTATACTTCGGCCAGTATAAAGCACATCGTCGATAAAGACTACTTTCTTATCCTCAACTACAAAATTGATTTTGGTTTTATTGGCTTCTAATGGCTTATCCCCTCTTCTAAAATCATCTCTAAAGAACGTAATATCCAGATATCCCATCTTTACATTGGCAATACCATAATCTTCCTCCAATAATTTTTTTATACGTTCTGCAACGTGTATACCCCTTGGTTGGATACCAATGAGAACGGTTTCAGAAAAATCAGTATGGTTTTCAATAAGTTGACAGGCAAGCCGGTTTAAAATTATATTTACCTCTTTAGCGTTAAGAAACACTTTTTGACTCATAGTGGGAACTCCTGTCGTTTTGGGTAAACAAATGTACGGATTTTTTTGAATGGTATTTTAAAGTCTTTATTCAAAAAAGAAATCAAAATCAATCTTTATTCTTATTTCCAAATACACCAAAGCCAAAAGGAATAACAAGAAACAGAAAAAAGTACCATCCCGTTAGCAGCCCTACTAAAGTTATGACCGCGGCAATTATCATAAAAAGAGTTGATTTTGATGGTTTTTGCATTCGGTAATTATCTGATACTAATAAAAAGATTCAGCAAGTTTTATTTAATGCCTTTTGCTTGAGGAGTAATCACAGCTGTCCATTTATCTTTTAGTTTAAAATAGTCAAAATCGAGGGCAGATGCCTGCCGCTCCAGTTCGTGAGCCTGAAATGCCCTCTGCAGAATATCTTCAATGTAATAGTCTTCTTCCACATTACTGGGATCATATTCCACTTTAAGGGAAATGTCAAACATACTCGCCGTGGTATTTAACCAGAACGCCTTCCAACCACTACGAAATTCCTTTATTAAGTCAAAAGTGGTTATACCCGTTTGCCGATGTATCAACTTAACTAAAATCTGCCCTTCTGTACGAGTTAATTTCTTAAGTTCATCTGTAAATTCATCTTCCACATACCGTTGAATAATCTTTGTGTACCTTCTGCGATCACTTTTACTTTCCATACTATCCAGGCGCGCATTGAGCTCGACTAATCTATCTGCCGCCAGTTTGGCATACGGATAAACCTTTCGGGTTTTTCTACGAAGAATAAGATAACGCCTACGCTCTGTCTCATTCTTAAATTTAAGTTTTCCAAAAACTATAACCTCCTCAAGATCTATAAACTCTCGTGGAATGGTGTCTCCTTCAATTATAAAATACTCATAATTCACCGTATCCTGCTCAATAGTGGGCAGAACCTGTGCTAAAAGAGAATTCCCGATCAGCAGGTTTAAAATGATTAAAATATGCTTCACAATTTATTTTTGCATAGGATTAGCCAAAACTATTCCAAAATTAACTAATAGGCGTATAACGCAGTAATATTGGTATTAATATTCTTACTTTCGTAAAAAATAGAAGATTTATGGCTAAAAGCATTTTGAATAAAAAATCACTCGATTTTCTTGAAAAGTACTTAAATAATGCTGCCCCAACAGGTTATGAATGGGATGGGCAAAAATTATGGATGGATTATCTAAGACCACATGTGGATGAGTTTATTACTGACACATACGGTACCGCTGTGGGCGTAATTAATCCTGATGCAAAATATAAAGTTGTAATAGAAGGACACGCCGATGAAATTTCGTGGTACGTAAATTATATAACAGACAATGGTCTTATTTATGTGATTCGCAATGGTGGTAGTGATCATCAGATTGCTCCTTCAAAAATGGTCAATATTCATACGCGTGATGGTATTGTAAAAGGTGTTTTTGGATGGCCTGCAATTCATACCCGTGATAAGAGTGATGAAAAACCTCCAAAACAGGACAACATTTTTATAGATGTAGGCTGTAAAAATAAAAAGGAGGTTGAAGAGCTGGGCGTTCACGTAGGTTGTGTGATCACTTATCCAGACACATTTACTGTACTGAATAAAAATAAATTTGTCTGCCGTGCATTAGACAATCGTATGGGCGGATTTATGGTAGCAGAAGTTGCCCGCTTACTTAAGGAAAATAAAAAAGAACTGGATTTCGGTTTGTACATTGTTAATTCCGTGCAAGAGGAAATAGGTTTACGTGGGGCAGAAATGATTACCCATACTATAAAACCAAATGTTGCCATTGTAACAGATGTGACGCACGACACAACAACACCCATGATTAAAAAAGAGACTAATGGTCTTGCCGAAATAGGTGATGGACCTGTTGTTTCTTACGCTCCCGCAGTGCAACAGCGCCTTCGTGATCTTATTATAGATGTTGCCGAAGAAAAAAAGATACCTTTTCAGCGTATGGCAAGTAGTCGTATGACCGGTACAGATACAGACGCATTTGCATACAGTAATGGTGGCGTCGCTTCTGCTTTAATAAGTTTACCGCTGAGGTATATGCACACAACTGTAGAAATGGTGCATCGTGATGACGTTGAGAATGTTATACGATTAATCTATGAAAGTGTGTTAAAAATTGAAAAGGATCAGAATTTCAGTTATTTTGATTAAATTTAGCTAACCAACCAAATTTAAATGCCCGGGCAATTATTACTGTCTGGGCATTTTTAATTGCTTAAAAATATAGTTTCATCTCCTTCCCGAAGAAATAACCACATTTATATTCATTTTTTATAGAAAATTTAAATCAGTTTTCACATTTCCTTATCACAAACAAATCCCTCTTTACATCTATCTTTGAGGGTATGACGATCTCCGAAGAAAATCTTGAAGAATTATTGACGAGTCCTGAAGAAGCTGCTAGATTGGCGGACCTAATCTATGTTAAGGATGAACATTTAACCATCTACAGGAAAAGAAATAAAAAAGGGTTTAGCTATGATAAAAATGGTAAACCCATCAAGGCCAAAAAAGTAATTGAGCGTATAAACAAACTGGTAATTCCTCCAGGGTGGGAAGATGTGCGCATTGCAGAACCGCCCAATGGTCATTTACAAGCTGTGGGCAGGGATGATAAAAGTCGCAAAGTTTACCTCTATCACGATACCTGGAATAAATTACGAAATGAGACCAAGTTCTTTAAATTGGCCGCTTTTGCTAATGTGCTGCCTCAAATAAGAAAACAGGTGGACAAAGATCTGGATTCTAAGGAGATGAGTCGCCGTAAGGTTCTGGCGCTGGTTATACGCCTTATGGAAGAAACTCATATACGTGTAGGTAATGCCTGCTATGCAAAAAGAAACAAAACCTATGGCTTATCAACACTTCGTACCCGTCATGTAAAAACAACAGAAAGTGGTATGCGCTTTAAGTTTGTTGGAAAAAAAGGTAAGGAACACGATGTGCCCATTACAGATAACAAGCTTGTAGAACTTGTAAATACTTGTGAAGAAATTCCAGGATGGGAATTATTTCAATTTTATGATGAAAATGGTCATAAAGATGCCGTTGATAGCGGTATGATAAATGATTACATACACGAGATAAGTGGAGATCTCTTTTCGGCCAAAGATTTTAGAACCTGGGGTGCTACAAAAATATTTTTTGAAAGCTTACGCGATTTGGGATACGAAGAAGATGAAAATAAAAATGCAAAAAATATTCTTAGGGCTTACGATGCAGCAGCAGCCGGTCTGGGCAATACCAGAGATGTTTGCCGTAATTATTATGTTCACCCTTCTATTGTAGAGGCTTATCAAGACGGGAGTATTGTTCCATTTTTTAAAAAGGTTGAAAAAATGCGTTTAAAAAAGAATGATCTGCTCTCACAAACCGAAAAAGTCATTACAGAAATGCTCTCAAATTATCAAGTAGAATTCTAGTTTTAAAAGCATTTATGCTACTACTTCAACTAAATTAATCGGGATACTCCCACCTTTCTATTTTTCACCTAATTAAGTACCTTTGCCCCTTGGAAAAGAAAATGGCAGAAACACAAGAATTTATAGAGGTTTATGGCGCCAGAGTCCATAACCTTAAAAACATAGACGTTAAAATTCCCAGAGAAAAACTCGTTGTTATAACAGGTCTTTCAGGAAGCGGTAAAAGCTCCTTAGCATTTGATACGATTTATGCTGAAGGGCAGCGCAGATATATAGAAACTTTTTCGGCTTATGCCAGACAGTTTTTAGGTGGATTAGAGCGTCCAGATGTCGATAAAATACAAGGACTATCACCAGTTATCGCTATAGAGCAGAAAACCACCAGCAAGAGTCCGCGATCTACTGTAGGCACCATTACAGAAATTTACGATTTCCTAAGACTGCTTTACGCCCGCGCGAGTGATGCGTACAGTTATGTTACTGGGGATAAAATGGTAAGTTACAGTGACGATCAGATTCAAGAATTGATAACAACAGATTTTAGCGATAAACGTGTGAACATTCTGGCTCCGGTCATTAGAAGCAGAAAAGGACATTATCGTGAGCTGTTTGAACAGATTGCTAAACAAGGATTTGTAAAAGTACGTGTGGATGGTGAAGTCAAGGATATAGAAAAAGGAATGAAAGTAGATCGTTACAAAACTCACGATATTGAGATTGTAATAGATCGCTTAAAGATTGAAAATAGTCAGGATGTTGACAAAAGATTGCTGGAAAGTATAAACACAGCAATGTATCACGGAGAAGATGTCTTAATGGTTCTTGATCAGGATACTAATGAAGCCCGCTATTTTAGCCGAAACCTTATGTGTCCTACTTCTGGAATTTCTTATCCCAATCCAGAGCCTAATAATTTTTCATTTAACTCACCTAAAGGGGCATGTCCCGTTTGTAATGGTATAGGCAAATTGCAGGTAGTAAATGAAGACAAAATAATTCCAGACAAAAACAAGTCTATAAAAAGTGGCGGTCTGGCTCCGCATGGTCCCCAAAAAGCAAATTGGATCTTTAAGCAATTAGAGATAATTGCACAGCGCTTCGATTTTAAATTGACCGATCCCATAGCTAACATTCCCAAAGAAGCTATAGATATGATTCTCTATGGTGGTAAAGAAAAGTTTTCTTTAGAATCAAAAACACTTGGGATTACCAGAGATTATAAAATTGATTTTGAAGGTGTAGCCAAGTTTATAGAAAGCACATATCATAATAATGATTCTGCTTCTTTAAAACGCTGGGCCAAAGAGTACATGGATAAAATTGATTGTCCAGAATGTGGTGGATCCAGATTGCGTAAGGAATCGCTTTACTTTCGAATTAATGAGAAAAGTATAGCAGATCTGGCTAATATGGATATCTTGGAATTAGCCGATTGGTTTGAGAATCTCCCAGATAAATTAAGTGATAAGCAAATTGCAATTGCTTCAGAGGTATTAAAAGAAATCAATTCCCGTATTCAATTTTTAATAGATGTAGGACTGACCTATTTATCCTTAAACCGCAGTTCTAAATCGCTTTCTGGAGGTGAAGCCCAACGTATAAGGCTTGCAACACAAATTGGATCCCAACTCGTGGGTGTACTTTATATTCTGGATGAGCCAAGTATAGGTTTACATCAACGGGATAATGAGAAGTTGATAAATTCCTTAGTGTCATTAAGGGATTTAGGCAATTCTGTTATTGTGGTAGAACACGATAAGGATATGATCCTGCGTGCAGACCACGTTATAGATATTGGCCCTTTTGCGGGAAAACATGGCGGCGAAATCATATCACAGGGAACACCTAAAGAGTTGGATGAGCAACATACAATGACTGCCCAGTATCTTAACGGAGAAAAAGAAATTGAAATTCCGGAAAAAAGAAGGGAAGGCAATGGTAAAGAAATAGAACTTAAGGGTGCTACAGGCAATAACTTAAAGAATGTTTCAATTAAGATTCCACTGGGAAAAATGATTGTGGTTACAGGTGTTTCAGGAAGTGGTAAATCTACTTTAATCAACGAGACCCTCTACCCTATTATGAATGCGCATTACTTTAATGGCGTTAAAAAGCCACAACCTTATAAAAGCATTAAAGGTCTTGATAATTGCGATAAGGTAATTGATATAAATCAATCACCCATAGGTAGAACTCCACGATCTAATCCCGCAACTTATACGGGAGTTTTTAGTGAGATACGAAGTCTTTTTGCTAAAATACCAGAAGCTTTAATACGCGGCTACAAACCGGGGCGTTTTAGCTTTAATGTTTCTGGAGGACGTTGTGAAACTTGTAAAGGAGGCGGATTGCGTGTTATTGAAATGAATTTTCTTCCAGATGTGTATGTTGAATGTGAGACTTGTCAAGGGAAACGTTTTAACAGGGAAACCCTCGAAATTAGGTACAAAGGAAAATCTATTGCAGATGTGCTGGAAATGACCATTAATGAGGCTGTAGAATTTTTTGAACATATTCCGAAAATATACCGTAAGGTAAAAACCATTCAAGATGTTGGTTTGGGCTATATCTCACTGGGACAGCAATCCACAACGCTTTCTGGCGGGGAGGCACAACGTATCAAACTGGCTACAGAACTTTCTAAACGCGACACAGGTAATACCTTTTACATTTTGGATGAGCCAACAACGGGATTGCATTTCGAAGATGTAAGAGTACTAATGGATGTCTTGAACCGTTTAGTTAATAAAGGTAACACAGTGCTTATTATTGAGCACAACATGGATGTTATCAAGATGGCAGACCATATTATCGATATAGGGTATGAAGGAGGAAAAAATGGTGGACAACTTGTAGCTAAAGGAACTCCGGAGCAAGTAAGCAAAAATAAAAAGAGCTACACAGCTCAGTTTTTAAGAAAAGAATTAATTTAGGCACTTTTGGAATATTTCCAAAGTGATAATGTATAGAACAACGAATGAGAAACGAAAATACACCGAAAGGCTGGAACGAAATAAAAACCAATGATTCTTGGGCAATATTTAAAATCATGGGCGAATTTGTCAGCGGTTTTGAGAAGCTGAGCAGAATTGGACCTTGTGTTTCTATTTTTGGTAGTGCACGTATAAAACCAGATCAGAAGTATTATAAATTAGCTTCCTCTATTGCTCAAAAAATTGTAGAAAACGGTTATGGTGTTATCACTGGTGGTGGCCCGGGTATTATGGAGGCAGGAAACAAAGGCGCCCATTTAGCCGGAGGAACTTCTGTAGGATTAAATATAGACCTTCCTTTTGAGCAGCACGATAACCCATATATAGACAGTGATAAAAGTATCGATTTTGATTACTTTTTTGTGCGTAAGGTCATGTTTGTAAAATACTCTCAAGGCTTTGTCGTTATGCCTGGAGGAT
>CAXBEL010000028.1:0-27710 GCA_963974735.1 uncultured Flavobacteriaceae bacterium | reverse complement strand
TGTTAAAAAGTCGGGGTGGCAGGATTCGAACCTGCGACCTCCTGCTCCCAAAGCACTTTTAATAAAATTGAAATCATAATGTTATCAAAGGTTAACAGGTTGAAGGTTTTATTTATTGCATATTTATTGCATAAAATATAGATCATAAGACTAAAGCCTTATTCGATTGCATTCACGAAATTAATGCAGATTTGATAGATAATTACTTTATGTTGATCTGATTTCCTCGCCAGTGATTGAATAGAATCCAGTAAATTTAATTACTAACTTATTTGATATGGCAGAATTTTGTAAAAAATGCGGGAATGATTTAGGAGTTGGAGGTGAATGGCCACCAGTCTATTGTGAAAATTGTCAAAAGTACTATCCAAGTAACTGGGAAAAGTTTTTCAATTGGTTGTTTAAGAATTCCAAGAAATAAATTATAATCTAATTTATGTATAAAACAGATTATATCTTAAATAGTGAATAATGAAGAAATTTAGATTTGAAAATACATCTAAAGAAGCTATTACTGAAGTTCTTCAGCGATATGAGAAAGTGCAATTTCAAAAGATGATTGAAAATGCAGGCTACAGTATGCCTAAGAAAGTGGCAAATTTTAAATTAATAAAAGAATTCCGCACCTGTGCTGTTAACTATAAATATCCTGGAGAAAGAGAGTATTCCCAACTATTTGTAATTAAAGATTACGAAATGCCGGCTGAAGGCTGGATTTGGACAATGTATAATGATTAGATTAATATTAAAAAAAAACAAATCACTGTTTAACAACATTATTAATAAATTGAAGCATTTTTGATTGTCCTTTTTCATTAAGGTGAATACCATCCCTATAATCTGTATTTTCTATAATATCAATATCTTGAAAAATATTGATATTATTATTTTTAGCCCAATCAATTATCATTCTGCCTTGATCATTATATTTTCCATTTTTTAACTCGGATTGATCAGCGTGTAAATAAATATACAAAGGTATAGATAGGCTATCAGAAATATTATTTAAGCTATCAAATCCAGTATTAAAATATCCCCCTTTTTTACGGATATTTTTTCCATTGACAACTCTTTCGTCAGGGTCAAGCTTTGATCTTTTGTTAAATAGATAATTAAACTTTGGCACTAAATACCGATCAAACAATTCATTAATTGCAAAAAAATATTGTTTATTAGGATATGAATTGTGAATTCCAACTACTTTTTCAAAAGTCATAATATCAAATGCATCATGGCTACTAACAAATAGTAAAAAGCTACCTGCCTTAAAATAACCATGCAATTTTATATATTCTGAAACGTTGTCAGGTCCCCAGCTACCAGCAGATATATTTAAAATTTGAAAGTTGGGGTTTTGATTATTAAATATTGTTGTAGCTAAGTCGCTTTGATCTGTCAAAGTGCCCCCATTTAAAACTGAATCACCAAGACCTAAAATTATCTTTTTTGAATAATCAGGCTCTTGGGATCTTTGTGAGAAGCTATTGTAATAATATTTATTTCCAAATCTTACACCTTCTTGATTGGGAGCTGCTATATATTCATAACTATTACTTGGTATAAATAATGGAGCGTCGCAAAAGCCTTGGAAATATCTAAGGTATAATTCTGTAGTTACTAGCAAAAGTAATATTGATATATAAATTAAAAATTTATTCTTAGTTATAAATTGAAATACATTCATTAAGTATGCTTGTGATTCAAAATTAGCATATATTCTAGGAATATTACTGTTAATTAATAATATTATGCATTAAAATTTAAATAGCGTATAGGTTAATGCTATTCCTGCAGATGGTTCTAATTTAAAATTGCTGCTTGCGCCATAACCTACATATAGACTTAATCCTATACGTTTGTTAGGCACATCTAAGGTGTAGGCGTCTAATCCTGTAGTTTGCACATAAGGATTGCTGTTAACCGCTTCAATGCGATATTCAGACTTAAACCACCCTTTTTTCTTGTTACCAATAGCGAAGCTTAATGTATTGGGTACAGTTAGGTTTTCTATAGTAACTCCGTTTTGATCTGAAGTTCCGGCTATACTATAATCATCTGTTTTCTTATTCCATTTACGATTGAAGTCATACGGAACTTTAATCTCATAAGGAATTTCAACTGTATCAATTCTTGTTTCTTGAGATATGTTTCCTGCAGCTTGAGTAGTTTGGAATTTCCGAACAAGTGATTTTAACTGTCCGGTACTATCTACTTGATTTGAAAGTAATATTTCTAAGGCTTGCTTATCTCCGGAAATTGCTTTTTTCTCAGCTACTTCCTGACCTAGCTTATTTGTATAATAGGAAATAGTATCATTTAAAAAATCCTGCGTAGAATTTAATGAGCTGGCTTTATCGTTTGTAGAATTGCATTGTCTGAATACAATAAAGATCAAAACGATAATTGCGATATACGGTGCTATTTTTTTAAGTGTTTCCATATAGCAGCTATTAATAAGATGACTAGAACTATTGCGATTATCTTTTGTTGAAATTTCATTACGCGTATTTTTTATAAGCTTTATTCCATAAATTCAGATAGTAGGCTACTTGACCACTACCATTATATCCTGTTACAAATGCTTTAATGTTACCAGATTTTAAGTGTCTAGTTAAATTGAAATGCTCGCAGAATCTAAAAAACAAATCGAGTGATTGATACTCTCCAGTACGCGCGTAAAAAAACATATCATACACATCTTGAAATCCTAAATCTTTTGCGTGATACCCCATTACCTGAAAGCTTCCATAGCTACACGCTTCAAGTGCAGCTTCTTTCACTCTTACATCGTCACTCATTTCAACCGCTTCCGTAAGTCTATCGTACTCTTTATAGCCACCTAAATAAAATTCTCTCGTCCAATTTTTATAAAGAACGTCACGATGTTCTTCTTTGAGTAGCTTGTAAGGATCTAGTTCTTTCTTGACAAGTTGAGACCAGAATTTATGACCTTCAAACAAAATCTTTGTTGAGCCATCTGGTAAAAACCCATTGCCAGAACTTTCAATATCACGTACAGTTTTGATAACCGCCACGCTTACACCCATCTTATCGGCAATCTTCTTAAATTCTTGTTCTGTAATCATTTCCTGTAGGTATTAAAATTTGTCATTCGCTTAAATGCATCTTTAAGATTTTCGCATCTGTAAAACGTGAATCCTTTAATTACAATTAAACCATCTATCCACCCTATTATATAAACAGGTAAGAACAAATCAAACATTCCAAAGCCTGTATCGCTCGCTTTGATGAACATATAAAGCATTATTAAACTGGTGCGAATAGAGAAGTATATTTTTACGTGCGTTTTATGCTTTTTTCGCTCCATCCAAAAGCCAAAGCATAGGAATGCGTATAACATTAGAAGCGATGCAAAGGCTAACATATGCACACCCTCGGGTAATGCCGTTAATTTTTCTTGTATCAAGCTGAAAAAATCCTGTCTCATTGTAGTTTATTTTTAGCCCAATTCTTAACCTCTGAAAATATATCTACAATCGCTTTTATACCACTATCTCTAATGGTTATCGCTAGTTTTAAACTTCCTAATCCTGTAACGAATGAAACGAGTAAGCCTATAGCTAACGGAAAATTAAAAGAGTGATGCAATTCATACCCCATCCATACAAAGACGGCTGAAAGTAATATCGTTATACCTATATCCCAACGGTCTGGGTTTTCTGTGTTCTGATCACGTATAAGCATATAAACAGCCACAGGAGGTACTACTAAACCAAGAATCATAAACTTTAAAATAGTAGTGTCTAATGAGTATTCAGCGATGGTAGAACTACCCGCGTATAACAGGTAGTTCCATAAAAAACTGAATAAGAATAAAAAAAGTGTTTGTGGCTTCATTTATATTTAATTTACATAGTCAAAGAGCCTACTATCGCTATTGTTAATTTTGTTTGTCATAATTTATAGCCAAAGATTAGAGTTGGTATATGGATCATATTTGCCATTATTTGTATGCAAATAGTTTAATCATTTCATTTACAACAAATCGACCCATTATCTGAGCAGAATAAAGGATGTTACTACCATCTTGATAAGGGTGTACTTTGTCAAATAAGTACCTACCCGGCGTTTGATAATCCCAAAAAGTCGGTAAACCACCTTTGCCCCATTGGTCTATTAAAGGTATTCCCATTCTTTCAGCAGCCCATATCATATCCTTACGGCATTTCATTTGATTATTGACTGTGTTGGCCGTTGTCTGTGTAGAAGTAGCTATAATAAATTTAGTATTCGGGAATACTGTACCCGCTCGCTGTACAATATACCTTAACGCTCCTACTATTTTACCCCTGTTTATGGTAGACAATTCTTTTAGAGTGACCGTATTATAAGAAGCGGTTGCGCTATCTGTGAAAAACTGAGTTTCCAAATACGTATCTCTATCTGTTGTTCCTATTTCTGCTGTTGTTGTGTATCTAGTAGGCGCGGTATCTGTATCGTTTACACACCCCATAATCATAATTACATCAGGAGCTTCAACTGTGCCTGCTCCACCATTGTAATCAGATATAAATTGTTCCAACTCTTTTATAAAGCTGTTTTCTCCTGTGGTTAAATAGCCGCTTTCAAAACTTGAACTTGTGTCTGTAAGTTTCCATCCCCCGTTCGCATAGTTGTAAAAGTTTTTTGGTCTTAAAAGTTGTGTAACTTCGCGAACCCACCCTGCGCCATTTTTATTAGCTAAAACCCCAACGGCTGAAATAGAATCACCAAATACAAGTATATTTTTGTTATAATAATTAGGTACTTGCTTGGTAACCATTGATATCTCACGTTTAATATCTGAATAGGTGTTTTCAGATCTAAACCGTTCTTCATCATTATTAATCACTTCCCAATCAGAAGCTTTAATTATTTTGAAGTTTTCAATGCCAGCAGTCTGCGTAGTATCTCCAGCGTGAAACTCAAACCGCAAGTATTTAGCAAGTGCTGGCGTGGTTATTTTAATAAGATTATTCGGAAGATTAGGACTTTTTTTTGTTGCGCTATAATCAGCAGAAACAAAATTTAATGAAGCGTCTATGAAAGTTCCGTCAGATTGCCAAAAACAGAAATTACGACCTTGACCATCGTTAAAAATAGAGCCGTATAAGTAATATTCCGTTTCAGGCTCTACCTCTTGCATTGCAGTAGTGCTTTTATTTCCACTAGAACCTATAACACCAGTAGAAAATAACTGAGAGAATTTCAACAATTGCCTATTGAAAATATTTCCAGACCTATTAATTACTGGCTCTTTTCTCTGAATCTCATTAAATAGTTCTTTTTTAACAGATTCAATGCGATAAACTTTAGCATTTAGAACGCTTGTTATATTTGATATTGCAATAAAATCAGTCCCTTTAGGTAATACAAAATTTGTATTCGTTGGTATTTCGGCAAGCGGATTCCCTGCAATATCAAAAGCTATATTTTTTGCATTCGCATTAGCTGTAAACTCTAAAAATACAGTTTCATATTCTTTTAATGGTAGTTTACCACTTCTCTCATACGAAGCGTTAGTGTCTGCAAGAGAATACGTTTTAACACCATCCCATCTCCCAGCTGTACGTCCAGTAATCTCAATTTGTTTGCGATCTTGATAGATATCGAGAATTCTTCCTATAGTCTTGCTGCTAATTTCAGGCGTAGGCATTTGTGAAGCGCCTATTTCTCTTAAAAATGGCTCGTAGTTTTCGTAAGGGATAACAACACTACCAGGAGTAACCATTAGCGAATCAACGTTTGTCGCTGTACTTCCTACTGAAAATTCAACATATTCAGATAAAGCAGGTGTTGAAAAAGTATAATTATTTGTACTACCTATTCTGGTTAGCGTACCAAAACCATCTGCTTTATCTTTTTTGCTGCCATACCATAAAAAATTAGTTTTATCAGTATGGTTAAATGTGTCTATTATTATATAAGCAGTTGAAGGTTCTGTTTTAATTAAACCCGTTGTTGACTTACCGCTAGATGCTGTGCGCTCTAAATTAGATACTGATGAGCCGTTTATTGTGAAATTGTCTAGTTTACCTGCTTTGTCGAATTTATTTTTTGTGGCACTGCCTATTTTTGCAACTGCTTGAATTTCCTTAAACGTTAATGCAGCGTCAGCAACTTTACCTTCTTGATCTGCTGCTATGGTCTCTGCTTTATCCGCCTCACTCAACCCAAAACTTCTATCAAAAGTCGCGGTCTCAGCCACAGGATCATAAATGTAAATCCCTGAGCCGGCATTACCTGTAGATACATCAAAATATATAGGTGCCGCTGGCTCATTGCCAGGTGTTGTGTAAAAGGCAATGGCACCAGCTGTAGAATTAAAAGGTTTACGACCTTCAAACTGAATGCTATTTATCTTCTTCTCAATTTCTTGAAACTTTTGATCTTGTTCTATTCTTGGATAATAATCTGTTGCCATTATATAGTGTTTACGTAGCGCTGCCCTTCAATGCTTATGTAAGAGCCGTCTTCGATTGTTTTTAATATTTCGATTTGTGAAAGATTCTCTGAAATAAGCCAGTCGGTAACTGGGATTAACTTACCGCCTTTGTTTTCGCCTCCAATGATAAATACCCCTCTTACCCAAGTTGTATCTGGCAGCAAATCAATAATCGTTGAGTCACCTGTATTCCAAGTAAGATCCAGGTTAAAATCTGAAATGTTTTGCCCTATTTCACCCACATCATTTATTTTAAGAGTGGCATCTACTTTGTTTTCGTAGAATTCCGGAAGCTCACCCCCAAGCTTTGAACTATCAGCTGCAATAAAGGTTTCTTTGCCGAAAACAAATTCAGGCTTAGAATTATCCGTTTCAGACAAATCACTTTGCGGTCTGATTCCTATCTCAACCCGGTCGATGACTTCCTGAACAATTGCTTCTATATTATACCAGCTCATTACTTTCAATTTCAGATTTATGGAAACCCAGTTTTTGTTTATGGTTATTTTATACCCCTCTGTGCAGTAGCACTGATAACCATATCCTCCATAAACAAAGTGTCTTAATCCTTCCTTAGCGAATAACTTATTTAATTCAGTAATTTTGGCGCTCATTTCCGCTTTAGATGCGTAGATGCCATTGACTTTCACATTAATTTCAGGAGGTTGACGAAATTCGCTAAGTGCATTTATTTTATCGGTGGTCTGTTGAGCTGCTTTGAGTTCTGGAGCATCAAAACCATTTACGTTTTCAACAAGTAAACCAAACTCTGAGAATAGATCGTGACCATCAAGTCTAACTCCGTCTAATTGTGCTACATTGGCAAGTGCCCCGGATAGATTCGGGTTAAGTTCTAAAAATTCAATACTTAAAGTTTTAACTCCTTTGTAATCTTTCAGGATTTTAACCTGATTGAGCTTAACTTGAAAATCTCCGTATTCTGTCGATAGCGTTTCTTCGGTTGTAATTTGCTCTAAGACTTTTGCTGAGCTGTACCAGTCACTTCCTCTATAAAAAGCTTCAATGATTATTCTACGTGTGCCAAAATAGATATCTTCTTCACTAATTAGTGGCTCGATCTCGTCACCCCAATCATAAAAGGTTTCTCCTTGACGCGCTGGCATATCTAAGTAGCCTGTTATGAATTGAACAGTAATTCCTAAATCTGATAACAGTATGTTTTTGAATGATGTCATTATCCTAGTGTTGCGTTAGCTTGCCAGTAAATACCATCATTAGTAAAAACCCAACAATCACCTATATTTATAACTAAACTTGTAAGAACGGATGATCTGAAAATATTTCCTGAGATCGTTACAGTAGCGTCAGTACGCTTTATTTTTAATTCTCTTCCTAATCGGTGAGTGACAGGATCTGGAAGATAAATTGTCAAAGGGGTTTGGTTATAGCAGGAAATATATTCGTCATATTGAGCTATATTATAATCTGCTGCTTCTGTTATTCTTCTAACACCTTTAAACCTTCCATTAGTTTTCAGATCAAAAAAATAACCTCCATAAGTATCCACTCCGTTAGGATTCTCATTTTTAGCTGAACCAAATACCCCAGTAATAAATTCAGTGTTACCAATATTATCTATTGGTAAGTTTGAATTTGCTCTGCCAATTACAGAGGCTTTTCCATTTATTTGGGTTTGAGTCAGTAAGGATATATCTAAACCTGGAAAGCCTGCTATTAGTCCATCACTACTTAAAAATGATGCTGCAAGTTCTTGAAACACATCACCATCTCTTATACAGAGCACTGCGCCATTCCCGCTATCAAGAGATAACCTTTGCTTATATGGTCTATAACCAGATGCACCTTCAATACTTAATTTAGTAACTAGATTAATGCTCCCGTTGAGTCCATCGAGTTGAACTCTTGGCTCTATCTCCTCCTCATTTTCGCTCTCATAAATCGCTTGCGATACAATCTGTCCATTTTGAATCAACCAGTCACCAATATTTGCATTTTCTGCAAGAAGCGTATTTGTAGCAATAATTTCAAAATTGTCATCTATAAACTGCCAGTTGGCAAGAATGAATTCTGCTGCTTGATTGTCTTGTCCTATGTAGGTAAACCATTCTTTAATTCCTTCTTCATTAAACTTGAAAACATAGTCAACTCGATTCTGTGAATTATGGTAATGTGTTTCGGGATTAAATTCTCCCATGTTAACATATAGAGGAGCTTTGAAATTTCCTATGTTATTGAAAACACGATTAAACTGCTCACTTACATATTTCTCATTTTGATAAATTGTATTTTTAATATTTCTCTGATCTGATAGTACCTGAGTGATATAACTAATCGTTACCTGGCTCCCGATTTCAAGTGAATATTCAAATACATTATTTAGTTTTTGGGTAAGACTTAATATCCTGACCTGAAAATCAATTCCGAAATCTTCATCTGTAATCTTTATAATATCCCCTATATTTAAATCGGTTTGGTTCTTTCTTAAATAGGGATAGTGAGGACTAACCTTGTAAATCACATTCGGTTGGCTGTACTTTTCCAGATACTCCGTTGCTTGCTCCAGAAGTTCTTGTTCTGCGTTATCAATGTAAGCCTGAGGCATTTTAATATTGACAAGAACATATTTGTCACCAGAACGAGGTCTGAACGTTTCATTCGGTGAAGTGTAATCGGTTTCGTCTGTGTAAGGAATAAGTTCGATTTCCTTATTTGAATTATTGTAACTGGCAATCTCAAATTCACGTCCTGAGAGATCTCCGGTGTTAAATATCACTTTAGCTTTTGCGCCTCCAATTA
The DNA here is from genome assembly GCA_963974735.1 of uncultured Flavobacteriaceae bacterium. GTDB lineage: Bacteria > Bacteroidota > Bacteroidia > Flavobacteriales > Flavobacteriaceae > Leeuwenhoekiella. Next base: position 18,487 of record CAXBEL010000028.1, on the reverse strand, counting down.
ACTGTTGGTTGATATTAAAATCTATTGAGGTATCGCGAAATTTCGTGATACTGGAAGAAGAAGAAACAACTCCATTTAAACGCGGGTAAACGTCTTCAAAAGTTACGCTTCGCTCAATGGTGCCAAACACATCAACATTATTCTCAATCTTAGGAATTTTCAAACGTGTTGATCCATATTCGTTTGTTATATTTTGTGTACTACCATAAGGGTATAGTACGGTAACCAATTCAGCGTTCTGAAGCGTTAAACGCTCGATATCTCGAAGGCCCTTTTTGTACTCAAACTTCAGGTTGGTTTCTGATCCTATCTTTTCACGAAATGTGATTTGCTTCCCTTTAACCTGGAATTCGCAATCAAACTCTGCTGCTAATTTCTGAAGTGCAGCCAGACAGTTTTCGTTATTGAAATTCAGGTTTTTTCCTTCTGTCGGCTCTACATAATCTGCAAAGTAAACACCGGCACCATAAACTCTGTTTAGGTTTGATATTATTAAACTAACAGCATCAATGGCGTCACCGAATAAAAAGAATTCTGAATCTTCATCAAGCATAACCTGAACATTTTTCAGGATATACATATCTGACTTGAATTGAAGATTGTAAGAGAATGTATTCTGTGATTTCTTTACCTGTGGCTCATCAAGAATAGTATAAATAGAATCCTTGAATTCAATGAAATCTCCTATTTGTAGATCCAGCTTTTGCCCTTCAATTGTAAACCTTGAAGTTACCACGTCTTCCCCTCCTATTTTCTGGCGAAGTTCCGTTTGACCGTCGATCTCAATATCTTCAAGCTCAGTCTTTATCTGGTTTATGTATCTGTATATTTTCATCTATCCTACTTGAAATTGAAGTATTGCTGATTCAATGCTCGCGAATCTTCCGTCTATGCTTTCTAGGTATCTGTTATATCTGGTGTTGATCTCTATTTGAGCTAGGTAAGTGACTGCTTGTTGATTCACTACAAGACCCTGACGAACATCTAATCGCATGGCATTGAGGTAACCTGCTAGTATATTAGCTGTGTCTTCTGTAATTGCTGTAATGGCTCCGCTTAATCCCTGCTTTTGTTCAGCTTCAGAACCTAGCGCTCCAATTCCACTATCTTCAAGAATCGCGTTGATTGCATCCAGATCACTTTGAGCCCCATTGATAAGGCTTGAGTAGAAATTTCTTAATGCTTCTATTTCTGAAGATGTGTATTTCCCATCTTCTCCTGCTTTTGCAAATTCATCATAGAATTTTGCAACCTCTTTTTCGAGGTATTTAATTTGAAATGCTTGTAAAAGCGCATCCTGCATTAACGTTCCGAAGTCTGTGGCGAAATCTTCTGCCGCCAGTTTTCCATTTCTGAATCCTTCAATAATGCTATCGGTGATTGATTGAGCGGTTGTACCGGTGTAAATCTGCTGAAGTTCTTCTTTTAACTCCTGAACTTTTCTGCGAGCTTCCTCGGCTTGGTCTGCTAATTCTTCAAGTTTCGCTGCATCGGTCCCGCTTCCTTTGCCTTTTTTACCTATTGTAAGGCCTAGAAGCTTCACTTGCTTTTCTGCTTCTTTTTCAGCCTGAGCCGCTAAGTTTGCTTGTTTCTCAAGATCTGCTAATTCTTGTATCTGGCTCAGCCTGCTTCCTACTTTATCGCTACCTACACTTTGAGAAATTACATAGTCTAACTTATCAATTGCTTTATTAAGCTCTTTGATAGCAGCTTCAAATTTGGCGGTGTCAGATTCTACTTCTACTGTAAGAGCTGAATTTAAAACTTGCAATCCACCTCCTATAATATCAGCGGGATTTCCGGAAGCTATACCTTTTGCAAGCTGTCCTGCACCGGCCGCAACTCCTGCTAGTTGATCTAGTAACTTCGCAGTATCTTCATCGCCAAATTTTCTAAACAAAGATGATACCTCGCTAAAAGAGGATGAAATACTTTGGGCTGTATCTTGTAGTTTATCACCAAGAGCATCCTCAGAAGATTGTATTTCTCCCTGAATTTTTATAATCTCATCAGCAGTGTTTCTCTCTTCCTTTAATCTTCTTTTTAGATCACGAATTCTATTTTGAAGCTCACGATAAGACAAATCACCCAAGCTTTTTGTGAGTTGAGCATAAATGTCTTCTTCTTGATTTAAGTATTTCTTAGCCTCTTCAAGTTGTTGTTCTTTCAGTATAATTTTATCCGCTAATAACTTGCGTTCAGAATCTATTTGAGTAGCATTATACTTATTTTGTAGGGTGGTTAATTGACGGTTAAGTGAGTCAACGGAGGTTGTATCAATTTCCACATCAACAGGAACAGTAATAGCTTTAATAGTACTTACTGCTGTAGCTAATTCTCTGTTCAAATCAATGCCCGCATTTTCTGCAGCTAATGCTATTTTTTGCTGCTCTGCAAATGATTTAGTTTGAGACAACTTATTCTTTAAAAACTCACCATAATCTGCACCTTGTTTAAGAAGGGATTCAAATTGCTTATCAGCTATTTCCTGACCAATTTGATTTACAACAGCCTCATAAGCTTTGTATCTATCCTCTTGAGCTTTAAGCATTTCAATAAATGCATCTTTCTTTGAATCGCTCCCAGTACCAGCTCCTGTTCCAGTGTAATTACTATTTAATGCACGTTGTCTTGCTTTAGCTGCTTTTACAATCTCTTCATTATCAGATTCAAGATATTTCTTTAAAGCATTATTGTCATTTTTATATTGTTGAATAGAAACGCTATTAATTTCTTGAAGCACTCCTTCAATTTTAATGCGCTCTTTTAGATAATCCTTCCTTGCAGATACAGCTTCTTTGATTGATTCTGTTTCAAATTTGCCGTATTTAGCATTTAATTCTTGAAGAGAATTTATATTCTGAATTTCCTGAATGACAAATCCTGAATCTCTATTGTTATCAGAAAGTGAGCGTTCAAAATTATCTTTCGCTTTTTGTGTTTTTTGATAACGAGCCTCAAGAGTAACCAATGTTTTACCCAGATTATCATATTGCTCTAAATCTGAAAAAGGAACATCAACCCGCTTTTGACCAGATGCATTATTGTCAACCAGCAATGCTCTAATCTTTCTTATTTTCTCTAGTCTATCATCTTCGCTATCAATAATTTTATTTAGCTCTTTTTGATAGGAAGACTGAAGCTTTGGTAAACCTCCTAAGAATTCAGCGTACTCTTTGTAAAGATCTGATCCAGTCTCACGTTGTTGTTTAGAAAATCTATTTACAACTTCCTGTATATTATTAAGATCATCACCAAACTTATCATCAACAATAGTCTTGTTTAAAGCATACTCATTAAATTTTCTAACAGCTAATCCTAACTTGTAATAAGCGTCAGTTTGATTTTGTATTCCTAGTAAAATTGAAGGATTTATTCTTTCAATCTCTGCGAGTATTTCGATTCTTCTGCTTTCTTCAGTATTGAGATCTTTGTATTCCGCATACAGCTCATTGATTTTTTGAGCCTGATCTTCGTATTTTTTAGATAGGCTTTCTGTAGGACCTATCAATCGATTCAAGTTTGTAGCGATACCATTACTCATTTCAAGTACAGCGCTACCAATTTCTTTAGATTTTGCTTTTACTCTATTTCCAAATATTTCCCACTGGTTGGCAGTAGTTTTTGTGATTATATCAAAAGCTTTGTCAACACTTCCTGCCGCTTCACTCATAGCAAACATATCTTCTGTTGCTCCCTGAAGGTTAGGTCCTGCAATTGCAAGAACAGCGTTAACCGCCTCTACTCTACCAGTAAGTTCTTTAAGCTTGTTCTGGCCTCCTCCTGCCTCATCGTATAATTTTTGGAAAGCCTGCTGCAGTGTCAAAGATTTAGAGGCTCCTTCTCCTAGCACTTCATTCGATGCTTCAATAGCTGAACGAATTTGTGTCATTGCCTGAGCACCTGGCGTACCTTGTTTTGTAAGTGTGGCAATTGCTCCGGCTATTTCTTCAAAACTGAAACCCGAGGCTGCTGCCAATGGTGCAACTTGCGCTATTTGTCTTGAAAGTTCTTCAAATGATATTTTACCGCGATCAACAGCAGCAAACATAACATCAGCTACTCGTGCTGCATCTTTTGCTTCAAGTCCGAATGCATTCAGAATTGTAGTTAAACCGTCTGAAGCAACTGAGGTTGTTGTAACACCAGCAGTTGCCGCTTTTGCTGAAATCTCAAGTAATTCAAGTGCTTCTGAGGCTTCATAACCAGATCCTATAATATCATACAAACCACGAGCCAGTCCATCGGGTGGTTCTGTTCCTAACTCTTTGTATAAATCAAATACTTGTTTTGAAAGGTCGTCGAAAGCATCCTCTGGAAGTCCTGCAATGGTTTTTACTTCGGCCATTGCTGACTCAAAGTCTTTCATCATTTTATAACCTTCGCTTGCGATTGCTGCAAAAGCTGATGCGGCTCCAATTACTAAGGCAGCAAAAGGATTTATACGAGCGATTGAGCCGGCAAGATCTTGAACAATACCTACAGCATCAATTGCTCCACGCTGAAGTCCTGTGTTGTCAATTCCACTTGCAAAAAATAAGCTGTTATCTCCCCGTACTGCCATTACTTTGTTTTGATGCAAATTAGAATTAGAGGGTTAAGAAATATGTGTTTCTAGGGGTGGGTGTGCGTAGGTGGTATTTGATTTATGATAGGACTCTATGAATAAATAAATCAGTTCCTTTCCCTAAATTGCAGCTATGTATATCCTTCAATTCCGCAAATCAAAATCCAAACACTTTCCAGAGGCGTTAAAGCTTGCTCAGGAGTTTGGAGCGGAGTATAATGGAACAACTGTAACTCTTGAAATTTCTGATCTTCTTAATGCTTATGTGCATATCAGAACGCTTTTCGGAATAATTCAAAACTGGAGTAGTACTAAGGCGACTTACTACGGAAAACCAGTACAACCCTATCAATTCATTTTGCAAGCGCACTGGATAGGTGATTGCTATGATGAAGCATTGCAAGGCAGATCTTGCGGAACTGGTTGGGAGTGTTTGAAACTAGATAATGTGAGATATGATTTACCGACTGGCTTTTTCAAATCACATCGGTATTGGTATCAATTTGGAGAATGGAAGAGTAAAAAATGGCTGATCAATAAACAGGGTATTTTCAACACGCTTTTAGATTATGCAAATTCAAAAGGGATCTCGCTTTGTCCGTTTTTTGATGAAACAAAGCTGCAGTTTATTGTCGGGAATCTACCTGGATTCTTAATTGCTGACGGAGTTACTTTTGAAACGGTTTTTGCTGATAAGTATTTGAATGGTGAAATACTTCAAGTACCAGTAGGCATTAAGCACTTGCAGATAGATAATGTAATGAAGCGGATTGAGTTGTAAACTAATAGTTGACAACTGAAATCTAATAAACCAAATCTTTTACTGTAGCTTCAATACTGCCTAACTCCGTATAATCTTCAATCAAACAAAACCCACGGCTTTCAACTTGAACCTGATTAAACGCTTGAATCTTGCAGTTCTTTGCATTTACTTTTGAGTTGTGATAAGCTGAAACAAACGTGCTGTCATCGGCTTCTACTTGCGAGTTATCGAATGCTCTAATTCGACTGTGTCCTGAGGCTTTCGCTTTAGCAGTGCCAAAAAGTATTGCTTGCGAATCCTTGACTACGATATCACCTTCAAAGTAGATCCCGTTTTCAGCCATTAAATTAAGGTCCCCCAGTTTTTTAATTGCAAGACCGTTAACCACTTTTGAATTAATCAACCATTCTATATTGTCAAATAGCAATACAATTGCAGCCTGATCACTGAAATTAGCATTTAGGCGTTCAATTTTTAACCAATACTGCCTACAAAGTTCGTTTTCTTCAAAGTTGATTTCTTTTATTCTTGAGTAGATGTAATTGAAAAGCTGTTTCATATTAATGAATTAAAGTCCATAGTTTTTGGTTTTTTCTCTTCTTCCTTCTTATCTGATTTAGATTTGGGGATTGATGCGTTGAGTAGAATTATAGATTGAAAGCTCATTTCCCACAAAACCTTATGATAATCATAATGGTAATAATGCGAAACACTTCCTATCGTTTGAAATGGGTTTAATCTTCTAGGCTTCTCATCATCATCGGATTTGTCTGGCTGGCAATCTGGAAAGAGTGCAAAAAAAAATCCGATTGCATCTTAAGAGTAGTTTCTTGAAATATCTGGTAGATGTCTTTTGGCGTACAGTTGTTTTTAATGAATGGCGCGTACCAGTCTGGATAGGCTGATTCTTTTGCGTGTGATAAGATGCAGATTACACGAATCATATTATCGGCATAAGGCAAAGCATCTGCAAATGAGATTTGAGCCTCTGGCTTAGTGAGGTGGTTTGGCAAGTTTTGTATTTCGCTTGCGCATAAGGCCAATACTCCCATAGAAGGAGGTTTCACTACAAATTCTAATTCTTTTTTTTGCTTCAAATTGTCGGGAAGCATTGTGCTGTCTTGCACGTCTATTATATACCGGCTTGGTTTTTCGATCAAGGCCGCTATAAGCTTTTGTTTGTCGTTCATTTTTAAATATGTCAAAAAAAGCCTATACCGATCACAGCATAGGCTTTCAAATTATTAACCAAATAATTAAACTACGTCCTCAAAGCCTTTAGTGTAAGGGCTGCCCTCTACACCAGCAGCAGTCACCGGAGTGTTTGCTGTAACTGTCACATCAATAGCCGGAAGACCATTTTTAGTGATTGTTCCTTGCTCGCGAGCGTTTATTTTAGCATAAGGGAATTTTATAACTCCTCTTTTGCCGTTGTTCTCTTTACCTGTAATTTTAAAGGAAAGGTAAATTGAAGGTTTTGATACGGGCGCCATATAAAAGCCTTCATCTTCACCATCTGCTACAGAACCTACTTTACCTCCCATAAGTAACACTTGTTGCTCTGGTGTAACTCCCCAAAGTCTAATGTTAAATGTGGTTGGGTCTGAAGTATCGTCCACGGTTAAATACTGGTCGTTTGTCTCAGTGGCTAATGTGGTTTCATTAGCACTAGACCCTTCGATTACGGCTGATCCTACTTCAACGTCTGTAAATTCGGTTAGGTCGACTCCCATAACGCCGTCTCCCGGTAGACCAAACTCACATTTGTCTACTCCTAAAATGTTAAATTGCTTTGCCATGTTTATAATGTCTGAAATTCGATTCTTAAATTGTAATAACTCATTCCGTCTCTGTCTGGATCATCAAAAATCCCTTTATCGTCATCTATTTGAAAATAGAAAGTGCCGTTTTCGGTTGTGATTTGAGTCTCATCCAGTATTGGAATTATAATGTCTGTTAGCTTTTGAAATCTGCTGTGATTGTCTTCTCCTGATGATAGCTTTACAATATGAATATTCACGTTAGCAAAACCATTCTGCAAATACTGATTAGGATTGTTGATCGTGTTAAGCGCAATAAATTCTGATTGACTGACTTTTGAAACCTGACCAAATTTAATTTTGGAGATTTCATTAGTTACAACCGGCACGTTTAGCACCTGATATAAAGCAAGTAATATTTTATAGCTTGATTGCACCTAATAAATCTTTAATGTCGTTAGAATTTGGAGCGCTGCCAGTAATAACATCATAGCCTCTGCTTTCTACAGCAGCAGCATAACCCATTCCTGCAACTCCTATCAATACCATTCCTTTTGGGTAGTCTAAAGCAACTTCACGAGCTGTTTTGTAACCTTGCTCTGTTCCATCATTTGTGGTGCCAATAAATGAAGACTTTACTTCTTTACCGTCTTGTAAAATGATGTAACCGATGGAAGATCTCAAGTTTCCGGTTCTGTCTGAATAATTTCCCGTTTGCCGGGCTTTGTTTATAAAGAGTTCTCCTTCGTACTCAAGTGCCTGAATAGATTTATCTGCAATCTCATTAATCTGATCCTGCATATAATTCTTAATCGCTCCTAGATTGAACATCGGTTTTAGTCCAGCCATATCTCGCAATGTGTTTGATAGTTCCAAGCTTTTGAAATGCCAATAAACGAACCGTTGATTTCCATCTTCTGACCGTCTAGTATTTTGGCATTTACATCCAATTCATATATAAGTGGACAATAAAACTTTGCTGAATAGTCAAGATTCTTATTTTCGCTTGTAGGCTCATACCTTCCTTCTAGTTCAATCGTTGTGGTTGTAACTTCTGGAATGGGACCTTCACTTGTGGTTTCAATCTTAACGACTGCTTTATGTGGATATCTCCTTATCATAGCTTTTGCCTTTTAATGGTTGCCTGTCCGCTTGTATAGCGTTCATCTCCATATTTTAGGTAAATTCTATTAGCAGCTTCTTCCAAAGAACTAGTATTGTACTTAATGCTTAAACTCCCTTCAGAGAATTCTGGCATAATCAAAATCCGCATATACAAATCAGCTTCTGCTAATTCAACAGATTCGCTACCATTATAAACAGCCAAAGGGTCTACCCCTCTGGCCGTCATAACAGCAGTTTTTATGCCCTGACTAACCTCAGGAACGAGTTCATTAAGCCAGTCAGTATTTGTCATTATGCAGATTCTACAAGTTCAGCTTCAAAAGTTTTCACTCCTTCTTCAGAAAGACCATCGATCTTCTTAGATAAAGTTGCGTCTTGTTGAGAGACAGTTGAATTAGGCGCTCCGGCTGCATTCAATCCTGCTACTACAGATGCTTTAGTATAGTCTGTACCTTTGTAGGAATATACTGCGTCACCTTCTGTTTGCTCGTCTAAGCTTGCGGTTGCCTCATTTGTATCTAAGAAGTAGATGTGATCTACATTGTTCAATACCGGCATAACAAGTCCAGAAGCTTCGGTAAACTCACGTAGCGGGTTTCCTTCACTCCATTTAGCAGCAAGCATCCACGTTTCAGGTTGTGAATACGTTTTGGTTTTAACTGGTCTTGACTTTTCAGCCAAATCAGCATACCAAAGATCTCCAACCACTCCAGTAGTTGTCCAGAAACTTACAGCTCCTTCTGCCCAAGCACGAACATTTTGAGTAACTCCGTTTTTCTCGATCTCGAAAGAACGATCAATAACCTGAATTGCAAAATTATATTCGCTTTGGAAAAGCTCAGTAATTTTATCTGCATTCAAGGTTACAGCAGAATCATTAGAAGCATTGATTGATCCTTTGTAAAGAGCAATTACACTTTCGTTCTTCTTGATGTAATTGAACGTCTTACGGTCCATACGAGCAAGAACGATATTGTCTCCCATATCTACAGATTTTTCGTAGATGCGTTCTAGATCACCTGCAATATCAGCAGTAGGATCACTCCATACTTTTGTAACTCCGTAACGATTTGCATCAGGAATACCAAAATCTACACGAATAGATGTTCCTGTATTTTCATCGTTAGGTATTTCAACAAGTCCATTAGACATTGCTTGGTGAAGCATGTACTCCACTTTCTCACGTGCTCCAGTAACGTTTGACATATAATCGTCAAAGATCTTTGCAGCAATCGTGCTCTCAGGTACATTCTTAGAAATAAGGATATCTAATTCTGAAAGCTGACTTTCAGTTAAATATCTTTGCAAACCAACTTTAGGAATTTTCCCGTTGTAAGTTTCCATAGATCCACGGCTTTTAAGCGGTAGATCAGAATCCATTGCTACGATATCAGCAGCTACACGATTGTTCTTTCCAGAAACAGCGCTAAACTTATGATCGATAGACATTTGAAGTCTAAGCAATGAATTGTAAAGGTAATTAGCCTCTTTGCTCTTATCCTCAAGACTGGCATTAGCAGTGCTAACCCATTTCTCAACGATTTCTTTAAATAAACTTTCGTCCATCTTAATCTGTAATTACATAACCAATCTTTGCTCCTAAAGCCGTTTTAGTGGCTGCAGTAATTGGATATTTAAGTGGTACTTCATTTACGGTTCCCCTGGTCATTATTGATGCCAGTTGATCTTCTGCAAGTATTGAAACTGTCAATACTCCTACTGCTAAGGTTGCTTTTGAACCGTCAACAGGTTGTGGCTTAAATTCGCCATCTTCTAGGATGATTACGTGTCCTGCCTGAATAACTTTATCAGGGAAGCCGGTAATATCAAGAGTGCGTCCACCTCGGATAGTTTCAATCACTTTATCAATGATTACGTTATCCTTACTGGAGTCAACTTTGATCCTAGCGTTGATTAAATCTTTTGTTGCCATTGTTTAAATTTTAGATTTAAAGGCATCCACTTCCTCTTTGGAAGGTTTTACTTCGTCATCTCCGCGTTTAGGGAAAGGAGGTTGGTTTCGTCTTGGATTAGGTTGTTCGAGTGAAAAACCGTCTTCTTTTACTTTTGCCGAAACAGCTTCAAACTGCTCTTCAAAGTCTTTTTCCAAATCCAACTCATGCACATATACTGCAGGGATGTTTTTAGATTTCAAGTAGTCAATCGCTTTTTGCTTCTTCTGAGCCGCTGTTTGTTGTTGCTTCTCAGCTTTCTGGTCCTCCAGATCCTTTTCCATTTTACTAAGCTTTGCAAGCAATGCTTTCATAGCAGGATCTTTTGTTTGGATTTCTTCCTCTTCCTCTTCTTCCTCTTCCTCTTCGCCAAAGCCGAACTTCTTTTTAAGTTTTGTTTCGCGAGTGTCGGCGGCTTTCGCAAGTCGCTTATCAAATTCGCTCTGCACTCCTTTAATTTTAAGTGCTTCGTCTAGAGTAGTAGGCACATCGAGTCCTTCAAATTCCTCAATGGTTTCGGCTTCTATGCCAAATTTTTTAAGCTCCTCGGCTGCTTCTGGATCACCAGCCGCTAGTTTGAGTTTCTTAATAAATTCTTTTAATGTCATCTTACGATCGTTTTGATTAATACGTTTGATCGTAAATATATTTAGGTGAGATGTAGTATTTTAGAACTTTGGTAATAGGTGTGCGTAGGTGGTATGCTTTTACTCATTAAGCGCCCAAAACTTATAAGATTATAATAATCTAGATTAAATCGATATATGAAAATGATACTGGAAGCTTTAGCTTATTCAATTATTCCGACCCTGATAGTTTTAATTATAACTGAAAAGATTAAAGGGAATATTAAAAACACCTTTGATGAAAAACTTGAAAAGATAAAAGCTAAACACAATATTGATATTACAAAATTTCAGGCTGAGATAAGTTCTTTGAAAACTCAAGAAAATTTTAAGTTCACAAAGCTTCACGAGAAAAGGTTAATAGTTTTAGAAAAAATCTATGTGCTTTTAAATCTATCTTCAAAAGAATTATCAGCTTATATAGATCCAGTTAAATTCACACCCGATAATACCGATTTTAATACTCAAGAGATTAGCCTTCAACAGAATTATGTATTAGCACATAACAAGTTCGTAAATTATTATAACAACAATAAGATATATTTGAATGAAGTTGTAATTGGCTTAATTGATAATTATTTAAGCGAAATAAGTAAAGTATATAATGATTATTCTACAAATCATATATTAACTAGTATGGGTGATAATCCAGAGGCTGAAGTGCGAAAAAAAGCATATACTGCATATAAAAATATGCCTGAAAAAGTTAATCCTATTAAAAAGGAAATTGAAAATAAATTTAGAGAAATACTTGAAAGATAGTTTGATACCCTAAAACAACGTATCCTTAAATCCTCCCAATTCTGGATCTATCGGAGTGACTGGATCTAATATACTTTCGATATCAGATTCAATATTTTTCTTATAGATGTTATTTGAAACTGGATAGGTTATAAAAGGTGTTTTCGTAAAGCCGATATTCATCAACTCTTTTATCTGATTTTGACTTAACCCCTCTTCTATCCAATTACCAAGAAACTGATCATCCAATACTAGCGGCATTCGTTTCTTCTTATTGTGAATCTTTTCAAATTGATCATTTGCCGATACTGTGATAATGGAAGCGCTATATAATTCATCATCTAGGTTAGTGCATAATCCAGCAAATGCAAATAATTGATGCCCCTCAAGTTGGCAGTAGTACGGCTGGGGTTGTTCTTTATAATGATGTGGTTCAAAGAAACCGTCTGCAATAATTAAGCAACGTTGATACATTGCGCTTTCTCTGTAAGTAATACTTGTAAATATTGTTTCACTTCTAGCATTAAGTGTTCTGTACTTACTTGAAAATGCTTCAATATCTTCTATCGAGGAGTTTGGTATTAAGCCCCAGTCTGAAGGATATATACTTGCTCTTCCTTGTGGGATTATATGGAGGTATTGGTTTTTATTAAAACCGTTAATGTGATAGTGCTTTTGATAGACAAATGGTATCGCAAAGTTTCTATTGAACTTCTCCTGAATTTCTGTTTCAGATTTTGTCAAACTGGTAGCATAGCACATAAATCAATATATTTAAAAGATAAAATTATCAATTGATTTTAAATGAGCGCTACTAGAAAGGAAATTTATGATTTGGCTAACAATTTTTACCTGAATTCTAAGATTGAATTGATTGAATCACACGTTACCTACAAAGTCTATGAGATAGAATTTAAAGGAAAGAAATATAGCGTTTGTCTTTGCAATCCTAGAAATGAATACACTGGTAGTGTTAAGAAATATCCTTATAGAAATAAGTCTGAGAAATTCGCTAAAAGTCTTTGTTGGAAAAAAATTATAGAGCCTACTTTATGAATTAGTTATGGAAAGACTGTATGCTCTTAATATACTAACCTTTTTCTTAACGTCGGTAAAATGGTTTAATCTTTAGCACTGATTAAAAAATACTTAGATTTTGATTTGTAATTACACTCCTCACAACTCCTAATGCCATTATTTACATTTAGTTTGTTTTTTCTCGATGTACACTTAGGGCATTCGTAATCTACTTTAGTAATCATATTTAAAGTATTGTTTTAGACATTAAATAATCTCTCTCTTTCTCGAGTTCATTTAGCAGCATCTGTTTACGGTTAACTTCCGCTATGAGCTTATTGGTTTGTTTTAAACGCCTTTCGCATCTTTGGTTATACTTGATTATCAATCTTAATATTAGCTTTCTCATATTATTTTTTTAAACTTCTTCTATATCCCTCACTTCCTCTAGTTCATTACCTCCTACGGTGTAACTTCCTACTGCTTCATACTTCTTAACACCGTGAACGAAGCCGTCAATAAAATACTCGTTGCTGTGTTTTATGCGTGCTGATAATTCTTTTTGCTCCCAGTCTATCCCGCCACTTAATATTTGACCTGTTTTAAGCACGAAGTATTTTTTTCTAGGTTCTGCTCCCCATTCTGGTTTTCCTTCTCTTATTTCAATTCCTTTTAGTTCGATAACGAATTGAGGCCGGTCTTTAGCGTAGCCGTTGGAGAAGGTGATTGTGTCGAATAAGTTAAATGAAGCTTTATCATAATCTTCGGATAGGATCAACTCCAAATGAGATTTATTTTTTGTGTGATCTACAACTAAAAGATTTACAAATCGGCTTACCCAGAATTGCTTTATCTCCCGGTACTCTTCTTTTTTGATACCTGCCAGAAACATATCAAACCATTTCTTTTTCAGGTTAAGGTGTATTGTGGTTCTCATAGCTTTATTCTTTTTCGTTGTTCTGGGTTATACGGTGTATTGCAATTCTGGCATCTGTCTTCAATTGATTTGCATTTGGGATCTCTGGGGTTTACTAGCTTTTCAAGGAATAGGGTTTGAGTTTTGCATTCCGGGCAATATCTGGAGTGGAATTTCATTATTCTGCCCTTGAGTCGTTGTCTCTGTACCGCAATATACCTTCGTTGTCCTCATAAATATGATCTGTGCAATATTCTGTTGAGTGATGTCCGCATCTATCACAATAGTCATAACTATAAACTTCCTCAGTATGCTTGAATGGATTAATTGATTTTCCCCAAGTTGACCCAAATCTTTTCAGGTTTTTTAATTGCTTACCTTTTTTTACCTGACCTTTAAAATTAGCGTCCTTATGTATCCAGTATTTTCCTGTATAACCATCAACCCATTGCGGGGCTTCTATTTCATCTGCATTTCCTCCTGATCCTGATTCATAAAACCTAACATCAGTCACGTCCCCACCCTCAGCAAAGAAATCCCAATATACAGCACGCCAATACGGACCAGTGACAGCGTTTGGTACATAGAATTTCGTAATAGCACTATGAGGGATTCCATCTTGATATTCAATAAAAGTAATTACATGTTTTTCATCATTTATGATAACTTCCATCACTCAAATATTTTTTCAATTACATCTGCATTCATTAATGCAGGTCTTTCTTCTGCATCTTCTAGTCTGGACTTTATTGAAAATGCAATTGCTCCGGACCAGGTCTGCTTATTGTTTTCCGCATAGTCTTTCAATGCGTGGTAGATTACGTTCTCTACTTGCTCTGGGTGTCCTTGCTCGATTAGTTCATCGATTAGGATTTTAGTGGTTGTGGTCATTTGCATTTGTTTTTTGAACATTCTGAATAGGCTCCATACTTACGTGCCTGTGTTTCTTTTATGGTTTCTAGTTTGACTATAAAACCCTCATTTGTCATTTGTGTAAATTCCTTTTCGATTTCCCGGTCTAAGCTATCTACGTGACAAGCCAGAGTAAAACCGTCACACTTCGGGCAAACTGCTACCTTTGATACATTTCCTTCTGTTCTCATAATTCCTATTTAAAAAGTTGATTTTATTAATTTCTAAAAACAGTATTTGGATTGAAAACAGTTATAGATGATTTGTCTTCAAACACTATATCGTAAGATGCTTTTTCGTGGAGATCAATATGCTCATTAATTTGAGAGACTATCTTTTTTTCATTAGAATGTTCTTTACCTAATTCAGCTAATAGGTAATCTTCTCCTAATCCGCTTTGTGAGTCTCCTACTTGGTGCCAATTGTAAATTAATTTAGTAATCATAGTTTTAGTTTTATTTAAAAAGTTCGATTTGATTTTCTATTTGTTGCACGGGTCTCCCGTGTTTGGGTGTTGATTTGCCTCGCTTGTAATAGCCTTTTTTAACTCTTACCAGAATACCGTTCTTAACCATTCTTGAAAGGGTTTCTCCTACGTGCTTTTCTGTGTTGAAGTAATAGCGGATCTGACCACGCTCAATGATTTCAGATTTAGAAAGTATTGTTTCTGCATCTGGGAAAACTTCGAGTATTTCGGCTTGGCGGTTCATTTTATTTTCCTTTCAACTGAACCTTCTGAACAGCAATCTCTCCATCTATCAACAAGACCTGATTCACTTACAACCATTCCCATTATTACATAAGGAATCCCATTATTAACTTCTGGCTTAGCTCTCCAAACTGCTTTAGGTCCTATCATTTTATAGTGTGGAGTTACGTCTGTTGCCTTGCCTATATGGTTTTTGGTTTCAGTATCCCACTTAGGGTGCCTTTTGAATCCTAAATCAATTAAAGTCTGTTCAGTCTGCATATCTCTGTTATTTTACAATTACCATCGGAGCTTTAACCTCCAGTTTACTTATCATTTCTTCACAATAAGAAATATCAAAACTCAAAGATTCTGCGTGACTAAGTGATTCTTCAGCAGAGAACCGAAAACCTTTTAATGCATTCTCAGCAGCACAATTCAAAAGAACCGCTTGACGGTCGAGTAATTCAATAAGCTCTCTCTTGTATTCCGTTATTCCCTTGCTTGGTGAAATGATATCTGGTGTCATAGGTTTCGATTGTTTTGATGCTTCAAATATACAATAAATTATATAATATATAGTATTTTAAATATAATATGTTGTATATTTGTAGGGAATTAAATTTTGAGCTTTATGAGTACTTTTGATGCAATGGCATTAAGACAAGAAATAAGACGCGCAAGGCGTGCACTAGATATGACCCAGCAAGAACTAGCAGATAAACTTGTTGAGGCAGGATTTAAGAGTTCACAGGCTCAAATAGCATCGTATGAAAACGGTAGCGTAAAACCCTCTTTGGATAAATTAGACGCTATAGCTTCGGCTCTAGGAGGTGAATGGAAACTTAATTAAATAGCTATGGAAAACTACTACTGGCAAACAAGCGAACCTCTTGCAAATAATAGTGTAACGATGAATGAGTTCCTAGATGATCATTTGGATTATCATTGCGGAGAAGGCACTGAAATAATTTTGGAAGACGGTACTTATTCTGAAATAAAAACGCCAGACGGCAAAAATTGGGGTGTACACGCCTCTGGTAATGGTGATTTTTGCAATCACTTGATTAGGTTTGAATTGTTGACTCCGGAAAGTCAAAAGGAATAATTTAAAAAGACTTTGTATGAGCGCAGAATCAAGTAAACTAACAGAAGACAGATATCAGGATTTTTTCAACTTTATGAATCAGGAACACGGGCTGATCTTGACTACTTGCGAGATGAATGATATTTTGGAAGAGGCTGACAAACTTTTAAAAGCTATAGAAAGTCAATAACCAAAAATTGCAGGATACAGACACGAAAGGCACAAGGAATCTAATAGACTGTAGGAAGAAAGAAAAATGTGTGCAATTTGAGGTTATTATTAATACACTAGCATTTATCCTACCCGCATCAATAAGGGCTAGCTCAAACAACAAAAAAAGGGCGTATAGAGCGCAGAAAGAACTAAAGGAATAATTATGAAAACACACACATTAAAACCAATATTAGAATTACTTAAATTAAGATGGGATGTTGATCATTTAGTTTATTTAACAGAATATGAATCTCATTATTGGCTAAAAGCTTGTTACAATAGTAGCGGTGAAAGGATAGGAATAACATCTTGTTGCGAATACGGATTTGAATGTGAACATCACAAATCATTTAAAGATAAAGTATTGGAACAGAAATCAGAGTTGAATTAATAAAAATACATCTATGAACACACTAAAACCAACCGAACTACGCTTAGGCAATATCATCAACTACACAACTCAATATGGGCGTGTTGAACAATCCAGATCATAACTATTAAGAGGTTAAGCTTGATGAAAAGGCTTTAAATTTAGGTGAAGTTCATTTTGAAACTAATCATTTTTCAAAAGGGGTTAAAAAGGAGTTGATTCTGGCAATTGAAAATGCTAACCAAAAACCTCCTTCCGATACTTTACCAAATCCTTAGTAGTAACACTAACCGAAACTCCAAGAGCCTGAGAGATCTCGATAATTGCCCGTTTGGAACTTAATCCGCGGGCTTTTTTGATTTCAAAGAATAGACCTGACTGCTTTACGCGCTTGCTAAGTAGTTTTTTATTTCTGTTCATTGAGATAGCGTATTATTCGGTTCTCGGAAATATGCAAATAGTAATCTGACAAATCATTAATCAGGACCCGAAGCGGGGCGTTGTGATTTTCCACGTACCAGTTAATAAAAAGGCGTTTTTCGTCATCGGCATTCTTACCAAATTCTTCATAGAATCGGTTTCGGGTGTTTTCAATAGTTTCTAAGACGGTGACCGTTACGCTTTTCATATCTTCTATTTTGCCAGTGCCGTTACTTTTGGCACGTAGATTCCGTTTCTGTATTTGAAATTATCTTCTAGGAAATAGGGTTTTGATTTGTAGTTGTGTAATGTATCTGCATTGGCGTTTAAATAGTTCTGAGCTGCTGCAGGAATTGTTTTAATAGTATGTCTCTGATCTATCTCACCGCCTCCCAGATAGCTTTTAAACTTTTCGCGAGGTAAGAGTATGGAGGTAGAGAAACAAAGGCAGTTCGAGCCCCAAACTACTTTTCCGTTTCTTCTGGTGAGTAAAATATGATTGCGATCTAATTGAACGTCATAAACAAAATCATCATAAGGAATCAAATCCTTTTTAAAAGCTGTAGCTGTTTGTGAATGGCATTCCGCTATAACCCATAAATCAAAGTTACCTGTGTAGGTTCCATTCTTAAACTTTGTAGTTTTTGGCTTCTGAATTCTAAATGATGGCCTCTTGCCTATTTTAATCAAAAGCTCACCAATATCATCAGCCATTCGTTTTGAAGTGGTGAAAAACGATCTGGTAGCATTCTTAGGTTTGCATACTGTGCCTCTACTTCCTATAAAAGATTTATTCTCCTTAATGTAGCCATCACAGGAAACAAAAGCATTTAAAAAATTAGCTATTTGAATGGGGCTACTATTTTTGATTTCTTCTGGAATGTACTTTTCGTTGCACTTACCGAAATCCTGAAGGTAGTTCCATAGGTTTTCATTGTAAATTCTGAATCCCCCATCGAAAGAATCAAAATGTAGATTATTCTGTTTTAAGAATTCTTGAATTTTATAGTAATTCTCAGTGTCATGGTCTTCTCGCTGAGAAATAATAATTTGATAAGGTCTAGTGCAACTTCCATCAGAAAGATAGTATCCCATAAACTGACAGAAGAAATTGAAGTCAAAGTAATCGTCTCCTATTTTAATTCTATCTGTTAAGTGGTTTTGATAATTAGAACTTCTGTAAAGCCCTCCTTTAACCATATCAAACTCAGAAGCATTCTTGTTTGAGTATATGACCTTAGTGTTGCTTTTAGGTATATAAACCATTGGATGGTCTGGAGTAACAAGCATATCTAAGGATCTGTTGTGAAAACGTACCATTTCACCTTTA
>CAXBEL010000027.1:0-28208 GCA_963974735.1 uncultured Flavobacteriaceae bacterium | reverse complement strand
TACCGGATTGAACAACTACAGAACCGTGGGCCTGTTTTGCCAATTTTCCGGTTTCGATAGAGATTTCTCTTCCATCGCCGAGGTCGATGACCTCTTTAAAAGTTTGTGGAATCATAATATGTTTTTCATCTGCACCACATAATAGAAGTGCTGTTATACAAAAGCCCTAACCAGTCAGAGGTTAGCGGCAAGGTCTGCTGTGTTGTTGTGTTGTTGTAGTGCCTTGACCAATGAAAAACCTACGAGTAGCTTTCTTTGCCCTTTACAGGGACTTTTAATAAATGTATTAAAATAAAAAGGGGCATTTAAGCCCCTTTTTGAATTCTTATTTTCTTAAACCAAGTTCTTTAACAATCGCACGATATCTAGTGATATCTTTTTTAGTTAAATAGTCTAGTAGAGATCTACGTTTTCCTACCAGTTTAACCAAAGAACGCTCTGTGTTAAAATCCTTACGGTTGTTTTTTAAGTGACCTGTAAGGTGATTTATACGGTGTGTAAACAAAGCGATCTGTCCTTCTGCAGAACCTGTATCGTTTTTACCTTTACCGTACTTTTCAAAAATTTCTTCTTTCTTCTCTGTAGTTAAATACATTCCAATATTATTTAAATGATTTTTATGTATATAACGGGTTCTCCGTTAAGCGTGCAAAGGTACACTTTTTTTAAAATTATTAATTCTTAAAGCTTATTATTTTCGTACCGGCTGATTTAATATCAAATCCAGATATAAATTTACTTTTGCTTTAAGATCTCTACGATGTGCTATAAAATCCAGAAAACCGTGATCTTTTAAAAATTCGGCTGTTTGAAATCCTTCTGGCAATTCCTGACCTGTGGTGTCTCTTACAACACGTGGACCTGCAAAACCAATTAAAGCTCCCGGTTCTGATATGTTAATATCCCCAAGCATCGCAAAGGAAGCAGAAGTCCCACCTGTGGTAGGGTCTGTACACAATGAAATGTAAGGTATTTTAGCATCTGCCAACTGAGCCAATTTTGCTGACGTTTTAGCTAACTGCATTAAAGATAATGCCGCTTCCATCATTCTGGCGCCTCCAGATTTAGAGATGATCAAAAATGGTATTTTATTCTTCAATGAATAATCAGCCGCACGGGCTATTTTTTCTCCCACGACAGATCCCATTGAGCCACCAATAAATTTAAAATCCATTGCTGCAACAACTAAATCTTTGCCTAAGCTTTGGCCTACAGCAGTACGAACAGCATCTTTGAGTCCTGTTTTATCCTGAGCATCCTTTAGACGGTCAACATATTTTTTAGTGTCTTCAAACTTAAGAGGGTCTTTAGAAGTAAGATTCTTGTCAAGTTCTTTATACTGACCTTCATCAAAAAGAATTTTAAAATATTCTTCACTTCCTATTCTTACATGATAGTCATCTTCTGGACTTACATAAAAGTTCTTCTCCAGTTCTTCTGCATCAATAATCTTTCCTGTAGGAGATTTATACCAGAGACCTTTTGGGACATCCTTTTTATTTTCGGTGGCCGTTTGTATGCCTTTTTCCTTACGCTTAAACCAAGCCATAGTACCTTCGGTTTTTAGTTCTTAAATGCTAAAACCCTTTTTATAGGGGAATTATTGTTCTTTTAAATTAAAAGAATTTATAAGGTATTAACATTGTTTAAATCTTCGAATGCTTTAACAAGGCGGGCGTTAAATGATTCCTCACCTTTACGTAACCACACTCTTGGATCGTAGAATTTTTTATTTGGACTATCAGAACCTTCGGGATTTCCTATTTGTGCTTGAAGATAGCCTGAATTTTTGTCAAAATACTTGCGCACACCTTCAGTAAACGCCCATTGTAAATCTGTGTCTATGTTCATTTTAATTACACCGTAGCTGATGCCTTCACGTATTTCTTCAACGGTAGATCCGCTTCCTCCGTGGAAAACGAAATCAATAGTATTTTTACCTACTCCGTATTTTTCAGTTATATATTCCTGAGAATTTTTAAGAATTTTTGGAGTAAGTTTTACGTTACCAGGTTTGTAAACACCATGAACGTTACCAAAAGCTGCGGCAATGGTAAATTGGTCACTTACTTCTTTTAGTTGCTCATATGCATAAGCTACTTCTTCTGGTTGCGTATAAAGTTTAGAGTCATCTATATCGCTGTTATCAACGCCATCTTCTTCTCCACCAGTAATGCCTAGTTCGATTTCTAAAGTCATTCCCATTTTGCTCATACGCTTAAGGTATTCTTTACAAATGGCAACATTCTCTTCTAATGGCTCCTCGCTCAGGTCTAACATATGTGAACTGAAAAGAGAATGACCGTGCTCTTTATAATATTCTTCACTGGCGTCTAATAAACCATCAATCCAGAATAAAAGCTTTTTAGCACAATGGTCTGTATGAAGTATTACAGTTGCGCCATATTTTTTTGCCAACTCATGCACGTGTTTAGCACCTGCTACTGCACCTGCTACCGCTGCTTTTTGATCATCATTAGAAAGACCTTTACCCGCATTAAATTGTGCACCTCCATTTGAAAATTGAAGAATTACTGGAGAATTTAGCTTAGCAGCCGTTTCAAGAACTCCATTAATTGTGTTAGATCCTATTACATTAACCGCAGGTAGGGCATACCCATTCTCTTTAGCATGTTTAAAAATCGCTTGTACTTCTTTACCGGTTGCAACTCCAGGTTTGATATTGTGGCTCATGAGTTTTAGATTTCTTAATTAAGGGCGTAAAAATAATAAATTAATGGTGTTATACCTTCCAAAATTGTTAGAAAGGATAATTAATACCCACATTGAGTACGGCATTATTAAAATTATATTGTTTAAACCATCTATCCCCTTTTGGTAATGCAGGATTATAGGTTTTAAAACCTATATCAAAACGTAAAACAAAAAAATTAAAATCGTAGCGGACGCCAAATCCACTTCCCACGGCTATATCTTCTAAACTTTTAAAGTTGGTGAACTTCGCATTAGGATCTTCAACATTATCAAGAACGTTCCAGATATTACCAACATCGGCAAAAATTGCGCCTTTTAAATCCCCCAAGATTTCAAAACGTTGTTCTACGTTAAAAGCCAGTTTTAGGTTTGCTTCATTAAATTCATTTGGACTGTTAGTGCTTCCTGGTCCTAAGCGATATGCCTGCCAGGCTCTATTATCATTAGAACCTCCTCCAAAAAAACTTCGGATAAATGGAATACTATTGGAATTTCCATAGGGAATTGCAATACCTCCAAAGGCTCTAAAAGCTAGAATGTTACCATCGCCAAAATCCCAATGTTTAATAAAATCCAGTTCTGTTTTTACATATTGAGAAAAGGTTACACCCAGTATTCGGGAGCTTCCATCTTCATTGCGCTCAAGCTTAGCAATACTGCTTACGGCATCTAGAAAATTACCTGCGATTTCAAGTTTGGCTCTAAAGCTGGTAAATTCATCATCAAATATGCCAGTGCGTGTATTGCGGTAATAGGTGAAACTGGATGCAAGTATAAGATTATCTTCTGTTAAACGTTCCCGTCTATCTTCTATACTTCTCACCTCTGCCAATTCAGAAGTAGAAACTGGTATATTTCCATTCTCAACACTATTGATAAAATCACGGGTTCCATCTGGAATAATGAGCTCGGCGGGATCTTGATTTTCTTTGAACAGCGGACTGCTGGCATCGAGATTATTTATCGCTATTTCATTTAAATTCTCATAACTATTTGTATATACATTAAAATAATTATTACTGTTTAAGTTGCGTATATACTGTATGTCAAAGAGGTCGAAGCGGTAATTTAAATTAGTAGATGGAGACCACTTGTAATTGATGCCTCCTGTAATATTTTGTTTGTCTAAACCTATGTTTTTTTGTACACCAAAACCCACTGTAAAATTAGTTGAAGGTGACATTTCCGGATCTATGATACTCGAAGTTTTAATAGGGAAAAATATACGTGGAATTGTAAAATTTATATCCGCCCCAAGTTCTGTAATATCAAAAAAAGATGATGAATTATTAGCAGCATCATCTGATGCTCCAATGCTTCCTCTACCAGCAAGCTGAAGGGTTTCCAATCCTCCAAAAACATTTCTTATTAAAAGTGATCCTCCACCAGCTATACCCACTTTCTGAATATTAGAAGTAGAGACATCAAAATCTGCCCTCAAATTAAATTTCGGCAAGGGCGTGAGAAAGAAATTAGCTATAAGATCGGTGCCCTTTGGATCATTGGGATCTTCAGTAAACCGAAGGTCTGGATACCTGAAAGTTCTTAATTGGCTGATGCGTATTAAGGATTTATTCCTGGATTCATCACTATATAGATCTCCTGGTTCGATAAAAATGGCATCCGTAAGATATCGGGGTTTATATCTTATTTTGTCAAAGGCGTACAGCTCATAGTTATTTAATGTCAGGCTGTCTTTGGGAGTGTCATTGCGGAGTGTGTACGCATAATCCGTATAAACATTGACCTTACTAATTTTATGAACTTTCAAAAATTCTTCATAAACCGAATCCTGAGCTTTGATCTGTCGGTTTTTGATGTAGAGTTCTACATTTACTTTATGGTCTGTATTTACAGAATCACCAATAAAACTTATATACTCTCTGTCAAAATGAAACATCCCATTATTACGGAATAAATTAGTTAATCTGGAAGATTCGGCATTAATATCCAATAATTTATATTGACTGCCATTTACAATTGTTGACTGGCTTTTATATTTATTGTAAATAGAATCAGCTTGTGGGGATTTTATAAAGGTTTTAAGGGAGTCAATAAAATAAGGATTGCCTGTCTTTACATTATAGGTTACCGTTCCTCTTTTGTCTGTACTGTCCCTATTTATTTCAAAAGCAGTTTCAGCATTGAACCAGCCGTTACTTTTATAATATTCGCTAAGTCTATCTGCCGTACGTTGTGTAAGGTTTTCTGAAATAATTGCAGGCTCTTCTCCTGTGCTTTTTAAAGTGCTATTAAAATCAACTTTAAACTTTATGTATTTATCTAATTGCTTTCGAGAAAGGATTGCAGTCCAGAATTTACGCTTGCTATCGTTTTCAATTAGTTTAGCATTTAATATAGAATCTATATTAGGTCTGGCAAGATTATAAACGTGAAGTCTAAGGGGAACTCCCAACAGTTTGTTATTGGGTTTTTGATAAGGAATGTTTGCTATGCGCGCGTTGGTATTTTTCTCCTCATTTACGATAATAGTATTCTCCGTTAGAAGATGTTCGCCATCTGGAACACGTTTAACGGCATTACAACCTATAAAGATAAGTAGCAGTATAAGTATAAATACTATTTTTGTGGGCAAGTGTCGCAACTGGGATATACTCAAGAGTGACGTCAAAAATACATAATAAGGGTGGTTAGCAAAAGCCAAATAAAATTAATAACGAGTCTGGGTCAAAAAAAGTACCGGGAACGTCAGGGACTTTTTGTAGTTGAAGGAATTAAAGGCATAACAGAATTTCTGAAATCTCATTTTCAATTGTATGCCTTATTTACCGTAGAAGGTTATTTTGATGAAGTTGAAGCCGATAAAAAAAATATCATCGAAGAGGGAGAACTTAAAAAGATAAGCTTTTTAAAAACTCCCCAAAAAGCTGTTGCAATTTTTCATATTGCTAGTGCTTCTTCTAGAAATATAAAAGGGCTCAAAGTTGCTTTAGACGATATAAGAGACCCAGGAAATTTAGGAACAATAATAAGGCTTTGTGATTGGTTTGGGATCGACCAACTCGTATGTTCTACGCAAACGGTAGATTGCTATAATCCCAAAGTAATACAAGCTACAATGGGTTCTTTAACTCGAGTGCAAATTCTATACACAGATTTAAGCAAATATTTAGAAGATAAACATATACCGGTTTATGGCGCCTTTATGGAGGGGGAAAATGTTTATAAAACAGAATTGGAGCGTGAAGGTATTTTAGTTATGGGAAATGAGGCAAATGGTATTTCTTCTGTGGTAGAAAGGTTTGTGACTAAAAGAATTGCTATCCCTCAGTTTGGTGGAAATAAGACTGAAAGTTTGAATGTTGCAACTGCAGCAGCAATTTTAATGAGCGAATTTAAACGCGGTTAATTACTGAAAAGTAAAATTGATAAATACGCCTCTAGAGGACATCTTGTTGATGTTGCCTGTATAAGGGCTTTCAGGGTCATAATCTGGCACAAGTTCATCACTAATTGCAAACACACCGCGAATACTTGGGGTAAACTTAAAATAGTAGAGGTATAGGTCAATCCCAAAGCCCACTTCATAATAATAGGTGTTGGTTTTCATTCTAAATTGACCCGCACTATTATCATCTGGGTTGTTCTCGTTACTGGAAAGATTGTTAGAAACTGAAACACCACCAATTATAAAAGGCTTAAAATTATTCAATCTTTTTGTTGAAACTTTTAGCAATAACGGTACATGAATATAAGTGGAATTGGCTTCACGCATTGCAGCTTGTTCTGTATCAAAATTTCCAGAAAAAGTAAGGTTACGATTCGTAAAATAAAGACCCGGTTCCAAGCGTAAATTTAAGTACTCATTAATGCGCAGATCTCCTATTAGGCCAACATTAAAACCCGTATTTTTTTCTACCAGAATATCTTCAGTAGGATTTTCATATTGAAACTTGAAATCATAATTGTTGAACCCAAAAAAATAACCCCAGCTCAAACGCTGTTTATCAAAATTCTCTAAATTAGCGAGCCGCTCTTTAGAAAATAGCTGAGCTTGAATATCTTGAACAAGAAAAAGCAATAAAAGTAGTGCGGTTAGTCGTTTCATTCAATTATTTTGAAGCGGTATAAATTGTTGCCACGCCAAAGGTTTGTGGGTTGTCCTGCACACTAGTAAACCCAATTTTTCTCAAAATATTGTTGAAATTTTCTCCATAAGGAAAAACTGAAGCACTTTCGCTAAGATAAGCGTATGCTTTTTTGTCTTTAGAAAATAGGCGGCCTATAAGCGGAAGCATCTTTGTAGAATAAAGATTATAACCTTGTTTAAAAGGAGTTTTTGTAGGGACAGAGGTTTCCAGTATAACAAATTTACCTTGAGGTTTTAAAACCCGAAGTATTTCAGCAAGTCCTTTTTCTAGATGTTCAAAATTGCGGACACCAAAAGCTACGGTAATCGCATCAAATGTATTGTCATCAAAGGGAAGGTTTTCAGAGTCTGCTTGTACCATTTCAATAATATCTTCAAAACCCTTGGCGGCAATCTTCTTTCTTCCTACATCAAGCATTCCTGCAGAAATATCCAGACCTACGATTTTTTCAGCACCTGTTTTGATTAAATTGATGGCTAAATCACCCGTTCCGGTTGCAACATCAAGTATTATTTTAGGGTTTCCTTCAGCAACTACAGCAACAACTTTTTTACGCCATTTTATGTCTATGCCAAATGAAATAACCCGATTGAGGCCATCATATTCTTGGGAAATGGTATCAAACATATGCTCGACCTGTTCTTTTTTTGTTTGATCAGAATCCTTATATGGATTAATATTCTCGGACATCGCTCTATTTTGGGCACAAAGATAGTGTTTGTTAGTAGATGATTTGCAGCTGTTTTAATGCATCCCTTAATCCTAAGGTATTGTATTCAAAACACGTATATTTGCACTGTTTTATTTCAAAATCTTATATGAAGATAGTCATTGCAGGAGCAGGTGAAGTTGGATTTCATTTGGCAAAACTGCTTTCATTCGAGTCCCAGGATATAACCCTAATAGATATTGAGAAAGAAAGTATCGCCTATGCAGATACACATCTTGATATTCGTACTATTCGTGGTGATTCTACATCAATTTCAGTTCTTAAAGATGCACGTATTGAAAGTGCAGATCTTATCATAAGCGTTACAGCAAGTGAGACTACAAATATTACTATTTGTGTACTTGCAAAACAGATGGGGGCAAAAAGAACCATTGCACGTATTTCAAATACTGAATTTATAGAAAATCAGGAATTGGCTGGTTTTAAAAAGTTTGGTATAGATGAGCTTATCTCTCCAGAAAGTCTTGCTGCTTCAGAAATAGAGCTTTTGCTTAATCAATCTGCTTTTAATGATAGCTATGAGTTTGAGAATGGTGCGCTTACAATGGTAGGAACTGCTTTGTCCCGAACTGCTTCTTTTGTGGGTAAAAGTGTAAAAGAAGCTGCTTTGATTTTTCCAGAGCTTCATTTTATGCCAATAGCTATACAGCGATTTGGTACTCAATATACCTTAATACCACGAGGGGATACGATCTTTAAAGAAGGAGATCAGGTTTGTTTTATGACTGTTAAAGGAGGTGTGGATGAAATCTATAAGTTAACGGGTAAAATGAAGCAGCAGATCAAGAATGTAATGATTCTTGGCGGAAGTAAAATAGGTTATAAAACAGCAAAAGATCTTTGTTCACATAATTTTCATGTGAAGCTAATTGAAAAAGATAAAGAAAAGGCCTTCGAACTTGCCGAGCGATTGCCGAAAACACTCGTTATAAACGGTGATGGACGCAATGTCGAACTGCTGGAAGAGGAGAATATTTATGATATGGACGCCTTTATTTCAGTAACAGGAAATAGTGAGACTAATATTATGTCCTGTCTGGTGGCGAAGTCTAAAAGCGTGAAGAAAACAATCGCTTTAGTAGAAAATATGGATTATTTTCAGCTATCTCATAGTATTGGCATTGATACCTTAATAAATAAAAAGCTTTTAGCTGCAAACAACATTTTTAGATATATCAGAAAAGGAGATGTTGTAGCAATGACAAAGCTCAATAATATGAATGCTGAGCTTCTTGAATTTATTGCAAATCCCAAATCTCAAGTAATAGGAAAGAGAATTAGGGATCTTGATATTCCTCGATCAGCTACTATTGGCGGAGTGGTACGTGATGGCAAGGGTATAATTGCTTTGGGCGATTATGTTATTGAGCCAGGAGATCGTATTGTGGTTTGCTGTTTGTTACGCTCTATCAATAAGGTAGAACGTATGTTTATTTAATTCTTATCTGTGCCTAGACTTAATTATAAGATCATTTTTCATTTAATGGGACTGCTTTTGCTCTGCAATGGTGGTTTTATGTTGATTTCGGCAATTGTAGGATATTTTTATGACGGGGTAGATATCGCTTTGGCTATCAGCTCTGCAGGTTTATTGACGATTTTTACAGGGACTCTGATGATGTTCCTGACGCGTGATCATAAAAAGGAAATACAAAAAAGGGAAGGTTATATCGTGGTAACCTTTGGGTGGATATTTATGTCGCTCAGCGGTTGCTTGCCTTATTTGATATCTGGGGCTATTCCTTCTCTTACAAATGCATTCTTTGAAACGATGAGTGGTTATACTACTACCGGTTCATCTATTCTTAATGACATTGAAGCGATACCTAACGGAATCCTTTTTTGGAGAAGTACAACGCACTGGATAGGGGGAATGGGTATAATCGTTTTGGCCATTGCCATTTTACCTTTGTTGGGAATAGGAGGTATGCAATTATTTGCAGCAGAAGCGCCGGGTCCTAATGCAGATAAACTCCATCCTCGTATTACAGATACTGCTAAAAGACTATGGTTAATCTATTTTGGCTATACAATTATTGAAACGATTCTTCTTAAAATCGCGGGAATGTCCTTTCTGGATGCCGTAAACCATGCAATGAGTACGCTTTCTACAGGAGGTTTTAGTACTAAAAATGCAAGCGTTGCATATTGGAACGATCAACCAGCTATTCAATATATTATTATAATTTTTATGTTCCTGGCAGGAACTAACTTCGTCTTGAGTTATTTTGCTTTTAAAGGAAAATTAAGAAGGGTGTGGAAGGATGAAGAGTTTAAGCTGTATGTCACTTTTATTCTAGGATTTGCACTTTTAGCTGCAATTATAATTGTCCTTCAGGCAGATGTTTCCATTTCCTCAATTGAGCATCCTATGGTGTTGGGAGAATATGAAAGCGCTATAAGACATTCTTTATTTCAGGTTCTTGCAGTAATTACTACGACGGGATTTGTTTCTGCAGACTATACGATGTGGGCACCTTTTCTTACTGTGATTTTCTTTGGTCTTATGTTTATAGGAGGATCTGCCGGTTCTACCGCAGGTGGTATAAAAGTAGTAAGACAGCTTATCATAATTCGTAATGGATTACTGGAATTTAAAAGAACATTGCATCCTAATGCAATTTTGCCAGTGAGATACAATAATAGAGCGGTCCCTCAGCCCATTGTATTTAATATTCTGGCATTTTTCATTCTGTATATGCTAGCCTGGATTATTGGTGCCTGTGGCCTTGCCTCGATGGGATTGGATTTTCAAACTGCTTTAGGTGGGGCAGCTTCTTCTTTAGGGAACGTGGGTCCTGCATTTGGTGATTTAAGTCCTGTTAATAATTATGACTCCTTACCCGCAGTTGGTAAATGGTGGTGTTCTTTCTTAATGTTAATAGGTAGATTAGAATTATTTACTGTTCTGATTCTATTGACGCCATTTTTCTGGAGGAATCGATAGCATTGCCTTAACTTTGACGTTTTTGTGTAAAAACGAAACCTAAAATCATTGCTTTGAAAACGTATCAATTAATTATAATAGGGGCTGGACCTATAGGTCTTGCTTGTGGCATTGAGGCTGCTAAGGCAGAACTGGATTATATTATTCTTGAAAAAGGGGTGCTCGTTAATTCTCTTTACAATTTTCCTGAGCAAATGACTTTTTTTTCAACCTCAAATTTATTGGAAATAGGGGAGGTTCCTTTCGTGGCGCATAGTGATAAACCTACTCGCAAAGAAGCTTTAGAATATTACAGACGGGTTCATGAAAGCTGGAAGCTCAATGTAAAACTGTACACGCCGGTTTTAAATATGAAACAGGAGGATGGTTTATATACTATAGAAACAAAAAAAGAAACTTATAAAGCTCAAGCCGTTATAGTTTCTACAGGCTTCTATGACACACCTCGAAAATTGAATGTGCCTGGCGAAAGTCTGCCAAAAGTGAAGCATTTTTATGATAGTCCACATCCTTATGTAAACCAGAAAGTGTTGGTTGTTGGGGCTGCAAACTCAGCTTGTGATGTAGCATTGGAAACTTATTATAAAGGGGCGGAAGTTACAATGGCCATCAGGGAAAGTGAAATCTACCCAAAAACAAAATACTGGATTAAACCAAATATTGAAAACAGGATTAAAGAAGGAGCAATCAAGGCTTTTTTTAATACTACCGTTAAAGAGATAAAGGAGTATAGTGTTGTTTTAAATACCCCAGATGGCGAGTTGGAACTGGAAAATGACTTTGTTCTTGCCATGATTGGATACACGCCTAATTATGATTTATTTGAAAAATTAGGATTGCCTATACAAGAAGGGAAAGACAAGCAGCCTATTCATAACCCTGAAACTTTAGAGACCCCTTTAAAGAATGTCTATGTTGCCGGAGTTATTAATTCTGGAATGCAAACCAGTAAATTATTTATTGAAAATACCCGTGTGCACGCTGAAGTTATAATGCAGCATTTGGTAAATTCTCTAAAATTAAGTTCTTAGCTTTTTTATTTGTAATCTTCTCTAACAGGACTAAAAGTATCTAATAATTTACAAGCGGTAATTGCTTTGCCGCTATGTTTTGTATTTGATGGTACGACAACTACACTTCCTGGTGAACAAAGAATTTTTTCTCCATCCAGTACAAGTTCAAATTCCCCTTCAAGAACTTGTGTTGTTTGTTCGTGGTGATGCGCATGTTCAGGTAATTGAGCACCTTCTTCCACATCCCAAAACGATAAAGTAGATTTTTCTGTGTGGATCAATCTTCCGTGAAAACCAGGGATGATTTCCCTTGCAGGAATATCAGCGAGAACATATTTCATTATAAATTAACCTTTACTTCTTTAGCTGATTGAAAAGCACGTTCCCTTACGGTTTGCAAATCACCATCTAAAGCATCATAGCTTACCACTACGCCCATTCTTCTATTTCGTCTTGCTTCCGGCTTGCCAAAAATCCTAAAATCTGTTTTAGGCATTGCAGCGGGAATTTCAACATTACTGTACGTAGGGTGCTTAGTAAGTCCAGTTGCTAAAATAACTGCACTTGCACCTATTTTTTCAAGTGTGATGTTTGAAATGGGAAGACCAAGGATAGCACGTAAATGCAATTCAAATTCATTGAAATTTTGCGTGTTTGCTAAAGTGACCATACCTGTGTCGTGCGGTCTTGGTGAAAGCTCTGAAAAATATACGCCATCTTTTGCAACAAAAAACTCGACACCCCAGAGACCAGCACCACCTAAGTGTTCTGTGACTTGTTTGGCCATATCTTGGGCAGCCTTTAAATCCTGTGGATTCATTGGTGCGGGTTGCCAACTCTCCTGATAATCGCCGTGTTCTTGTCTATGTCCTATTGGAGGGCAAAAAAGAGTAGGGCCTTGCTGTTGTGTTACGGTAAGCAAAGTAATCTCATATTTAAAATCAACAACGGCTTCTACTATTACTTCAGCAATATCTCCGCGAGAACATTTCTGCGCATAAGACCAGGCATTGTCAACATCCTCTTGTGTTTTTATGGTACTTTGACCTTTTCCGCTAGAAGACATTAAAGGCTTTACAATACATGGAATACCTATTTCTAAAACAGCAATTCGAAGGGCATCAATAGAAGATGCGTAAGTGTATTTAGCAGTTTTTAATCCTAGTTCCTGTGAAGCTAAGTCTCTTATGGATTTGCGGTTCATGGTGTAATTCGCAGCTTTTGCCGAAGGAACTACTTTATGGCCTTGAATCTCATAATCAAAAAAACGTTCTGTTCGTATGGACTCAATCTCAGGAACTATATAATCAGGTTTGTGCTTTTCAACGATTGCATCTAAAGCTTCACCATCAAGCATGTCTATAACTTCAAAACCGTGAGCAACATGCATTGCCGGGGCATTCTCATAATTATCTACTGCAATGATCTTTTGACCTAAACGTTGAGCAGCGATTGCAAACTCCTTACCTAATTCACCACTACCTAATAAAAGAAATTTTGCCA
The DNA here is from genome assembly GCA_963974735.1 of uncultured Flavobacteriaceae bacterium. GTDB lineage: Bacteria > Bacteroidota > Bacteroidia > Flavobacteriales > Flavobacteriaceae > Leeuwenhoekiella. The sequence goes on along the minus strand of CAXBEL010000027.1, from coordinate 15,188 downwards.
TATTAAGATACTGCTGTTTTTATTCGGCTAATAGCTTCTCTAATTTGATCCTTACTGGCTGCATAGGAAATGCGTATGCAATTAGGACCACCAAAGGCATCACCGGTAACAGTTGCCACATTCGCGTGCTCTAAAATGAACATAGCAAAATCTGAAGCATTGTTTATTGTTTTATCTTTTAATGTCTTGCCAAAATAATAGGAGATGTTTGGAAAAACGTAGAAGGCGCCCTCTGGCTCGTTACATTCAAAACCAGGAATTTCACTCAATAGATCCAGGATCAACTCACGTCTTTCCTTAAACTGATCAATCATGAATTTAATTTCGCTTACTGGTGCTTCCAGAGCAGTTATAACCGCACGTTGCGCAATACAATTTGCCCCGCTGGTTACCTGACCCTGCAGTTTGTTACAGGCTCGGGCAATGTATGCGGGAGCACCTATGTATCCTATTCTCCATCCAGTCATAGCAAATGCTTTTGCAACGCCATTGACGGTAACTGTGCGATCATACATATCTTCAAATTGTGCCATACTGGCGTGACCTCCTACATAGTTGATATGCTCATAAATTTCGTCACTTACCACTACAATTTGTGGATGTTTTTTTAATACATCCGCAAGAGCTCGCAGTTCCTCTTTACTATAAATGGAGCCACTTGGATTACAAGGAGAGCTGTACCAAAGCATTTTAGTGTTTGGCGTAATTGCAGCTTCCAGTTGTTCTGGAGTCATTTTAAAATCAGACTCAATGGATGTAGGAACCTCTACTGGAACACCTTCAGCAAGTTTTACAATGTCACTGTAACTTACCCAATATGGACAAGGTAAAATAACTTCATCTCCTGGATCTAAACATACCTGTGCTATATTGTAAAGTGATTGTTTTGCTCCTGTAGAAACTACAATCTGTGAACGATCGTAAGTAAGATTATTATCTCTTTTAAATTTATTTATTATAGCATCTTTCAACTCTACATAACCATCTACAGGTGTGTAACTGTTGTAGTTGTCATTTATAGCCTGTATTGCTGCCTTCTGAATAAATTCTGGCGTATTAAAATCAGGTTCTCCTAAACTCAGCCCAATAATATCTTTACCTTCTGCTCTAAGCTCACGGGCCTTTGCTGCCATTGCCAGAGTTGCAGAAGTTGCTAGTTTATTTATTCTATTTGAAAGTTGATTGGTAAGTGTTTCCATCAATTATTAAATTAAGCTGTTGGTAAAGCAGGACGCATACCCATTTCTCTTAGGTACTTAAAGTGTGCAATTACGGCTTTACGAGTTGTTTTATATTCGTTGTAAGGTAAATTAAATTCACTAGCGGTTTCCTTAACTATTTTAGAAATCTTTGTGTAGTGAATATGGCTTATATGTGGAAAAATATGATGTTCTACCTGGTGATTAAGTCCACCTGTAAACCAGTTTACAATACGGTTTTTGGTCGAAAAGTTTACCGTTGTAAATAATTGGTGAATTGCCCAGGTGTTTTTCATAGAGCCTGTATTGTCAGGTAGTGGCATATCTGCTTCGTCAATTACATGAGCAAGCTGAAATACAACACTCAGTATCACGCCTGCAGTATAATGCATAATGAAGAAACCTAGAAGCACTTTCCACCAGGCCACTTCAATGATAAGCAGCGGTAAAACTATCCAGACTGTAACATAAATAAGCTTGGTTATAACCAGTTTAGTCCATTCGCGCGCAGGATTAGGAAACTCCCCATAAGAAAGTTTACGCTTTAAATAACGCTTCATCTGAAGAAAGTCTGTAGTTATTGCCCAATTAAACGTGAGCAATCCATAAAGAAAGACAGAATAAAAATGCTGAAAGCGATGGTGTTTGTACCATTTTGCGTGCTTAGAAAATCTAAGGACACGTCCAGCTTCTAAATCTTCATCATGACCGTGAATGTTTGTATAGGTATGATGCAGAACATTATGCTGTACCTGCCAGTTGTATACATTTCCGGCAAGAATGTAAATACTTCCTCCCATAAGTTTATTCACCCATTTTTTCTTTGAGAAGGAGTCATGATTCCCGTCATGCATTACATTCATACCAACTCCGGCCATCCCGACACCCATAACAATTGTTAGGAGAATCTGCAGCCATCCAGGTATGTCTAATGTAAGTAAAAGAAAGTAGGGGCTAAGAAAAAGGGTGAACATTATAATTGATTTCAAATATAATTTCCAATTCCCGGTACGTTCTATTTTGTTTTCTTTGAAGTAGGCGTTCACTCTCTTGTTGAGGGTTCTAAAGAAACGTGCGGAATCTACACGTGAAAACCTAATTGTTTTGTTTTCCATAATGTTTAGTATTGTATGCGTATAACGTGATTTTTTGGAAAACGTTATAAATATCAAAAATAAGATTATAATTGTTTCTAACGAGGGCGATTGAGTCAATTTAACGCGCAAAAAAGCTAATTTTGCATCCGCAAGTTTTTACTATGGATATTATCACAAAATATTTTCCTGATTTAGAGGAAAAACAAATAAGCCAATTTGAAAAGTTGAGCGAATTATATCAGGACTGGAATCTTAAAATTAATGTGGTTTCCAGAAAGGATATTGACGAAATATATTTAAGGCACGTTCTTCACTCTTTAGGTATTGCAAAAATCCAGCCATTTAATCCTGGGGCGGCAATTCTTGATGTTGGGACGGGTGGCGGTTTTCCCGGAATACCATTGGCAATCCTATATCCAGAGGCTAATTTTCACCTTGTTGATAGTATAGGTAAAAAAATTAAAGTGGTTAATGAAGTTGTTGCAGGTTTAGACCTTACTAATGTCAAAGTGACAAATGACCGGGTAGAAAATGTGGATGGACAGTACGATTTTATAGTAAGTAGAGCCGTTGCTCAAATGGAAACTTTTGTGAGATGGGTAAAAGGTCGAATAGCAAAAAAAAGTACTCACGAACTCAAAAATGGAATATTATATCTCAAAGGAGGCGATCTAAGTGAAGAATTGGCATTATATACTTCCGCTAAAATATATAATATAAAAGATTATTTTGATGAAGACTTTTTTGAAACAAAAAGGGTGGTTCATCTTCCAATGAAATTTAAAGGATAATAAAAAAAGCGACCTTAAGAGGTCGCTTTTTTTATATTTAGGTACGCAGCATACGATAGTATGTGTGGTTGCACAAACTTCCAAAGTTTCTAAGAAAATCTTGAGCTTGACCAATAAAAGTTCTTTTGGCAGGCTGTTGAACTTCAAGTAGCGTGTCTTCTAATTCCTTTAACTTGTCATCAATAGTATCTATATCACGTACAAGGTAAAGTCTTTCCTTTTTACGGGAAATTTTTCTGTTTTTCTTATTTTTGGTTACATCTATAACCGAGTACTTCACTTTAAGTAAGTACATTTTATTTTCTTCATTCATCATATTCATTCTTTTAATATGAGACAAAGTTAAGAAAAACATTTGTAAGTTAACCTTAAATTTAACTTTACATAACATTAAGTTAACATTGAAAGTCTAAATCAAATAATAGCCGACTTAATCTAAATCGGCTATTTGTCTGTTATGAAGCACTTTATTCTCCTAAAAATGGATATCTGTAGTCAACAGGAGTTACAAAGGTTTCTTTTATAAGACGAGGGGAAATCCATCTCATTAAATTCAATGCGCTCCCAGCTTTATCATTCGTTCCAGATGCTCTCGCTCCTCCAAAAGGTTGTTGTCCCACAACTGCTCCTGTAGGCTTATCATTAATATAGAAGTTACCTGCAGAATTTTGAAGTGCTGTTGTTGCTTCAACAATTGCTTCACGATCTGTAGATAAAACTGCACCTGTTAACGCATACTCGCTAGTACCATCTACTAACTTGAGAGTTTCGCTCCATTTGTTATCTTCATAAACATAAATAGTGATTACAGGGCCAAATAACTCTGTACACATTGTTGTATATTTTGGATCTGTGGTAAGAATTACAGTTGGTTCAATAAAATATCCTTTAGACTTATCATAACCACCACCTACAATAATTTCTGCATTTTCATCTTCTTTTGCCTGATCTAAATATTTAGCAAGTTTATCAAAAGAGCCTTCGTGAATTACAGCAGTAATAAAGTTACTCATATCTTCTGGCGAACCCATTTTAAACGAGTTTACGTCTTCAATTACATAATTCTTGACGTCTTCCCACATCGATTTTGGTACGTAGCAACGGCTTGCAGCACTACATTTTTGACCTTGAAATTCAAAAGCACCACGCGAAATTGCAGTAGCTACTTGTTTTCTGTTTGCAGAAGGGTGTGCGATTATAAAATCTTTACCTCCCGTTTCTCCTACTATACGTGGATAGGTTTTATAATTGTGGATGTTGCCACCTATTTTGGCCCAAATATCTTTAAACACTTTTGTGGATCCTGTAAAGTGAATACCGGTAAAATCTGGACTGGCTAAAACAGTATCGGTAATCATTTCTGGGTCTCCCATTACTACATTTATTACCCCATCAGGAACTCCTGCTTCACGGAAAACGTCCATAATAACTTTTGCAGAATATACTTGACTATCACTAGGTTTCCAAACAACCACGTTCCCCATTAAGGCTGCAGAAGCCGGTAAGTTACCTGCTATTGCTGTAAAGTTGAAAGGTGTAATGGCATATACAAATCCTTCAAGAGGTCTGTATTCGACACGGTTCCATGCTGCTGAACTGGATTCTGGTTGGTCTGAATAAATTTCAGACATATATTGAACGTTAAATCTTAGAAAATCTATCAGTTCACAAGCGGCATCAATTTCAGCTTGGTAAATATTCTTAGACTGTGCTAACATGGTAGCCGCATTAATTTTAGCTCTGTAAGGCCCCTGAATTAATTCTGCTGCTCTCAAAAACACAGCAGCACGTTGTTCCCAAGGCATTTGAGACCATTTTTTGCGAGCTTCTAATGCTGTATCTATTGCTTCTTGTACATGTGATTTTTCTGCAAGGTGATATTCACCTAAGCTATGTTTATGGTCATGAGGGGGAGACATGGTACGTGTATTACCAGTTTCAACTTCTTTACCATTTATATAAAGAGGTACGTTAACCGTACTGTTGTATAAATCTTTGTATGCTTTAAGTACTTCGTCGCGTTCTGGCGTGCCCGGTGCATAAGTTCTTACCGGTTCGTTTATCGCCAAGGGTACTTCAAAAAATCCTTTTCCCATTGTTTTTAAATTGTTTTGTTCAAGGTTGAAAATATGGCAAGCAATGTACAAAATTTAGCATGGAGAGCATTACAGATTAGCAGGGGCATTTTCTTAAAGTTCACTTAATTCCTTTAAGTTCTTCCCTGTTTTAGCGACTTTTATGATAATGTGCACTGTAACTTTTATACCTAAGGGCAAAACTGATTTTGTACTTACTTCGAGTAGGGATGAAGCGGTAGGTCGAAAAACTCTTCCTCCAGAATTTTATTTAGTTGACGGTGTGAAGATGCTTTTTCCAAAAGATGCTGTTGCTGGCGGAACCTGGATTGGGATAAGCGACCTCAATAGAATGGTTTGTCTGCTTAATGGAGGTTTTACGTCTCACATTCGTAAAGAGAAATACAGGATGAGTAGAGGTGTTGTTGTCAAGAAGTTGCTGGCGGCAGAGAATTTGTTAGAGACTCTTAGAGAATTTAATTATACTGGCATTGAGCCGTTTACTATAGTTGCTTTAGATTGGTCTCAGGATCTAAAACTTTATGAGATGGTGTGGGATGGTAAAGAAACTCATCTTGAATTTCTTCCACTAGAGTCTAAAATATGGTCATCTTCTTCCTTATATGATGAGGACATGAAACATAGTAGAAACCAATGGTTTGAAAATTTTAAATTAAAAGAAACTTTGGATTCAGAAAGCTTAATGAAATTTCATAAAACGGGTGGAGAGGGAAATCCTCATTCTGCTATTAAAATGGATAGAGGTTTTGTAAAAACTGTTAGTATCACTCAGATTCTAAAAGAAAATGGATCTTGTTCATTTAAATATCTAGATCTGCAGGAAAATTCTGTTTACACTTCTCACCTTGATATGACACCAGTTTGAAAGCGACCGGTAAAATAATTGTGTGTGCATATCCCGATACATTTGTAAAATTTTCTGATGAATGGTTTAGCAAGTTATTGCCTTATTTAGGACTAGGAACTTCTACATATATTAAAGCGGGTCATTCTGCATTGATTCTAATAGAAAATAAAACGGGGAATGCCTACTACTTTGACTTTGGCCGCTATATAACGCCGCAAGGTTTCGGAAGGGTGAGAGGTGCTGAGACAGACGTAGAACTTTCGCTTAATATCAGAGCTCACATAAATTCTACTAATAAACTGGAGAATCTCGACGATTTTTTGGTTTGGCTTAGTTCAAATCCTCAGAAGACACACGGAGAAGGAAAACTCATTGCATCTGTGTGTGAGGCGATTCATTTTGAAAATACCTTGAGTTATATTAAAAACAAGCAGGAAGAAGGACATTTGCCGTATAAGGCATTCGGATCTAAAGGAAGTAATTGCTCCCGTTTTGTCAGTAATTCTGTTTTGGCTGGAATAAAAGATAAAGGAATGTATCAATCTCTAAGACGACAAAAACTATTTACACCCAGTCCGCTTGGAGTGGTAAAAAAGTCAAGTAGTGAAGTTGTTTATAAAGTGGAAAATGGCACTATAAAAAAGTGCGCTTTAAATACATTTAAAGAGAATTTCTTCAATTTTTTAGACCGGAAGGTAAATAGTTCATCAAACAGCATTCAGAGTAAAGTTCCAGAAAACACTACCTTTTTAGATGGAACTGGTAGCAGGGCCTGGTTTAGTCTTAACGCTTTAAATGGAAAAGATACATTTATAGTATCTCGATATAATAGTATAGGTGAAATGGATTTTAAAGGAGTTTTTAAATCTTCTGAAAATCTGGATACTACACAATCATATAAATTTGTATATGATTGTAATTGTTTAAAATGTACGGTAGAGCAGAAGGGCAGAAAGATATTTTTGAATCGGGTGGAAATACTTGATCTGGACGCTACTAGTTCTGGGCAAAAGTGGCGCTCAACTTAAATGTAGGAATATGAACTCTAAAACGGCTGGTTGTTGTAAAATTGATCATATTGTAATACCCATTCATTGCACCAAAAGGTGATGTAAGCAAGCATCCAGAACTATACGTATGAATCTCTCCAGGTTTTAAAACCGGTTTTTTTCCTATAACTCCTTCACCATCTACAACTTCTACTTGATTTAATGCGTCATAAATATTCCAATGTCTTGAAGTAAGCTGCACAGAATCTTTACTTTGGTTTTCTATAGTTACGCGATATCCAAAGGCAAAGTGCATTTTATAATTTTTATAAAATGTGCCTTCAAAATTAGTTTCAACAGACACACGTATGCCTTTTGTAATTTGTTGAACCATAGGTTTTAATAAGTAGCGGCAGTGATTATTGCAAATAAAATCCCGGTTACCAGGCCGAGTATTAAAAATACGATATTAAGAATGAAAAATTTAAAAATAGTTAAAAATCGATTTTCTTTATAAAAGTTGCGCAGAGCCTTATAAAAATAAAATGGGCCAATAAGTACTATAGATATGCTTGTGAAGAGAGAGTCACCTAAATAGTAATCGGGCAGAATGCATATTAATAAAAGGACAAAGACAAATGTGAAAATATGAAAAATGAACACTACGTGTTCCATATAATTTATATTCCTTTTTACATAAAAGAGCCACATTAAAAGGATTATAATATATTTTAAAATTACTCCTACAAAAGATAACTTTTGAGTGAGATATATGATTATTCCATTTGACGAGTTTTCAACTTTGCTTTCTATTTCACTAAAAGAACGCCACTTAAAATAGATGAGTAATAAAAAAAGGGAAAAAATAGGAGCGAAGAAAAAAAGAAAAAAAGGAATTTTATTGGTCAAAAAATATAAAAACTTAACCGGGTTCTCATCTATACGCTGCACCACCTGTTTTCTCTCATAAATCCACCTGTTTACTAATGAGTGTTTATATTTTAAGCTATCTAAGGCTCTACTAGGACTTTCAATTTTTGTGACTTCATAAAAATCACTGAACAGGTTATATTTTCTTGATATGCCTGCAATTTTATTTAAAGTGTCAATATCTTTTTCGGAAATATATTCATAGTCTGCTTTTTGAACTTCCAGCTTTTTATTTTGATCTTGGATAGAGTCTACTATAAAAGTCGCATCATTTTTTGCTTGATTAAATGCTTTTGCAATTTGAGAGATGCTTCCATTTTGATTATAGACCATAGAATCATCTTCTTCAAGATAATTAAAGAGGCCATTCATTAAAAAATAAATAATACTTACACTAAGAAAAAACCTGAAGGGGTTTGCATACATTATTCTTTTTCCCTGGGTATAATTTCTGGTAATTGTCCCTGGTTTAAAGAGCAGGTCTTTTATTGTGTATCTAAACCGGGAATCATAGGTAAATATGCTCGATATAAATTCATTGAAATAATCATAGAGTGAAAGGCGCTTAGTTGTATTAAGTTGACCGCAGTACGAGCAATACCGATCGCTCAGTTCTAAAGGGTTGCCACAATTAAGACATTGAGGGCCTCTATATCTAATAGATTTTCGACTATCTGAAGTAGCGAGTTTTTCTTTCACACAATAAAGATAAACGGATTTTTAAAAATCAGTTTCTCCTTACATTAGAAATATTAGTAGATAATGCATTTCCCACCCCTATAATTTTATCATATCGCCCACCGGGTTCTCTATAATATATAAGGACATCATATTCATTTTCGGTTTGCCAAAAATCACCACTTATGGGATTCTGCTCTAGAATTTCGCCATTTTTAGCGACTACAAAATAGTAGTTGTAGAAACCCTGTTTAAGCAGTAAAGGGTGTTCGTATATGCCTTTTTTATCGTTGAAACTCATTTTTACGGCATCCTCAATAACATAATTATTGAAATTCCCATAGATATAAACATTTTCTCCCTCAGGAAGCTTGGGGTGGTCAAGACCAAAATGAATCCAAGCGTATTCTGCTTCGCTATCTGGATCATTTCCTTGCAATGTGGTAATTAAAAAATTACCATTTATATCTGGATTGTAAGTATATGTTCTAGTTGCACGTGTAGGGGCAATATAGAGATAATTGTGATATAGTTTTCTAAGTTCTATATACTGCACTGTATTGTTTGAACCCCGTATGTCTTTATTCTCAAAATTCAAGAACTCATTTCCTCCATAGAATGAGGTTTCTTCATCATAGCGGTATTCCAGAACATTCCCGATAACATATTGAGGTTTTACTCCTTTTATGGTGTTTTTTAGATTGTTATTTTGAATAATTAGCGTGTTTACCGTTTTGTCTGGAGAGATCAAAAGTTCGTCACCGCTATCTACTTTAAAGTTCACCACTTGTTTTTTATCTATGTAATCTAAATCGCGACTCCGCAAAATCTCTACACCCACTGTCACAAGAGGGCTATAGATCATAAATTTTCTAGAAAATATAAGTTCATCCTTAGAGTTGAAAATCTTCAACATGTAATTTCCAGTCTTGGTAAGGGCACGCGTATTTTTATTGGGTACTACCAGTTCATAATGAGTATAGAGTTGTAAGGTGCTTACTGAATTTGTATAATTAAAAATACGCACGTCATCAAAACCTTCCATGTACTCAGTTTTAGCTAAAACACTAGGGCTCCAATCAAAGTTGTAATGGTCTATGGTATAATAATAATCTGCTTCATCTCCTATAATGTCATCAAAGTTGAGCCGTAAAGTTTCTCCAAGTCTTATAAGAGGTAATTGACTTTGCGCTGTGCTGCCTCTAAACTGAACGGTTTTTATATAAGCCGGTGCGGGTACTTCTTCTTCAATTTGAGCAAGAGCAAAAAATGGACATATAAATAGACAAAATATAAAGGAGAATAATTTCATTCTAAAAAAGATATTTGTTCAAAGGTAATCAAAATCCATACCTATAAAATTGATTGAAAGATTAGCAATTTAAGCTCAAAACATTGATGAATCTTCAACTATTTGCCGAGAAATGTTTTAACGCTTTTGTTTAACATTTTTATTGCCTTTACTTGTGTGTTAAGATTGTAAAATTTGTAAATTTGCCCACCCAAAATCTCGATTATAATCGAGAGGGGCAACAAGAACTTTAACATAATTTTCATATGTCAAAAGACATTAAGATCAAAAAAGGTCTTGATATTAAACTGGTTGGTGAGGCTGAGAAAGTAATCTCAGATGCGCCAAAATCAAGAACTTACACGATCAAACCTTCTGATTTTCATTTAATTACTCCAAAAATGATGATTAAGGAAGGTGCTAAAATCCAAGCTGGAGAGCCTATTTTCTATTCTAAAAGCGATGACAGTATCAAGTTTGTGTCCCCAGTAAGTGGAACATTAACTGAAATACGACGTGGAGCAAAACGTGTAATTACACATTTAATTATCGAGGCAGATGGTCTCGATTCTTATGTTGATTATGGTAAGCTTGATGTTGCTACGGCAGATGCTGCAGCTGTTAAGACTAGAATATTAGAATCAGGTTTGTGGTCGTTTATTAAGCAGCGTCCCTATGATGTGCTTGCAAAAACGGATGTCGTGCCAGAGCATATTTTTATATCTGGATACAGCAGTGCGCCACTTGCACCAGATCTTAACTTTACCTTAAAAGGAAAAGAAAAAGAACTGCAAGCTGCACTTACTGCTTTGAGCAAACTTACCGAAGGTGCGGTGCATGTTTCAGTAGAGCACGGTGCTGATTCTCCTTTTAATGGGATGAAAGATGTTACCCTGCACACTGTTTCTGGGCCACATCCCGCAGGAAATGTAGGTACACAGATCAATAAAATTGCTCCTATTAATAAAGGGGAAACTTATTGGACTATTGCTGCGGAGAATCTTGTACTAATTGGAGAGCTTTTCCTAACGGGAAAATATAATGCAGAGCGTATTATTTCTGTTTCTGGTTCTTGCATTAAGTCTCCTAAATATTATAGAACTAAAATAGGAGCTGAGGTTTCTACTTTTGTATATGATGCAGGTCTTAACAATGATCACGTAAGAATGATTTCTGGGAATGTGCTTACTGGAGATCAAGTAGATCCAGAAGGGGCTTTGGGTTATTATCACAATGAATTTATAGTTATTCCAGAAGGTGATGATTATGAGTTTTTTGGATGGAATAAGCCTGTTTTTAATAAAATCTCGCCAACCAGATCACTTACTTTTTCCTGGTTGTTTCCAAATAAAAAATACGATTTAGATACAAACACTAACGGAGAGCATCGTGCCTTTGTAGTTACCGGTAGCTATGAAGAGGTTTTTCCTCTTGATATTTTTCCATTACAACTTCTTAAGTCCTGTATGGTAGAAGATCTGGATGCTATGGAACAAATGGGTATGTATGAAGTTGCCCCCGAAGATTTTGCATTAACAGAATTTATCTGCATCTCTAAGCAGCCACATCAGGCTATAATTCGTAGAGGTTTGGATTTAATGCATAAAGAAATAGGATAATTGCTATGGGATTAAAAGAGAAATTGCACACTATTAAGGAGGACATGAAGGGCAAGAAGATGGCGCCTGCATTTAATGCATTGCACACCTTTCTTTACGCTCCTAATGAGACTACAAAAAACGGCTCCCACATTAGGGCAGTCGATGATTTAAAGCGTACGATGAACACCGTTATAATGGCGTTGATTCCAGTATTGCTTTTTGGTATTTTTAATGCTGGTTATCAGCATTATGCTGCAGTTGATGCTGCCAATGGAATAATTAGAGAGCCAGATCTTTTTGGTAACTTTTTAACCTGGGAGAACTTTTCTTTAGGGGCTATAACTGTATTGCCTCTTGTATTGGTTTCTTATGGTGTTGGTCTTTTAGTAGAATTTATATTTGCTGTAATAAAAGGTCATGAAGTTGAAGAGGGATATTTGGTGACCGGGATGTTGGTTCCACTTATTGTTCCTATAGATATTCCTTTATGGATGCTTTCTGTAGCAATCGTATTTGGTGTAATTATAGGTAAAGAAGTATTTGGTGGTACAGGAATGAATATTCTTAATCCAGCTTTGACCATTAGAGCATTTTTATTCTTTGCTTATCCTACTTGGATGAGTGGAGATAAAGTATGGGTACACGATGCAGTTGAACTTGCTGGAGGACCAGATGCTATCTCAGGAGAAACAATTTTAGGAAGTTTAGCTCAGAATTCAGATGTGGGATATAGTATTTCAGATATGTTCTATGGTTTTATTCCTGGTTCTGTAGGTGAAACTTCAACTTTACTTATCCTGTTGGGAGGTTTATTCCTTATGTATACCAAAGTTGCCAGCTGGCGCATAATGGTTAGTGCTGTGGTGGGTTCATTGGCAATGGGATTGATTTTTAATGGGGTTATAGATGCGGGATGGATTACAGAAACCAGTAAGTTTTATGGGTTGATGAATGCTCCTTTCTGGCAGCATTTAATAATAGGAGGTCTTGCTTTTGGAATTGTTTATATGGCTACAGATCCTGTATCTGGTTCACAGACTAATCGAGGGAAATATTTCTACGGATTTTTTATAGGATTTATTTCCGTTATGATTCGGGTATTTAATCCGGCTTTTCCAGAAGGTGTTTTCCTTGCAATCTTATTGATGAACGTATTTGCTCCAACTATAGATCATTATGTAGTGCAGGCTAACGTGAAAAAGAGAATGAAACGACTTAAACTTAAAACCGCTTAATAATGGCGAATACAGAAAAAAATAGCTATACGATAATATTTGCGATAGTGATGGTACTGGTTGTGGGATCCCTGCTTGCTTTTGTAGCTTCTTCACTTAAGCCTACTATTCAAGTAAATGAGCGCTTTGAAAAGCAGCAGAATATTCTGTATGCTATGGGAGTTAATGAAAATGTTGAAGGCGGTGCCGCTACTTTCGTTCCCACTGAAGAAGTAGAACAAGAATTTAGTAAGTATATTAAAGCTCAGCTGGTAATTCAAGATGGGCAAATAACCAAGGATACTGCGGCATATTTAATTGATCTTAAAAGAGAATTGAAAAAGGATGATTCTGAACGTAGGCTTCCTTTATTTGTTGGACAAAAGGAAAATCAAGACTTTTATATTATACCGATGTATGGTAAAGGTCTTTGGGATGCTATCTGGGGCTTTATAGCACTTGATGAAAATTATGTCGTTCAAGGTGTTTATTTTGATCATAAAGGTGAAACACCTGGATTGGGAGCTAATATCAAAGAACGTTATTTTATGGATGATTTTACCGGTGAGCAGATTATGCAGGGAACTAAATTCTCTGGAATAACTGTAGCAAAAGGTAATAATGATCCGCTAAATGAAAGGAAAGGGGATAATAGAGTAGATGCTCTTGCAGGGGCTACCATTACTGGTAATGGTGTTACTGCAATGATCAATAATACTGTAAAACTATACCTACCTTATATTAAAGACTTAAAAATTTAATTATGGCTTTACTATCTAAAAAAGAACAGGGTCTATTACTTGACCCGCTTGCAGATAATAACCCAATCACAATACAAGTTTTAGGAATTTGTTCTGCACTGGCGATTACTGCTCAGTTAAAGGCTTCGATTGTAATGACAATTTCTGTGATTTTTGTATTGGGAGCAGGGAATGTGGTTATTTCTTTAATGCGAAATATCATTCCTTCAAAAATCCGAATCATTGTTCAGCTTATTGTAGTTGCCGCTCTGGTTATTATTGTTGATCAGGTTTTAAAAGCTTTTGCCTATGAATTGAGTAAGGAGCTTTCGGTATTCATTGGTTTGATCATTACCAACTGTATTATAATGGGACGTTTTGAAGCATTTGCTTTAGGAAATGGACCTTGGCAATCGTTTCTTGATGGTGTGGGGAATGCCACAGGATATGGAATAATTCTTATCATTGTTGGTTTCTTTAGAGAACTTTTAGGATCTGGAACTTTATTGGGCTTTCCTGTTTTAGGAAATCCTATTGAAAAAACCGGTCTTTATGCACTGGGTTATGAAAATAACGGTTTTATGTTGCTTTCTCCTATGGCGCTTATTGTTGTGGGAATTATAATCTGGGTTCAGCGCTCTCGTAATAAAGCGTTGATAGAAGAAAATTAAAAATCAAGATTCCGTTTATGGAATTTTACATCATATAATATGGAACATATAGAGTTATTTTTTAAGTCGATTTTTATAGATAATATGGTTTTTGCTACATTCTTAGGAATGTGCTCTTACCTGGCTGTATCTAAAAAAGTTTCAACCGCTGTTGGTTTAGGAGCGGCTGTAATTTTTGTATTGGCTGTAACGGTACCACTTAACTGGTTGTTGGATCAGTATGTATTACGCCCAGGAGCTTTAGAATGGTTGGGACCAGAATTTGCTGATTATGACCTTAGCTTCTTATCATTCATACTGTTTATCGCTACGATAGCCACAATGGTACAACTGGTAGAGATTGTGGTTGAGAAGTTTTCTCCTTCCCTGTACACCTCATTGGGTATATTTTTACCACTTATTGCTGTAAACTGTGCTATTCTGGGAGGTTCATTATTTATGCAATCTCGGGATATTGCAACTTTGGGATTAGCATTTAATTACGGTATTGCTTCTGGTATAGGATGGTTTCTTGCTATTCTCGCAATTGCGGCTATACGTGAAAAGATCAGGTATTCTAATGTGCCTGCTCCATTACGTGGTTTAGGAATTACTTTTATTATTACTGGTTTGATGGCCATCGGCTTTATGAGTTTTGGTGGTATGTTAACTGGAGATAATGATGATTCTGTAGAAGAAGCGGCAGAAGTAACTAAGGTTCAAGCTCACGATGAAAACAGTGAGCCGTTGGCTGAATCAATTAACGAAATAAACGAATAAGTATGTTCTTAGCAGCAAGTACTGTAGGAGTAGTAGCAGCAACGGTAGTGGCATTCTTAACCTTAATATTGGTTTTAGTTGCTCTATTGTTATTTGCAAAAGAAAAATTATCACCTTCTGGGCCTGTAAAAATCACTATAAATGGTGAAAAGGAAATAGAAGTGCCATCTGGAAGTTCTTTGCTTTCTACGTTGGGTAGTAAGAAAATCTTTTTACCATCTGCTTGTGGTGGTGGTGGTACATGTATACAGTGTGAATGTCACGTTCTTGAAGGTGGAGGTGAAG
>CAXBEL010000026.1:0-29012 GCA_963974735.1 uncultured Flavobacteriaceae bacterium | reverse complement strand
GAAATAGTTTCTACAGATTATAGACCTTTAATAGAAATTGTTTTTTATAAAGAAAGAGGTAAGGATCAACAACCTAATGAAGAGTTTGAATTAGAAGACTTTATAGCCGTTAAGGGAATTAAAGCTTTAGGAAATCAATTGTATACTGAAAAATTAAAACAAATAAATCTGTTGTCTCCATTACCTTACGAAGAACCAGAAGAAGTAAAGACAGAAGACCTTGATGTGGTGGATGAAGAGACAATATCAAGCGAAACTGGCGTAGCTAATTCTAAAGGGCAATTAAAAGATGAAGATTTTGATGATGAATCGGGTGAGGGGCAAACAACACTTTTTTAAATAATGGGTATAGTTAAAGAGTTTAAGGATTTTGCTGTAAAAGGCAATATGGTTGAGATGGCCATAGGCATAATTATAGGAGCTGCCTTTAAAGATGTGGTAGATGTTATTGTTAAAAATATCATGTTGCCACCATTAACAATGTTGACAGATGGAATTAATTTTGCAAATAGAAAAGTTGTCTTGCGAGAAGGATATATTGATCCAACCGGAAATGAGATTGCTGAAGTTGATATAGGTTATGGCCAGTTGATAGAAGTTGCGATAGATTTTCTTGTAATATCTTTAGTCGTTTTTATTATTGTAAAATTAATGAACAGGGTTAGGGATAGAGGAGAAGATCATAATGACCCAACAGTGAAAACGCCTAAGGATATTGAACTTCTTGCTAAAATGAATGAATTATTAGAGGAGCAAAATAATATGCTTCGAACTACAAAAAAATAATAATTTCAAAATCAGAAAATTACTTGTAGGAAAAAACTTCTAAGGTAAATTTTCATAGCGTCAGTGTTAGGTTTTTTTAGTATTTTAGCCGTCCTAAGCAAAACGGACTAGCTAAAACGCTTAATGCAGAAGAATATTAACCCTTTTAAATTCTATTGGATAGCCTCTTTGCTATTTTTAGTATTGGCTACCTTCTGCTCCCTAATATATTTAAATTTTTCATATTCGCTTCCAGAAAGACTTTCCCGCGAAGTTGAGGTATCAGGTAGTTTAGCAGCTCAAGATTTTGAGCGCACTGTAGTAAATAATATTTCCTCACTTGAAAATCTAAGAAACAGAATTGAAGAAAGTAAAGGCGAATATTTTCCTTATTGGGAAAAAGATGCAAAAAGAATTATAGAGCAAAACCCTGGATTAAATCTAGTAGAATGGATAGATAATAAAGGGGTTATAAAGAATATTGTTCCTAGAAAGGGAAATGAAGCTGCTCTTAACCTAGACATAACTAAAATAGAATACCGCTATGGAGATTGGTTGCATCATAGCTTAGACACGCTTACAAATATTACTCCCTGGGTAAAACTTACTCAAGGGGGAGAAGCCTTTCTGGTGGATGTTCCTGTCTATTATGATGGTAAATTTAAGGGCACCTTGTCTGCTGCCATGGATTTTAAAGCGCAGTTTGATAGATTAAGTTCTTATCTCAAAGATTTTGCTATTTTAATTAAGGATGAAGAGGGTAATATATTTTATGACTTTAATAATCCCCAGCCCAATGCATTTAGTAAAGAATTGATCTTCAATACAGATCTAGTTGTAGATGCAAATCTTAAAGATGCCTGGTCATTTCAATTTATGTTTCGTGATCCCAATATTATAAGAGATTCCAGATCGTCTGGCGATTATACTTTGGTTCTAGGTCTTTTATTTTCATTTTTTATTTCGCTTCTTGCATTTTTTAATTTAAAAACTAAGGAGGCTAAAAATAAAGCCACAATCTCCAATCAAAATTTGCTTAAGGCAAATGCGCAGCTAGAAAAGCAAAAGATAAAAGCGAACAAAGCATCTAAAGCTAAAACTGAATTTCTGTCTAATATGAGCCATGAGATACGCACACCTATAAATGCGATCTTGGGACTTGCAGACTTAATAAAAGTAGATGAAAACCAGCCAGAACAGGTTAAATATCTGGGTTGGATGCGTGAATCTTCTCAAACATTATTGGCGCTGATCAACGATATTCTTATAATTGATAAAATTGAGGCTGGCAAAGACGAATTAAATGAGGAAAATTTTAGCCCACAGGAGGTAATTAAAAATATAGTAAACTTTCATGAGAATGAAATTGAAGAGAAAGGCCTTAGACTTGAAAATGAAATAAATGAGGGCGTTCCAAACTTTGTATCTGCAGATAGAACAAAATTTGAACAAATTGTAATTAATCTGCTGCGCAATGCTATTAAGTTCACTCATTCTGGAACAATAAAAGTTGAGTACACTGAAAAAATTGAATATGATCAATTATTGATCACCTTTAAAATAAAAGACACTGGTATAGGAATACCCGGCGAAAAATTAGCGCGTATTTTTGATAGGTTTACTCAAGTGGACAGCGGGATGCGTAAAAAGCACGGTGGTGGTGGATTAGGACTCGCCATCACAAGACAACTAATAAATCTTCTAAAAGGGCAAATTGAAGTACTTAGTACAGAAAATAAAGGAACTGAATTTAAGGTCCACTTAAAATTTGCTCTATCACAATCTCCCTCGTCGGATTTGCACAAAGACCGCGCATCTTTTGAATCAAAAAAACTAAGAGTTCTTGCTGTTGACGATAATAAGTTGAACGTAGTTATTTTAGCTAAAATTCTAAATAATATGGGTATGCAGGCAGATCTTGCATACAATGGATTACAGGCTCTTCAAATGTGCGAATCTGTAGAGTATGATATTATTTTTATGGACGTGCATATGCCCGAAATGGATGGCTTTGAAACTACAAAACGCATTCGTAGGAATAATAGAAAAACGTTGATTTTAGGACTTTCTGCAGATGCGACCAATAGTTCTATTGAAGAAGGCATTCGATCTGGAATGGATTATTATCTTACGAAGCCTTTAAATAAAACTAAACTCTCCGAAATTCTTCACTGGCATTTTGAGAACTCAGAAAAAGATGCAGGCTAATTTGCTAACTAATGTACAGGGAGATTAAGCAGAACTTGAGTTCCTTTAGGATTATGTCTATCGTCATATAAATCTATGATATTGAGGGAATGCATATGAGCAAAATTCTTTGAAAAATTCTGTAACCGTTGAATAGTAAGATTGATGCCTATAGATTTTTTCTGTGTATTACGTTTATCACTTGGGATTTCCATAGTTCTTTTTCTGCCTATTCCATTATCTGTAATCGAGATTTCTACAAAATTCCGATCTTTTTTATGTACTTCTAAGCTTAAAGTTTTTTGACCTTCTTTAGGCTGTAAACCGTGCCACAATGCATTTTCAACAAAAGGCTGTAGAATTAATGAAGGTATCATAATCTCGTTGAGATCTAAGTCTTCATCTACTTTTACATTATAACTTATTTCATTACAAAATCTTATATTTTCAATATTAACGTACAATTGCATAGTATCTAATTCTTCTCTTAGGGTTATTTCTTTTTCTAAAGAGCTTGAAAGTATAGAACGGATTAATTTTGCAAACTGATTAAGGTACTCAATGGCATCTTTTTGGTTATTATTCTGCATATAAATTTTAATAGACAGCAAAGAATTAAAAATAAAATGCGGATTCATCTGTGACCGCATTAATTTTTGCTCAGCCTTAAGTACTCTTTTCTCATTTTTCAATTTATAATGACGGTATAAAATATAGATAATAATCATTGCCAGAATAAACAAGGCAGTAATAAACCAGATATTTTTTCGGCTTTGTTGTAGCTGAATATTCATTATTTCATTTTCCTTCTCCAAAATCGTTATGGTACCTTTTTGTTTTTCGGTATCATATTTCATATTTAAATCTGAAACATATTTATGATTTGCCTCATTTAAATATTTCTCCTGAACTTCTTGAGACAAACGTTGAAAAACCAAAGATTCTTCATACTGTCCTTCTTTTTCTTTTAATTGTGATAAATGCTCATAACCATCACTTAAGAACTGCTTCATGTCCTTTGCCTTAGAAAGATTTACACCACGTTGTAAATACCGTTCTGCAGCAGAAAAATTTCCCATTTCAGAAAGTGCCCAGCCTAGATTTATATTTGCAAAAGCCATATAGAATTCATCGCCTATTTTATCTGCGGTTTCTATTGTTGGACTAATCAATTTAAATGCTTCCTTTGGCTTCCCTTGTTTCAGATAAACCTGACCAATGCTGTTATTGCAGATGACGATTCCTAAATCTGAATCTATTTTTTGATTATAGCTTAGTGATTTCCGGTAATTAAGAAGAGCTTCATCAAAGCGGCCTCTTTCTTCATAACTAATCCCCAGATTGGCATAATTAATAGCCAAACCCAAATCACTATTAAGCTCTAATTCATACTTAATGGCCTCGTTAAAGTACTTTTCTGCCAGATCATAATCTCTAAGTAGTAAATAAATATTACCAATACTATTGAGAGAGATTGCTATACTTTTTATGGTCGTCGTTGTTTTTGGCTTAAAATTTTCGGCCAATTCGAGAGCAGCTTGATGATTATCTAAAGCAGACCTTACGGCATCTATGCGTCGATATACCACACCCAACATATTGAGAGCCGATATTTGCATTTCTATGTCACCTATTTTTTGAGCTAAAACAATACTTTTTTTGTGGTGTTCTATTGCTTTTATATATTCTGATTTATCCCTAAAATAAATCCCTAGAAGATTTTCTCCAAAGGCTTCTCCTAAACCAAACTTCTGATTTTTACTGGTATTGATAAGCGTATTTATAGAAAGTGTATCTGTTCTAAAAGGTTTCATTCTTTCATACAGCGCATTATGCTTAGGATAATTGCTATCTCTTATCTCTTGGAGCAGAATATTAAGATCAACCGTTTTATCTTGAAAAGAAAAGGAATATAGAGGTATGGCTAAAAAAACAGCTAAAACTACCTTCGATTTAAAACATTGAAAAAAATGAAAATAGAATGTTCTAGCGATCTTGGTCATAATCCATAAGGTTAAACAACTAATTAAATATAAGGAACATAGCTTTAGCTATGCCAGTTGAACCTTAAAAATTATCGAGATTGGATTAATTAGGTACTATAATGATTCGCTTTCACTTAAATCCTGCTTTTTCCGTAGTTTAAAATTTAAAAATTCTAAAAAGAGAGAAAATGCAATAGTAAAATACAAGTAACCTTTAGGTATTGTACCTACTTCACTATTAAAAATGCGTAAATGAGCAAGGTGAGCAGCTTCTGCAATCAGCATAAAACCAATTAGGATTAAAAACGCCAGACCTAAAATCTGAAGTGATGGGTGCTTATTAACAAAGTCACCCACAGGATTTGCAAATAACATCATAATAAGAACAGATATGACCACTGCGATAATCATGAGAATCAAAGCATCATTAGGGTCATCGCTCAAACCATTAGTCATACCAACTGCGGTTAGTATAGAGTCAAATGAAAATACTACATTAATCAATGTAATTTGTACAATGGCTTTACTTAACGAAGAAGAACTTTTTTCTTTTACATCTTGTTCTTCTTCTCCAGTTAAATCAACTTTTTCGTGAATCTCGTGAACACTCTTGTACAGAAGAAATATTCCTCCAGCAAATAGAATAAGAGACTGTCCGCTTATTCCAGCCTTTATCCACGATAGATTAATATGCCAAAAAGGAGCTTCCATAGCTACAAGTAACGTTATCCCAAACAACAGAACTATACGCATAACCATCGCAAGTAAAAGACCAATATTTACGGCCTTTTTACGATCATCTTTTTTAAGCTTATTCGACGCAAGTGAAATAAAAATAATATTATCTATTCCTAAAACGATTTCTAAAAAAGTAAGGGTTAATAAAGCAACCCAAGCGTCTGCAGAGGTAAAGATGTCTAACATTAATTAATTTTTTTAGCGGTTCCTTTTTGCTTGTTGGTTTCACCTACAATTGCATACTCAAATGTATAAAATTCTCCGTCTGTTTTTATTATTTTAAAATGAAGTGCCTTACGCTCATTACGGTTTTTGGGATTTATTTTGTTTGCGATGTATTCACAATCGTTAATCCAGCGTATGCTTGAAGAATCTGCTTTCCCTTTATAATAGTCAATTTCTAAGGTATCATTACGTGAAAAGGTGGTTTTGACTATCTCACCATTTAAGTAAGTTTCAAACTCAAACTTCCCAGTTTTAAATTTTTCGCAATTTCGTTCTGGCGAATAACAGGAACTTACTGCTAAATAAAACAGGGTTAAGGCTAAAATGCGATATAGATTCATACCACGAAAGTACAATTATTCTAATATGGATTAAAGCTTAATCTGATTGGAAACTTTCAAATGTGCCATCTGCATAAAATATGACTATTCGGTTTATTTCTTTGCCACTGGTTGAAACAGATTTTTTGGGAATATGTGATTCTTTGAAAAGGGAATTTGGAATGTTTTCTATAGAAGAAGATTTTTCAGTTTCTTCGTTTTTTGAAATTTCATTACGAGAGAGAGGCTTTTCAGATTTTGGGAAATTTCCTTTTCCATTTAGTAGCCAGTACAATTCAACTTCGGGAAAAGCTTCTATAACCTTCATCACAAATTCCAGACTGGGCTTATTTCTTCCAGATAGAATATGAGAGATGGAAGAGCGTCCTACGTCTATTTGATCTGCAAATGCCGTAGCATTTAAATCGTATTCTTCCATTATTTTTTGAAGCCTTTCTGAAAACTTAGCGCTGTTTACCATTGTAAAATCAAAGACATAATTAATAGTTTACAAATGTAATAAAATTATAGTATTGCATGTCTTTACAAATGTAAACACTATGTTTTCATAATAAAGTTTTTATTCAGATAATATAATGTAAATAATTAAAAGTGAGATATTTAATGTTATTAATATCATCCATAGGAATATTTCCAGTTGAGAGTGTTTACTGGATGCTGGAGTGTTTATTAATGTAAACATCATCAGTTAATAATTCTGTTTACATTTGTAAAAATACCTTTGTTTACATTTGTAATTTGGAAAATATATGAATTACAAAGAACTCAAAGCCTGGCACACTTCTCAAAGAGAAACCTCTTTAAGCGGACGACATATTAGCCTGCCTCAAATTGAAGCGCTATTCAATAATATCGCTGTAAGTTTTAAAGTTGAAAAAATTGGATCTTCTGTAGAAGGCAGATCTATTTCTAGCATAAAATGTGGTACAGGCAAAATACATATTTTGGCTTGGTCACAAATGCACGGTAACGAGGGAACTACTACAAAGGCGGTATTTGATTTGCTAAAATGGTTAATAAATAATCCAACTCAGGAATTTATCAAGCATTTTCTAGAGCTAAATACGTTATTGATTATCCCAATGCTTAATCCGGATGGAGCGCATCGCTACACACGTTTAAATGCGAATGGGGTAGATCTTAATAGGGATGCTCAAGATCGTTCTCAGCCAGAAAGTGTGGTTCTAAGGAAGGTTTATGATGAATTTAAACCGGATTTCTGTTTAAATCTCCACGGTCAAAGAACGATTTTTGGAGTAGGGCAGCCGGCAAAATCTTCAATAGTATCATTTCTCTCTCCAGCTCAGGACGAACTTAGGATGGTTACGCATTCCCGCAGACGTGGTATGCATATTATTGGGGAAATGTCGCAAATGCTACATGAATTCATACCTGAAAGTGTGGGTCGCTATGACGACAGTTTTAATATAAACTGTGTTGGGGATACCTTTCAGCAGTTAAATACACCCACAATCCTTTTTGAAGCAGGGCATTTTCCTAATGATTATATGCGCGAAGAAACACGAAGCCTAATTTTTCTATCTCTCGTTAAAGCTCTTGAAACAATTCATTTAGCTGAAAATAAAGAAAATATTGATTCTTCTGCCTATTTCAGTATTCCAGAAAACCAAAAATGCTTTTATGATTTTATCATCCGCCAAATAAAATTGCCTAATCGAGGCGTCATTGATGTAGCTGTTCAATATGAAGAAAAATTAATTGAAGGGGAATTACATTTTATCCCAAGGATAAGTAAAATAGGAGATTTAAGCGGTTATTTAGGTCACGAGGAAATCCAAGCAAAAGGTGATTCACCATCCCAAAATACTGTAAACCAATGGGAAGAAGGTGAAATTATTAAAAAATTATTCTTAAATAGCAAATTAACTACAACGTTTTCGATAAAAAATCGAAAAAATGTTATGAATAATTCAATGTAATTATGCTATTTTTGCGTTATACATAATTTTAATCATTGTATAATGGCAAAATTCAAATTAGACGAGGTCGATCATCAGATTTTAGACATGTTGATCGAAAACACAAGAACTCCTTTTACAGATATAGCAAAAAAATTATTGATTTCTGCTGGTACTGTGCACGTACGTGTTAAGAAAATGGAAGAAGCGGGAATCATAATTGGTTCATCGCTTACTTTGGATTATGCCAAATTGGGCTATTCCTTTATAGCATATGTAGGGGTTTATATAAACAAAACCAGCCAAACAACATTTGTTTTGGAGCGTATCAACCAGATTCCTTTTGTGACTGTTGCTCACGTTACTACAGGCAAATTCAATATTTTCTGTAAGATACGTGCGAAAAACACAGAACACGCAAAAAATATTATTTTCTTACTTGATGATATCGATGGTGTATACCGTACTGAGACAATGATTTCATTAGAAGAGAGCATCAATGATAAGAAAAGGTTAATGCATTCTATTTTTCAGGAATTGTAAGGCCAAATTAACTAACTTTAAAACCCTTTGGCTATATAGACAAAGGGTTTTTTTATTCAATTATTTTACAGACTATGTCCAGAGAACCTAAATTAGAACGTTTTAACAATCACGTAAAATCAAAATACGAAGTGTATAATAGTATTTTTATGACACTTCCATTTCAAGGAGTTTCAGATACTGGGGTGCTATTACCCTTGTTTGATACGATTTGTGTGGATGGTTATGATAGAAAATATAATCCTACACAGATCGTATCCTACTTTTTTGAGAAATATCAGCGTGATGTAAGTGAAGAAGATCGCTTAAATCTACTTTTTAGATTTATACAGTACATAGAACGACAGGTAGTACTCTTTGATGCTATTGAGGATGCTTCTTATCGCATTGTTAATAATATGGATGGGAGAGGAACCTTGCGCAATATAAAAGAAGAGGCTCAAGCACAGAATAAAACTGCTGCTTTAAAGGATTATCTCCAACATTTTAAAATAAGACCAGTGCTAACTGCACATCCCACACAGTTCTATCCTGGAGCCGTTTTAGGTATTATCAATGATTTAAGTGCGGCAATTAATGATAACGATCTGTCTTTAATAAAAAAATTATTAGGTCAATTAGGAAAAACACCTTTCTTTAAAAAGGAAAAACCAACGCCACATGATGAAGCGGTAAGCTTAATATGGTATCTGGAAAATGTATTTTACAAATCTTCAAGTTATATCTATAATTACCTTCAACAGAATGTATTTAATGGAGAGTTTTTTGATAATGAAATAATTGATCTTGGTTTCTGGCCAGGAGGGGATAGGGATGGTAATCCTTTTGTTACAACAGAAATTACCTTAAAGGTTGCTGACCGTTTAAGAAGTACAATCATCAAAAATTATTACCGTGATTTAAGGGAACTTAGAAGACGTGTAACTTTTGTGGGTACTGAAGAGCCTCTTGCAGACTTGGAAAAACGATTATATGATAGTATTGAATTGCCTGCAGATGAACTTAAAATTTCTGTAGAAGAGTTAAATGCTACTCTTTTGGAAATGAGAAAATTAGTTGTTGAAAAACACGAAAGTTTATTTGTGGAACAGCTGGATGATTTGATCAATAAGATAAAAATGTTTGGATTTCATTTTGCTACACTGGATATTAGGCAAGATAGCCGTGTCCACCATCATGTAATGCAGGAAATTGTAAAACAATGTAAAAAAGACAATCTTAATATATTTCCTGATAACTATTTAGATCTTTCTGAAGAAGAGCAAATTAAGGTATTGCAAAACGTAAAAGGCAAGCTGGATCCATCCCATTTAGAAGATGATATAGCACGAAAAACTTTGGAATCTATATACGCGATGCAAGAGATTCAAAAACGTAATGGGGAGCGTGGGTCTAACCGCTATATAATTAGTAACAACCAGACCATGCTTAATGTGATGGAAGCATTTGCTATGCTCCATTTATGTGATTGGGAAAAGCCTACTGCTGATATTGTTCCATTATTTGAGACCGTACCAGATCTTAAAATTGCCCACGAGGTAATGGAAAATTTGTATACCAATGAGAATTATGCTAAACATCTAAAAGAAAGAGGCAATATTCAAACAATAATGCTTGGTTTTAGCGATGGTACTAAAGATGGAGGTTATTTAATGGCTAACTGGAGTATCTTCAAGGCAAAAGAAATGCTGACTGAAGTATCGCGAAAATATGACGTGAAAGTAATTTTCTTTGATGGAAGGGGAGGACCACCAGCTCGTGGTGGAGGTAAAACACATCAGTTTTATGCATCATTAGGTAAAACCATTGAAGATGAACAGATACAGTTAACCGTACAAGGCCAAACCATCAGTTCTAATTTTGGAACTCCAGATTCATGTCAATATAACTTAGAGCAGCTTTTAAGCTCAGGTATTTTTAATGGTGTTTTTGCAGAGAAGCAAGCAGCATTTGGCGATAATGACCGAAAAACTATGGAGCAACTGGCTGAAGTTAGTTATAAAACTTATTCAGATTTTAAAGCACATCCCAATTTCCTAGGATATCTGGAACGTATGAGTACGCTTAAATACTATGCAAAAACAAATATAGGTAGTAGACCGAGTAAAAGAAGTAAAAGTGATAAACTTGATTTTGCAGATTTAAGGGCAATTCCTTTTGTTGGCTCTTGGAGTCAGTTAAAACAGAATGTTCCAGGATTTTTTGGTGTAGGTACCGCTTTAGAACACTTCGAAAAAAATGGAGAATTTGATAAAATAAAATCTTTATATAATAACAGTCTATTTTTCAAAACTTTGCTTGAAAATAGTATGATGAGTCTTACCAAATCATTTTTTGGTTTAACAGCTTATATGCAAGAAGACCCAGAATTTGGTAATTTTTGGACTTTGATTCACGATGAATTTGAACGCACAAAAAGACTTTTATTAAAGCTCACTGGCTATAAAGAATTAATGGAAGAGGAAAAAGCAGGTAAAGCTTCTATTCAAGAGAGAGAGCGTATTGTATTGCCGTTGTTGACAATACAGCAATTCGCTTTAAAAAATATTCAGGAATTGCAAAAAGATCCTAATGCAAATAAGGAGAAAATTGAAATTTTTGAAAAGATGGTTACACGCTCTTTATTTGGTAATATTAATGCAAGTAGAAACTCGGCTTAATCTATGAGAAGGACTGATTTAAAATCTGAAGAGTTCAATCCCTATTATTCTACTTATATTAAACTGGTTGATGGAGATAAGGATTTAATTGAAGCATTAGAATATGGGAAGGAAAAGACTCAGGCCTATTTTGAATCGATTCCCTCTGAAAAATGGAAGTATGCTTACGCAGAGGGAAAATGGTCATTGCTTGAAGTTCTGCAACATATAATTGATACTGAAAGAATTTTTAGCTACAGAGCATTGTGTATCGCCCGAAATGACAAAACAGAATTTCCAGGTTTTGAGCAAGATGATTATGTAAAACCTTCTAATGCAAATAATCGAACAATGGAGGACTTGCTATTAGAATATAATGCGGTTCGCAAAAGTTCCATATTACTTTTTAAAGGCTTAGATGAAGAAAGCCTTACCAGAATAGGTAAAGCAAGCAGCAGTCCTATTTCAGCTCGCGCTGCAGGATTTATTATAGCGGGACATGAAATACATCACGCCAATATAATTACAGAGCGATACTTATAGATTACTATTTTCCTCTTTTTAGATTGAGGAAGATTAACAAAAAAAGGAGCGGGTTTTTAAACCCGCTCCTTTTTTTGTTAAATGAATTTTAAATGAAATTTAGCGACTATTTTTAATTAAACGAATCACCTGACTTCCAGAATTCTGTTTTATATCTACAAAATATATACCCTCTTTGTATATAGAAATATTCAGGTTATATGGCTGATTACCTTTACTTGGTATAATATCATTAAAATGAGTAACCCCATATATATCCCTTACTGTAATTTGCAAGGGAGATCCATCGACAGAATTTATAGTTTCTATACTCACCACATCAGAAGAGGGGTTAGGATATAACCTAACTAATTCATTTGGGTAGGTTTCTGTTTTCATCATTTCTGGAGAATAGCCTTCAGAGACTATAGCATTTTCTGTATCAGGCTCAATTGGCAGCCATTGGGCTTTGTCGGTAGGATATGATTCTCCATTAACTCCGCCATTTGTAACAACTAATCTATCACCAAAAATTTTTGCTGATGGAGCTAATATCTTAGAAGGAAGCTTACATAATTCTGTCCAGGTGTTTGTTGTAGGGTCATATTCTGTGATATCATTAAAAAAATAATTTCCCCTTCTCCCGCCAACAATTATAATTTTATTATTGTGAACTATTGTTCCAGGTTCAAAGTGTGAACGATCTGAGGGCAAATCCTTTAGTCGTGTCCATTTATTAGTTGGGGGATCATAAGAATGTAGAAATTTTTGATCATCAACAGTTCCATCGTGTCCATATTGTCCTCCTATGGCATAAACAATTCCATTTAAACTTGCTCCACTTAAATGATTACGTCCGTTGGGTAAGGGAGCTGCACTTTTCCAGCCGGCTGAAATGTTATTAACATCAAGAATATAATGTTCGCTAACATCCGATTTTCTATCAGGTTTTAATCCTCCAAAAAAGTGAAGTTTTCCTTCATTGTAGACTGCAGCTCCAGAACCTCTCGCATTAGGTAAAGCAGGTCCATAGCGCCAATTATTGGTTTTAGTATTATATATCTGGACTTTTGAAGTTGCCACACCTGGATGATTACCGGTAAAACCGGCAACAATCCATACTTCATCACCTATAACTACAGCTCCCATGTGCGTTACAGGATCTGGCATAGGTTCTCCTAAGTTCCATTGATTATTTTTAGAATCGTAAATTTCTGTTACTCCTGTTATTTGTAATCCAGCTTCAAATCCAGCAAAAACATATAGTTTATCATCTACTTTAGCACTCTGCGATTCGACTTTCTCATATTTTGAAGACGCCAAACTATTCCAGGTACAAGGATCAGAAATTACTTCACCATCACCTAATATTTCAAATCCAGAAAGTTTGGGTTGATCAACGATACCTGTAAATCTTATATTTAACTCTTGATCATTAACATTAACTGTATAACTTTTTACTACAGCAGTCATACTTCCTACCTCTTCATATAAATCGTAATTAGTTAGAATATTTTGATCTTCTAAATCCACATTAAAAACTCGTTTTCCACTTCCTCCTGGACCACCATTTGTCGCGCCCCAGTAGATTTCGGCAAAATGAAGTTTAACTGTGTAGGTTCCATTTGTAATAGGAATAGCATATTGGAAGGAACCCTTGCTATTTGTGGTGCTTCTTTCAGAAAGATAGAGGTCATCATTAGTTGTGTTCTTAATATCTGATATAGAATTGTTGCTATAGCTCTTTCCGTCGCCTCTATAGTATGCATCAGACAAGTAACTTTCCCCATTAAACTGCAGTTCCTCACCACCACTATTAATTCTTACAACAGCATTATTTGAAGAGCCTCCACCATCTGCTATTTTAAAAATTTCAAATCCTGATACTTTTGGCTGATCAACACTTGCTGAAAAATTAAGATTTAATTCGCCATCACTAACATCTATGGTGACCGTTTTTACAACCGCACTCATAGTTCCCACTTCTTCATTTATATCATAATCTGAAAGATAATTATTCCCTTCTATATTCAAATCAAATATTCTCTTTCCTGCACCGTTGGACCCACCACCAGTGGCTCCCCAGTAAATTTCAGCAAAATGTAATTTAAGAGAATATGTTCCATCTGAAACTGGAATTGCATATTGAAATGAACCCTTGGAGTCTAAAGCACTTCTCTCGGTTAAATATAAATCATCTTCATCAGTATTTTTTATATCCTGTATGGCATCATTGCTCCATTTTTTACCTGCGCCAGTGTAGTAATTATCTGCATTAAAAACTTTATCTCCAATGTTTATTTGAGGGCCACCACTATTAATTCTGGTAATCAGTTCCCCGGGTGTATCAGGATCTTGTTCTAAAATTTCTAAAGCAGAAATTTTAGGCTGATCTTTGCTTGCAGTAAAATTTAAATTAAATTCTCCATCTGTAATGTCAACAAAATAAGTTTTGATAACTGCAGTCATCGATCCC
Organism: uncultured Flavobacteriaceae bacterium; assembly: GCA_963974735.1. GTDB lineage: Bacteria > Bacteroidota > Bacteroidia > Flavobacteriales > Flavobacteriaceae > Leeuwenhoekiella. The sequence goes on along the minus strand of CAXBEL010000026.1, from coordinate 14,672 downwards.
ACTTCCTTGTTTATATCATAATTAGAAAAAATATTCTTTCCTTCTAAATTACCGCTAAAAACTCTTCTTCCTGCGCCTCCAGGACCTCCATTGGTTGCTCCCCAATAAATTTCGGCAAAATGAAGTCTTATTTTGTATACTCCATTTGGGACCGGTACAGAATATCCAAAAGATCCCAAACTCTTAGTAGTACTTCTTTCTGAATAGTAAATAGCATCCTTTTCTGAATTCTTAATATTTGTGAGGTTAGAATTGCTATATTCTTTTCCTTCCCCAACAAAATAATTATCTTCTATAAATACTTCATCGCCATATGTAAATTGGCTTCCTCCACTATTAATACGTAGAGCAAAAAGATCATCTTGTGGTTGACTTGGTGATGTATCAGCAAGATTGTTATCAGAATGTGATTTTAAGAAAATCGAAAAAGATAATAATAATGATGCCGAAATAAGGGTGAGTATTATTTTAAATTGAGAGAGAAACATGCTGATTAGTTAGTTAAAAATTTGATTTAGTTTTGAGTAGTTCTAAGTTAATTAACAAAGAATTGATTATTATAACCGCACAGTTATTTCTTTGTTAAATAACTAAAATTAACAAGTTAAAGACGAAATATTAGAGTTACACCTAAAATTTAGCCAAGCCGCTAAATATCTAGGCTGAAGGAATAAAAAAAATATTGAAAAGAAAGAATTTACTGTAAGAAAAAGTGCTTAATCATATTGAGCATTGAAGCTGGTCATCCATTTATCCTGAACTTTAAGTACTTGCTCGATTACGTCACGCACACATCCATTTCCACCCTTCTTGTGGGAGACATATTTTGAGATTTCTTTGATCTCTTTTACAGCATCCTGAGGGCAGCAAGGTAGGCCCACAAGTTTCATCACAGGGAAATCAGGAATATCATCACCCATATAAAGAACATTCTCGGGTTTTATATTATATATGTCAAAATATTCGTCTAACTGTTCGGTCTTTGCGTGAGCACCCAGATAAATATCTGTTACACCAAGTCCTTGTAATCTGCTGCGCACCCCTTCATTATTTCCTCCTGAAATTATACAAATATTAAAACCTTGCTGAAGAGCAGTCTTTATTGCATAGCCATCCTTTGTATGCATGGTTCGTAACATTTCCCCATTTGTGCTTATTTGAATAGAACCGTCTGTAAGAACTCCATCAACATCAAAAACGAAAGTTGTTATTTGTTTTAGATACTCTTTATAACTTTTACTTTCCATAGGTTTCTAATATTGATCTTGTCAGAACTTTATAAATTTCTTTTTGGTTTTCAGTTTTTAAACTTTCTACTTGGTAATTAATGGTATTACTGTCTTTTCTCTTAGCAGGTCCTGTTTGAGCATTTAATGGGCCCAAGGTAAATGCTTTTTCAATGGTTTCTTTCATTAATGGTTTTAATAAATGGAAAGAAACCTCATTATTTTGGCAAATAACATCGGTTTGCATTAAAATGTGATTGGTAAAATTATTAGCATATACAGCCGCCAAGTGCATTTTTGAACGCTTTTCGCTGTCTAATTCTACAGTATTTTTGCTTAAAACCATTGCCACTGACTTTAAAGTCTCTAACACCTCTGTGTTAGAAGCTTCTAAACAAATAGGAATTTCTTTAAAATCAAGTTCTCTTCCTTGGGTAAAAGTTTGTAAGGGATAGAAAACCCCAAAATTTTTATGTTTACTCAGTACATGCATAGCTGTGCTTCCCGAAGTGTGAACAACGATACCCGAGAAGTTTACTATTTTATTTGAGACTGTTAAAATTGCATCATCACTAACAGCGATAATCAAAACATCTGCAGGCTTTAATTGATTAAAATCAGAAATAAATTCAGCATAATTATTAAATTCTGAAAATTGAGAAGAACTGCGCCCATAAATCTGGCTTAGAATAATGTTTTCTGCCTTTGAAAGGTGTTTTGCTAAATGCTGGGCCACATTTCCAGTACCTATTATAGATATACTTATCACGGCTCAAAAGTACATAAAATTCAAATAATCCGGTTTATCCTGCTACTCATAAAACTACACCGGTATCCTTTAGTAATGGGGTATAGTTTTGTATCTTCGCGGCATTAAAAAATTGCACCATCCCAATCATGCAAAAACGTCTTGCAGACTTTCTGTTCTCAACCCGATTAATGGCTATTTTATTTATCGTTTATGCAGTTGCCATGGCAACTGGAACTATACTCGATGCAGGCCAAGAAACTTCACCTACTCCTTTTACACGACATTACGTTTATAATGCCTGGTGGTTTGAGCTTATTCATATTCTTTTTATAATAAACTTTATAGGAAATATCTGGAGATATCAACTCTGGCGCAGGGGGAAATGGACAACTCTTTTGTTTCATTCCGCTTTTATACTTATCGTCCTTGGCGCAGGGGTTACCCGCTATATTGGTTTTGAAGGGGTGATGCCTATTAGGGAGGGACAATCTGAAAATTCATTTTTAAGCGAAAAGACATTTCTCACGGTATTAATTGATGGTGAAAAAGATGGCGCCCCGCAACGAAGGAGATTAGAACGCGAGATGGTTTTATCTCCACGATTGGATAACGATTTTACATGGGAGACAGACTTTGATGGCGAACCTGTAACAATTAGCTTTAGTAAATTTATAGATGGGGCAGAAGAGGGGATGATTGAAGATCCTCAAGGTCTAAATCAACTTAAAATAGTTGAAGCTGGAGACGGTAACCGTCACGAACATTTTCTTTCAGAAGGGCAGGTGGCCAATATTCATAACATGCTCTTCTCTTTTAATAAGCCTACAGAAGGTGCTATAAATATTTCTTTTGATGGATCTGAGTATAAACTGAAATCCCCATTTGAGGGAGCAGTTACCGTTATGGCATCTCAAGAAAATTTTGATGTAAAACAGGATACTGTTCAGGAATTAAAGCTACGCTCTTTGTATCAAATAGGAGGGATGCAGTTTGTTATCCCAGATGCTGCAATTAAAGGAAAGAACGGCATTGTAGAGGCGTTCCCCAAACAAAGAGGACAACCGGATGCGCTTTTTGTGAATGTTGAAACTAAAGCAGGTAAAGAAACAATTGGCCTATTGGGAGGTAAAGGCTTTAATTCTGAGATGAAAACTATTGAACTTGGAGACCTCAAGGTTAATTTAGCTTATGGAAGTAAAGCAATAGAACTTCCTTTTGCCATTCAACTTAATGATTTTATAGCAGAAAAATATCCAGGCACCGAAAATGTTTACGCCTCCTATAAAAGTGAAATAACCGTTTTAGATACTCCACAAAATCAATTTGAATATGATATTTATATGAACCATGTTTTAGATCATAAAGGATATCGGTTTTATCAGGCAAGTTTTGATCCTGACGAGTTAGGTACGGTACTTTCAGTAAATCATGATTTCTGGGGGACTTGGATTACCTACATTGGTTATTTTCTTCTGTACTTAGGTTTAATGCTTATACTTTTTGATAAAGGCAGCAGATTTGGAGATCTAAAGAGGCAGCTGGATAATGTCAAATCTAAAAAAGCAGCATTATCATTAACGATTCTTTTGTTTGGTTTAGGTGGGCAGTTATTTGCTCAGGAGGTTGTGGTAGAAAATGGCAATACAACAGTAATCGAGTCTACCGAAAATGTTTCTCAAGAATTAGAGGAAGACGCTGTTGCCGTTAATCATACTATTGCGGCAAAATCTCAAATAGATTCTATACTTAAGGCTAATGCCGTAAGTGAAGAATTAGCCGCAAACTTCGGAAAGCTTGTTATTCAAGAAGACAAGGGGCGAATGATGCCGGTAAATACTTTTTCTAGCCAGATTCTACGTAAATTAAGCCGTAAGGATACTTATAATGGGATGAATGCAGATCAGGTTTTTCACTCCATGATAGAATCTCCAGTTTTCTGGTATAATGTCGAATTTATATTTCTAAAAAAAGAAAACGACAGCATTAGAGATATAATAGGTATTCCTAAAGATCAAGAGTTTGTAAAAGCCATAGATTTCTTTGATGCTCAAGGGCAATATAAGTTGACACCTTATTTACAAAATGCCTATCAAGCTGAAGTGCGTAACAATTTTGATAAGGATTTTATAGATATTTCCGAAAGGTTAGGTCTTTTGGATAGGGCATTAAGCGGAGAGATTCTTAAAATATTTCCTATTCCTAACAACCCCAATAATAAATGGGTTTCTTATCCAGAATTGGGAACTGCTGGATTTAAAGGGATGGATTCTGTTTATACAAAACAAATTTTACCACTTTATTTTTCTGCCGTAAGACAAGGTAAAGCAACTGGGGATTATAGTAAATCTGAAGAGTTACTAAGTAGTATAAGAAGTTTTCAGGAAAAATATGGTAGTGAAGTAATGCCTTCAGAAGATAAAATAAATGCAGAGGTTTTCTATAATAAGCACGACATATTTACCAAGTTATACTGGATGTATTTATTGGCATCTGTCTTTATGTTTATTTTTGTTATAACTCAAATATTCAAGAACAATAAGTTTGTAAAGATAATGGTGGGAATTGGTGTAGCTGCCGTTCTTCTTCTATTCCTATTACATACAGCTGGATTAATTTGGCGTTGGTATATTTCTGGTCATGCACCTTGGAGTGATGCTTATGAATCTGTTTTATATGTAGGCTGGGCTACCATGTTTTTTGGGTTAGCATTTGGCAGAAAAAGTACACTCACCATTGCAAGTACAGCATTTGTGGCTAGTTTTATACTGTGGGGAGCAAGTATGAACTGGCTTAACCCTGCTATTGCAAATCTTCAACCGGTATTAGATAGTTATTGGTTAATGATACACGTAGCTGTTATTGTGGCTAGTTATGGGCCGTTTACTCTAGGAATGATTTTAGGATTGGTTTCATTATTACTTATTCTTTTAACAAATGATAAGAATAGAGCCAAAATGGACCTCAATATAAAGGAAATAACACTGATAACAGAAATGTCACTTACAGTAGGTCTGGTTATGTTAACTATAGGTAACTTTCTTGGAGGGCAATGGGCCAACGAAAGTTGGGGACGCTATTGGGGATGGGATCCAAAAGAAACCTGGGCGCTTATAAGTATAATGGTATATGCCTTTGTAATACACATGAGATTGGTTCCCGGTTTAAGATCCAGATGGTTTTTTAATCTTATGGCAGTTTTAGCTTATGGGAGTATATTGATGACCTATTTTGGAGTCAACTTTTGGTTGTCTGGATTGCATAGTTATGCTAGTGGAGACAATATTCTTAACTTAAATAAAGCATTGATAATTTTTGGATCTGTAATTGCGTTTGCTTTATTGGCTTATCCTAAATACAAGAAATACTATAAAAAATAATTGATCAACTTATTAAAGTAGATAGATCACTCCCATCAGAGATTCCTAATTTTTTATATAGATCAGTTATAGCCTGTCTAACCTGAGGGATAGATAATTTTAATTTACGAGCAATTTTATCTTCACTATTGCCACTGGATAAAGCATGAAGAATTTTGACTTCAAAATTAGTGAGATCGTAGTTGTCAATAAGACTTTCAAGATAAGAATCGTTTATATCCTCTACACGTTTATACTGACTTAAAGTCTCTAATTCTTGATTGCGTAAAGTCAATTCTTGCATAAGGGTGGAATTTCTTCCATCTAAATATCTCCAATAATTAAAAATTGTAAATGAGATTATAAGCATATCTGCAACAATCCCCATTTTCATGACGAAGGGAGTTAATGACAGAATAGAAATCCCGAAGTCATAGAGAATGAAAAAATCCAGAGCCATTATGATATTTAATATATAAATTAAAGAAGCAAAATTTGCCAAACCTCTTCTGCTGCCCGCTAGTAAACTGGTAAACCAAGTTGTAGCCAAGGCTAAGATCACAGCAACATCGGTAAGAGCGTAGAAAATAAAATCAAGTGTTATGCAATACGTGACAAAAAATAAAATAGAAATACCGCAACAGGTACCTATTGTAAATTTTAATTTGGGATAGCGATTTTTAAGACGAACAAAATTATACGCAAAAAAGCCTCCCGAAACTCCGATTAAAACGTGAAAAAACAATTCAACTTTAACCACCCAATCTCCTTCTAAACCAAAAAGAAATGGAATGTTATCGCGTATGCCAAGGGTCACGGCAATGGTAAATAAAAGAAAGCTATAAAACCAAAAACTCTTTTCTTTTGAAAAATAAAACAGAAATAGATTTATTAGAATAATAAATAGAACGATTCCATAGAAGAGGCCGAAACCAAAAATATTATTCTGCTCTAATCTTTCAATTTTGTGTTTAGAATAGAATTCTACTGGGAAATTACCTTCCTGTTTTAAATGTAGATTTATATAAAACGGAAGGTTTTCTTTCTTTTCAGTAAAATTAAATGTTGGAAAACGTCTATTGTCTAGGGTATTTAAACTACTTCCCTTAACATCATAAGCCCAAACTTCTTTAGCATGATGAGAGCGAATTCTAAAAATTTCGGCTTCATCAGGTAACGAATTGACTTTTATCCAATAGCTGCCATTTTTTAAGCCTTTGTTATATTGATCAACCGGCTCGAAGGAGGCGTCCATAATATTGGCAATACTATAAGACCCTGAAGTATCATGGAAATATTCTAAAGAATTTTGTCCAAATCCGTTTATAAAAAAAATAGATAACACTAATAACCACCAATAACGCATAGATCAAAAATTTGATTCTGGAAAGGGGCTGTAAGTAAATTATATATAACGGTTTAGGGTATGGTCAAATATAGTAAAAAAACAACAAGTACTTTATAAGTTTAAAAAACAACAAGAAATTTTTATCTTAAATGCCCTACCATATCCTCAGGGCGTACCCATTCATCAAACTCCTCTGCTGTTAAATAGCCTAAATTAACGGCTTCTTCTTTTAAAGTAGTTCCATTTTTATGGGCAGTATTTGCTATTTCTGCTGCTTTATAGTACCCTATTTTAGTATTTAAAGCAGTAACAAGCATTAAAGAATTGTCTAACAATGATTTAATGCGATCTGCATTTGCCTCTATACCTGCAGCACAATGTTCTTCAAAAGACAAACATGCATCTCCTATAAGTTGTGCAGATTCTAATATATTAGCCGCCATTACTGGTTTAAAAACATTCAGTTCATATTGTCCTTGCATTCCGCCCACGGCGATAGCCATATCATTACCTATAACTTGAGCACAAACCATGGTTAAAGCCTCACATTGAGTAGGATTAACTTTACCCGGCATAATAGATGATCCCGGTTCATTTGCCGGTATACTTATTTCTCCTATACCACTGCGCGGTCCTGATGCAAGCATGCGAATGTCATTAGCAATTTTATTTAAAGAAACTGCCAATTGCTTCAGCGCGCCATGCGTTTCAACAATTGCATCATGAGCAGCAAGAGCTTCAAATTTATTATCAGCTGTCTTAAAGGGAAGTTCTGTGAATTTCCCTATAAATTCGGCTACACGTTTAGCATAACCGTTCGGCGTGTTAATTCCTGTTCCTACAGCAGTTCCACCTAAGGCAAGTTCTGATAAATGTTCTAAGGTATGTTCTAAAGCTTTTATACCGTGATCTAGTTGTGATACATAACCGGAGAATTCTTGTCCCAAAGTTAGGGGAGTGGCATCCATTAAGTGGGTTCTACCTATTTTTACTACTTTACGGAATTCGTCTGATTTTGCCTTTAAAGTGTTTCTTAGTTTTATAACGCCTGGTAATGTTACCTCTTTTACCTTTTTATAGGCAGCAATATGCATTCCCGTAGGAAAGGTGTCATTAGATGATTGAGATTTATTCACATCGTCATTAGGTTGCAGCGTTTTCTCATCTTCACCCAAAGTTTTTCCTGCAAGTTGATGCGCTCTGTTGGCTATTACCTCGTTAACATTCATATTGCTCTGAGTACCAGAACCTGTCTGCCAGATTACAAGAGGAAATTGATCATCATGTTTACCATCTAAAATCTCATCACAAACTTTTGATATTAAATCACGCTTTTCAATAGGCAATACACCCAGTTCACAATTAGTATAAGCGGCAGCTTTTTTTAGATAGGCAAATCCATATATAATTTCCAGAGGCATAGAGGCAGGACTACCTATTTTAAAATTATTTCTTGAGCGTTCTGTCTGGGCTCCCCAGAGTTTGTCTGCGGGTACTTGTACTTCACCCATTGTATCTTTCTCTATGCGGTATTTCATTTTTTTTGTTTTTTTGAACTAGACAAAAATACGGGTTTAAGAGAAATTATTGATTTTAATTCTTGTTGAAAATCTGTTTATAATTATAAAATAAGGTTGTGGATTTTAAGATAGAAAAGCTAAATTTGCAAAACGAAAGAAAATATTTATTATGTTCGACTTTGACCAATACTTAGGTTTTTTAGCATTTCTAACCATTCTTACCATAGGATTCTGGTTAATGATATTCTTAGTTTCTATCATTCCGTATTGGATTGGAGGAGCCTTAACTGAGCGTTTTAAAGAAAGACGCGAAAAGAAAAGAGCAGAGCAGGAGAGTTTATAATCTTCAGTATAAATTATAAGTATAAAAAAACCATCTGTTTTAAAGCAGATGGTTTTTTTATTGAATTATTTAAATCTTTTTTTATCCTTGAAATTCTCCGCCTTCATCATAATCATCTTCTTGACGTTGTTGTGAGCGTCTATCTTTTTTCTGATTGAATCTGTAGGTTAATGATAAAGTAAATTGACGCTCTCTCCACTGAAATTCGTTATCTGAAATAAAAGTATCAGTTTCTGTTATAGAACGACGTTTTCTCGAATTGAACACATCACTTACATTAAAAGCAATGGTAGCCATTTCATCCATAATGTCTTTGCTAAACGCTAAGTCTACAGAAAGAAGACCTTCTGACTTCGTTTGAGAATTTTCTGTAGGGCCTCTGTAAAAAGCATTTGTTTGCCAATCTACTGATCCCGGAAGCGTTACTTTAGAACTAAATCTACCAAACCAGCTTGTATTTTGGGTATCATAAGATATTCCATTAAAATCTCCCTCAGTCTTAAAGCCAAAGAAATTAAAACTACCATTTAATCTTAACCAGTTTGCTGGATTATAAAGAACTCCAGCTTCAAACCCATATCTTTCATTTGTAGAAAGGTTTATTGGTAGCGTTCTGATAATAGGGATGCCGTTAGACGTTTCCTGACCGGTATCTTCTTGAACACGCTCAAAAGAATTTGTTTCCCTTTGATAATATACTGAAGACGTTAATGTAAGCTTATCCCATTTTCTTAAATAGCCCAGATCAAAAGCATTGGCATAGGCAGGATCTAAGTCTGGATTTCCTTGAAAAACATTTGCTTCACTGGAACGGGAAGGAAAAGGGTTTATAAACCAACTTCTCGGTCTATTTATACGGCGGTTATATCCTAAAGAAAGGTTTTCATTCTCACCAAATTCATATATAATATTTACAGTAGGAAAGAGTCCCACATAATCTTTATCAAAATTAATATTGAGGTCGCCCTGTGGCGCATTATTATCAATATTCTCACCCGTAACCTCACCCTTTAACCTTGTACTTTCTAAGCGTAAACCTAATAGAAAATTAAATTTGCCGAATTTGTTACCATATTGGGTATATAAGGCGTGTACATTTTGAGTATAATCAAAAACATTAGAAAGACTATCGTTTCTAATGAAATCCCCACTAAGCCCGTTTTCTTCATTCAGTGCATAATCGGTCACTGTATTTTCAAAATTACCACGGTAACCTGCTTCAAACTGGGCATTCTCTCCTATAGGAAGAACATAATCTGCCTGAAGCAAATATTCCTTTTCTTCTTCTTCAGTTATGATATCTTCAGATGGAAGTCTTGTTATATTTGGAAATTCTCTTCTTTCCTGTATTAAAGACCGTTCGGTTTCCTTATCAACATCATATTGAAAATCTGCAGTTAACTTCTGACCTTCATCATTAATGTTGTTGATGTAGTTTAAGGATACTTGGTAACTGTTATCTTCTTCAGTTTCAAATTCCTCCCTTACTGTGTGTTCTTGTATCTCACGAGCATCATTAAATTCGCGTGTAGTATTTGTAGTTACATCTTCATCATTACCTATACGTAGAAAACCGGTAGCGGTAAGCGAAGACTTGTCTGTAAGGTAATATTCAACACCAAGATTAGTATTAAAACCCTTGTCCAGTCTATCATAAGCTCTGTCTTCAATTACAAAGGGATTATCGACATTAGGGGATAAATATTCATTGTTAAAGAAAGCATTACCAGGAGAATTTCTATATCTAATACCTGTGGTATTAAATATATTGAACTTATCGGTTCTCAGGTTTATATTTGATGAAACCCCACTGTTAATAGGATAACCCAAATTTGCCTGAATCGAACCGTTGAGTCCTAAAGTCTTTTCTTTTCGCAGTATAATATTTAAAATACCTGCAGTACCTTCTGCATCATATCGTGCAGACGGAGAAGTTATTACCTCCACACGTTCTATTGCTTCAGCGGGAAGTTGTCTTAATGCATCTGTAGAGCCAAAACCAGCAATTGCTGAAGGTTTACCGTTTATAAGGATTCTAACGTTCTCATTACCTCTTAAACTTATTGCTCCTTCAACATCAACGGTAACCGAGGGCACATTATTTAATGCGTCACTTACGGTAGAACCGCTTGTTGTCAAATCTTTACCTATGTTATAGATTTTTTTATCCAGTCGCACATCTACAGTGGTCGTTTGTGCAACAACGGTAACTTCTTCCAGGTCTGATGCTGCAAATTCCAGCGTAACAGTTCCCAGATCCAGATCCTTAAATATTCTGCGATTATTTATTTTGTAGGGGGCAAAAGAAATATATTCTATTGTAATGTTATAAGCTCCGTTGGGTACTTCTACAGTAAAATTACCAGAGGGATCAGTAATACCGCCCGTCACATCCTGTGCATCTTGAGTGTTGGTAACTGTGATGGTAGCATATTCTAAGGGAACACCTCCTTGTTTATCAACTACTTTTCCAGATATTTTAAACGTATTGCTTTCTGGACTTTGGGCAAATAGAAAAGTTGAAAAAAGAAATAGTAAGGCGAATGCAAATTTAAATTTCATAGCTAGTTTTTGGTTTCCCTTGTTAGACTATGAAAATAAGCGAGGTTTAATGGAGTCTGGTTAAACTTCTGTTAAATAAGAAATGCAGATATTATAAGATATTCTTAATTTTTTCTGGAGGTCTACCTATAACTGCTTTGTTATCATGCACAATTATAGGACGTTCTATTAATATGGGATAGTCAACCATGGCTTGAATAACTTCTTTATCTGTCATTTCTTTCCCTTTGAACTTCTCTTTCCAGATGGATTCATTTTTTCTTATTAAATCTATGGCAGGCACGTGTAATTTACCAACAATAGCGGCCATTTCCAGATAATGTGGCGGATTTTCCAGATATTTTACGACTTGAAAAGGTTCGCCAGATTCTTCAAGAATTGCTAATCCTTCTCTGCTTTTTCTGCACCTTGGGTTGTGATAAATTCTAAACATAATTTATAATTCTTGTTCTTCTTCTTTTTGACCAGACATCATCAAAAATGCTTTTAAAAAGGCATCAATATCGCCATCTAACACTGCATCTGTATTTCCTGTCTCTTCACCTGTACGCACATCCTTAACCAATTTATAGGGATGAAGTACATAATTACGTATTTGGGATCCCCATTCTATACTCTTCTTTTCAGATTCTATCTCATCTCTCGCAGCCTGCCTTTTCTTAAGCTCTATTTCATAAAGCTGCGATTTAAGCATTTGCATTGCCTTCTCTCTGTTTTCAAGCTGAGAGCGTGTTTCACTATTATGTATTACAATTCCAGTAGGGTGGTGGGTAAGAATAGCTTTAGTTTCAACTTTATTTACGTTTTGTCCTCCTGCACCACTGGATCTTGCAAAATCCCAAGAAATATCAGCCGGGTTGATATCTATTTCTATACTATCATCTACCAATGGATAAACATATACCGAAGCAAATGAGGTATGTCTCTTTGCATTACTGTCAAATGGGGATATGCGCACCAAGCGGTGGACGCCATTTTCACTTTTAAGCCAGCCGAAAGCGAACTCTCCATCTATTTCTAATGTTACGGTTTTTACACCTGCAACATCTCCTGCCTGATAATTAAGTTCTTTGATTTTAAAACCGTTTTTTTCACTCCACATAAGATACATGCGCATCAACATAGCCGCCCAGTCACAACTTTCTGTTCCTCCGGCACCAGCGGTAATTTGTAATACAGCACTTAAATCATCTCCTTCTTCAGATAGCATGTTTTTAAACTCCATACTTTCTACCAAATTTATGGTTTTGTCGTATTGATTTTCTACATCTTTATCAGAGGCGTCTCCTTCTTTATGAAACTCTAGTAAAACCTCTAATTCTTCAGACCAGGTTTTAGCTTGGTTAAAGTCTTCGACCCATTTCTTTTTTCCGCGTAGTGCACGCATAAAAACTTCTGCCTCTTTTGGATCATTCCAAAAATTAGGGTCAAAAGTTTTTTCTTCTTCATTCTGAATCTCAATGAGTTTTTGATCTATGCCCAAATATTTTTTAAGGGAAACAATACGTTCATTAAGATTCTTTACCTGATCTGTAGTAATCATGCATTAAAATTTTACCGAAAATATAATACTTTTTTCAAGCGAGAACAGAAAGATACCACTTAATTAATAGGTCCCTGTTGCTGCTGTTGCATTTGTTGTTGTGACCCACTTTGCTGACTCTGCTGGCCTTGCTGTTGAAACATACCTTTTTCTGAAGTTACATCTACAGTATAAGACGTTTCATTGCTGCCAGATGTATAAACTATTCCTTTGAGAGGGGGACAATCTGTATAATCCTTACCGTGAGCGACTTTTATGTGACTCTCTGCAGCCAGAATATTATTTGTAGGATCGAAACCTATCCATCCCGCACCCGGAATGAAACTTTCTACCCAAGCATGCATTTGTGAATCTCCTAAAAAGCCGCTGCCCTGATGCAAATAACCGGATACATAACGGGTTGGAATTTTATTTTTACGGGCCAGCGCACAAAATAAATGGGTAAAATCTTGGCAAACCCCCTGCTTATTAGAAAGTATCTCCTTTAAATTGGTTTTTACCGTGGTTACATCTGTTTTAAAATCAAAATTTGTATAAACCCATGCATTTAGAGCATTTAGGTTCTCAAAAGGGGATTTAGATAAATCGAAACTAAAACTTTCATTTTCTCCTTCTGGTAATTTAGTCAACGGAGTGCTTTTTAAAAATGGCTCGTGTTCTGTTTTAAATTTCAGACTATCCAAAATCTCATAGTCCACTTTTATATCTGTGAATGGAACCTGATCATAAGGATTAATGACTGTTTTAGTTAATCTAAATTCCGCTTCAAAATCTATACTTTTAAATTCTTTTTTAGGATGGACTCTGTAGGTATTAAACCCATAACCATTAACTGAATTTTCTGGTATTACCTTTAATGAATTTGTGAAGTTAGAATACTCCAGGTCTTGAGTCCCGTTATTTTCAGGGATAATCAAGAATTGCCACAAAGCCTTATTTACTAAGGCTTCGTAAGTATTTTTAGCTTTGTATTTTATTGTGTATTTCAATGGGGTATATACATTTAATGTATGCAAAGGTAACTAACAGTTTGCTGGTTTTAGTAATTAAAATATTCCTTTTCTATTTTCTTGGCTATTACTAAAAGTATGTCTAGAATTTCTTCAATAAATTCATGCACTTCTCCATCAATTTCCTCTATAAGTTTAAACTTATATTCTGATCGTGTTTTACCTATTAGAAATGCTGCAGAATCCTTAGAAGGTTTAGTTTCCTGATTTAAAACCTGAATATGATTTAGAATCTGGTTTAGACTGTTCATAACAGAACGCGGACATTGGCCATTAAGAATTAAAAACTCTAAAGTACTAACACTTGTAGGCGTCTTTTTATAGAGTCTGCGCATCATATCATAGGACTCAACACATTTTAGTAATGTTGTCCACTCATAGCTGTTTTTAAATGTATTGCCATAACTGCCTTGTGCTTTTATTGCATCTTGATATTTTGAATGTATTATTCGCACAACTTGAGTCGCTCTCTCTAGGTTCAAGCCCAGCATTATTATTGCATAAACTTCATCGTGAAGAATCGTACCTCTTATTTTACCACGTAAAACTGCTGTAGACTCCGTCACATGTACTGTAAAATCATACAAACCTTTTTTTGTAAATAAATCCACGGGATAGTTCAGAACAAAATGGTAATATTTATTTATTGATTCATAAAGCTCTGTTGATATTAAATCACGGGCGCTGTTTGCGTTTTCGCGAGCAAACTTTACGCAGCTAATAATAGAGTAGGGTTTTTCTGGATTAAGACCTATATCATAAAGAACTTCTTCTTCATTTAACTCCACTTCATCTGGTACTGGCTGGTCCGCCATAAACAGCATTGACTTTAAAACCAGTTGTCTGGATTGCGATAGCTCGTTGGGAGCATCTAGTGAAGAAAAATAATTTACATTGAGATATCGTGCGATATGCTCAGAACGTTCAATATAACGCCCCATCCAAAATAAATTATTGGCTACTCTTGCTAGCATATAACGTGTTTATTTTTTTAATACCCAAGTATCTTTAGA
>CAXBEL010000025.1:0-30006 GCA_963974735.1 uncultured Flavobacteriaceae bacterium | reverse complement strand
TATAAGATAAACTATTAACCAGAAAAAAGGCAACCTTAATCAGGCAAGCTCAAACCAACAACTAACAACTGACAACTGACAACTGACAACCGATAACCGATAACAAATCCCAAACCCCACTTACTCACATATTCACAAATTCACCCTATAGCCAACAACTAACAACTGACAACCAACAACCGACAACCGACAACAACCCTACCTTTCATCGAGAAAATTTATTTTAACAAAATAACTATCTAAAAAATTTAATATATTCGTTCCTCTCCCCAGAAAATTTGTCGCCATTGCGGAATCCCGTAATGGGATGGATTTATATTGTTTTATATTTGAAAAACTAACAACCAAATACCATGACATACTCCGATTTCAATGCCCTTTTTTATGAGGACAAGCTTTTGTTGGTAGAGCCGCATGCTCCTAAAGTGGCAACTTTTTTAACATGGAATCTTCCCTTGCGCAATATAAGTATCTATGCCGTTGAAAATTTTTATGCAGAGTTGGTTTTCAATATGGAAAAACGCAAAGTAGAAGCTATCAATGCGTTTGAAACTGTTGATTACCTTTCTAAATATAGAAGTTTTATGTCGCCCGTGGAAGGAGCGCTGAGAGGCTTGTTAAATGATAAACCCTTATTTGAATCATAACTAATGATGGACGCTAAACAACTAATTGCCCACTTGGCCCCAACAAAAGTGGTAAAGAACCAACTGGAAAGTATTCTTGCGGCCTATGAGAGGCTGGACTATCACGTTTTGAATGATACACTTGATGAAAACTGTCTATCTGAAAATATGCGCAAAACCTCTTTTGTATTATTACAGAAAAGAATATTTGAATCCTTGCACAAGCAAGGCGATACGAAAATGCTTCTTTCCACAAATATTTGTACGGGTTGTCTTTGCAACGCCCCGGTATTTGTTTTTACTGGCGATCATTCGGGCTTTAAACACGCCCTCTATTTTGAATTTACAGGCAATGTAATTACCGATATTTTTAGATGCGCCGAGCAATCGGATATTTTGGAATGGATGGAGCCGTTTTAAGAAAAATCTATAGTTTACTTTTATTATGCAGTAAGATTAGCTATTATTTTATATTTGAATAAATAATATTTATATGAATAACAACCCCATTCTTAATAGTCCTTACGAGGAACCATTATTACATTATCATACCAATGAAAAAGGAGAACTTGACTACGAACAAATAAAGGAAGGGAGAAGAATATTTGTCCCAGATGCAAACGCAATCCCTGCGAAGCAAGGAAGCCAAAAGGGAATTTGGGAGGTAAATGATTTTGAAGGAGATTATGGAACTCATTTGGTAAATTTAATTCGAAAAGAAGTTTCTATTTGGAAAAAAGAAGGATATAAAAATACCACACGGGTAACAAAGGAATTATTGATGTTTTGGTTCAATAACCCAGATAGGCACGCAATTAAAAAACTATTCTTTGCTCAACAGGAAGCCATAGAAACCGCAATTTGGTTAAATGAAGTTGCAGAACGATCTAATTCTGGACAAAATATATTGAATAAATTAAAATCAGAACAGAAAAAGGTAAGTCCTGACGAACATTCTCAATTACCGCGAATAGCTTTTAAAATGGCTACCGGTACTGGGAAAACAGTAGTAATGGGTGCATTAATTGTTTATCATTATTTTAATAGGCAGGAATATAGGCAAGACACTCGATTCGCAGATTATTTTTTAATTGTTGCGCCGGGGATAACTATAAAGGATAGATTAGGAGTTTTATTTCATAATCCAAACTCACATTTAAAAAATGAAATAGAGGATTATTATTATGCAAGAAATCTCGTACCACCTAATTTACTTCACAATCTAAAAGGGATAAATTCTAAATTAGTTATTACAAATTATCATTCTTTTGAACCTCGTAACTTACAAGGAAATAAAAAAAGCCCTTTTGATGGGAAAATAGTAGGCTATGATAATGATGGAAAGCCTATCAAACAAATAGCGAAGGAAGATTTTAATCAAGTAGCAAAAAGAGTTCTTGGTAAATTTAAAACGGGAAGCAGATTGTTGATATTAAATGATGAAGCCCACCACTGCTATTTGCCTAAACAAAAAGGAAAGACTAAAGACACTGAAGGTGATGAAAATGCAAAAGCTGCAATATGGTTTACGGGTTTAACAGAACTTTCTAAAAAGTTTAAAATAAGTTCAGTTTATGATTTGTCGGCTACTCCCTATTATTTGCAGGGTTCTGGTTATTTAGCCTATAGTTTATTTGGTTGGGTGGTATCTGATTTTGGACTGATTGAGGCGATTGAATCTGGCCTTGTTAAGATACCCTATCTTCCCGAAAGTGATACTACGCAAGAGTTGACCATGCCTGTGTTGAGAAACCTGTATGAGCATGTTAAACATGAACTGCCTAAAAAAGGGCAGCGAACTAAAAAGAAAGAAGCTAAAAAGGAAGGTAAAAAATTATCTGAAGAACCACCTAAGTTACCACAATTGGTAAAAGGTGCTTTGGATCAATTTTATACACATTACAAGGAATATTCTGATCATTTGAGAAATAAAGGTGAAGAGAATGTTTCATTATTTAGCCGCCCTCCTGTTTTTATTGCTGTATGTAATAACACTTCAGTCTCTAAAGAATTATACAAATTTATTGCAGGGTATGAGTTTGAAAATGAAAAAGGAGAATTACAAACTGTTTCTGGACATTATGACCTTTTTTCAAATTATGATGCTACAGGTAGATTAAAAAAGAAATCACCGACACTTATAATAGATTCAGAAGCACTTGATGATGCTGATCAGGTAAATTCTGATTTTAAAAAGATTTTTGATTCCGAAATAGTAGAATTTAAAAAAGATTATGCCCGGTTGCATGGTCAAGGTTCAGTTGATAAAATAACTGACGCACAAATTCTTCGCGAGGTGGTTAATACAGTTGGGGATACTGGGAAATTAGGAGGGCATATACGTTGTGTAGTATCAGTATCCATGCTAACTGAAGGGTGGGATGCAAATACGGTTACACATATTATGGGTTTACGGGCGTTTGGATCACAACTTCTTTGTGAACAAGTTGCTGGTCGTGCCTTACGAAGAATGAATTATTTTTTACAGGGATACGATAAGGATGGTAATCCTACATCAGATAAGCGTAAAGTGGTAATTGAAAAGTTTCCTCCTGAATATGCGCATATTATTGGTGTTCCTTTTAAGATGTTTAAAGGAGGTACCGCTTCGCCTGTTGACCCTCCCGAATATACCCGAATTCAAGCGATTCCTGAACGACAGAAGCAACATGAAATAGAGTTTCCAAATATAGAAGGGTATCGTGTTGAATATACTGATGATGAACTACTGTATGATTTTTCTGAAATTGAAAATTACGAAATTGATGGTTCAAAATTTCCACTATCTACCATAATGAAAACAGCATTTTCTAGTGAGGAAGAAAAGTTGGAAATCTCCCAGGTATTGGAGAAGCGAGTTCAAGAAATAGTATTCTTAATTACAAAGGAATTGATACGTTATCATTTTTCGGATGATGATGGGCTTCCCAAATTCCAAAAATTCAATAAGCTTAAAGAAATTGTTCAATATTGGTATGACAATAAGATTATGTTATTAAATATCCAAGATGAAAATTACAAAAAGCTTATTTATTTTGATACTCCTAAAACAATTGCCGACCACATTAATCGAGGAATAAATCCCCATATAAATACTTCAGAATACGTAAAGCCAGTATTCAATTATTATAACAAGTTTGGAAGTACAAAATATGTAGGTGGTAACACTTCTAAAGATGTTTATCCTACACATAAAAGCCACGTAAATTATGTGGTTATGGATTCAGATTGGGAAGGTATTTGCGCGAAAACGCTGGAAGAATTAGATGAGGTTGATACTTATGTGAAAAACCAGTTTTTAGGCTTTGCTATACCTTATGTGAAGGATGGAAAAGACCGAATGTATTTTACGGATTTTATTGTAAGGGTAAAAAAGAATGATGGTGGTATGGCAAACCTGATGATTGAAATTACAGGGATGAACAAAGATAAAGTGGAGAAAAAATGGTTTGTTGAAAACCGATGGCTACCCGCAGTAAATGCGGTAAAGGAAAAATATGAATATGATGAATGGCATTTTATTGAAATTGCCAACGATGTACGGAATATTAAAAACCAATTAATCGATAAAATAAAATCTCTTTAATTATGGCCACTCATATTTCATTAAGACTAGCTTGGCATGATGATGGCTGGAATGGACATGTATGTAAAAATCCAAAAGAAAACATCTATTGCGTTGGCCAACATTCATATCCGGGTGATCTTATCAAAGGAGCAAGAGATTTAGAATGGGAAACACAAAGCGATGTAGCTGGCTGTCATTGTTCAACTGTTGATGGAATTCCACCTTGTGCCTATAGTATAAATGCTTTTGGAGAAAAAGCAATGAAAGGGGAAAGTAATCCCCCTGATTTCTTTAAAGACGAATCCAAAGGAATAGTTTTTGAAATACCCGAATCAACTGCTTGTATTTGGCCTTACGAAGAGATGTATTCTGATGAGGTAAAAAGACCTAAAGGAGAAGGTCAAACATATAACTATGATAAACGATTAAAAAATGCTAAGAATTTTTTTAAGGCATTAACTCCAAAAGAAAGTATTATTTTTTATTACGCCAATAAGAGTAATCCTTTTAGTGAAGAGGATAATAGAAATTTTGTAGTTGTAGGTATTTCTCGATTAAAAAAAATGGGAGATATTATGTATTATGAAAACGTCTCGGAAAAAAATAGAAAAAAATATGCAAATGGTTTTGTATGGCAAATGCCATTAACCTCGCACTTCCCAAATGAAGGTTTTGCAATACCTTATCACAAGTTCAGAGACAATCCTGAAGTGTTAGAAAAAATAACATATATCCCAGAGGTTTCCAGTAATTTTAAATACGGTACAAGACATATTTCGGATGATGATGCGCTTATTTATGTTGAGCGTCTTACAGAAATTGTAAGTTATTTAGAAAAAATTGATGATTCAGAAAATTGGTCTGAAAGAAAGTCTTGGCTTGTTTCACTTCAAAATGAACTATGGCAAAATAGGGGTCCTTATCCTGGATTACCATCCATTTTAGAAACTTTGGAAATGCCGCAATTAGTTTTGTATTATAAAAGTCAGGTTTTAATTGAGAATGGAATAGAGGCAAAAAAGTTAATTTTTCAGTTTCTTAAAGACAAAAACTTAAAGGATTTTCCGGACGATAATATTTCAAATGACCAATTAAAATCTTACCAAAAAAATTGGTTTATTAAATTACAAGATGAGTCAAAAAAGGAGTTAGTTGAAAATATTTTATCTCGAATTGACTTAAAACCTGAGCAAATTCAGAATATTTTAAGTGACAAAAGGGAGCAAAATAATCTTTATTGTACTATTAAAAATATTATTAAAAACCCATTTCTGCTTTCTGAGGAATATATTGGCAATTCTATTGATGACATTATTAATTTTGAAAAGATAGACCATGGAGTTTTACCCTCCCCCCAATTGGACTTAAAGATATTAGTTGAAAAGGATAATGAGAGAAGGTTAAGGGCATTAATGGTTAATGTTCTAAAAAGAGCAGATGTTCATTCTTTTGTGGATAGAACCTCCATATTTGATTCCTTAAATTCAAAGATTAATAATTACCCAGATTGGAAAAAGACCGAATTCAATAAGGGGTATATTGAGTTTGAACAAGCGCTTTTTGATGAAAAACTTATTTTTAGAGAGCAAAACGATATTACTTATGTTTACCTGAAGGAAATTTATGAGCAGGAACGTATTATAGAATCGCAAGTGAGAGGTTTGATAAGCCGAATGCCAGTTGAAATGAAAAAACCTTACAGCAGGGAAAAGTGGGTAAATACAATTCTTCAAACTAGTAGCCCACTTCATCAAAAAGCTCCAAAGGATTATAAACTCGCAGTGGAAAGCCAAGTAAATGTTTGTCAGCAAATATTCCAAAAACCAATTTCAATTTTGTCGGGTGCAGCGGGGACCGGTAAAACAACCGTCATTAATGCAATCATTAATGCAATAAAAGTCACATCAAATAATACAGAAAAGTTTTTATTATTGGCACCCACAGGGAAAGCCAGTGATAGAATGAGGGAGGCTACCAATCAAGATGCTATGACTATACACCAATTTTTAGCATCAAAGGGCTGGCTGAATCCCAATCTTACTTTTAAAAAAGAAGGTGGAAAAAAAGAGGAAAATATCACCAGTTACATTATTGATGAAACCTCTATGATTGACCTAACTTTAATGGCTACTTTATTTAAAGCTATTAACTGGGATTATGCAAAAAGGGTCATATTTGTGGGCGATCCAAATCAATTACCACCTATAGGAAAAGGGAAGGTTTTTGCCGATGTTATTGAATTCATCAAAGAAATTGACATTGATGCATATGGGAATTTACAATCCAATATGCGGCAAATGGAAAATAGAATTGATGATTTAGGTACGGGTATTATAGATTTGGCTTCTATCTATGTGCAAAATAATGAAATCACAAAAAATAAATCTGATTTTGAAGATATTCTGAATAAAATAAATGAAGAGGGTGAATTAGATAAGGATGTAAAGGTTTTTATATGGGAGGATGATAAGCACTTGGAGGAAATGTTAGTTGACAGATTGGAAACCGACATGGAAGAATCTGGGAATGATGATATCATGAATTATCAAGTTATTTCCCCATACAGAGGAGAGTTGTTTGGTACTGAACATATAAATAAAATACTTCAAGAAACTCTTAATGGCGAAAACCTTGCAAAAGGTACTCTGGGAGGTATTACTTATTTTGATAAAGTAATTCAATTTACGAATAGGGCAGGACAAAAGGCATATTGGGGTTACAATTTTGATACTAAAAGAAATGAAAAAGTAGATGTTTATAATGGAGAAATAGGCAAGACTTGGGCAAAAAACACTTATTATAATCAGGTGAAATTTAATGTTTCCTTTAATCGTCATCAAAAACACTCAATTGGTTTTTCTTCAGATAGTCAAGTAGAGGAAAATATTGAACTTGGATATGCCATATCAATACATAAATCCCAAGGAAGTGAATTCAATTATCTCTATCTTATTATACCGCAGTCTAAGCAGGGATTATTATCTACTGAATTGATATATACGGGTATTACTCGCGCAAAGACCCAATTAAGAATTTTTGTCGAAAAAGATTTAAGTATTCTTCAAAGTTTGAGAAGACCAGAACGTTCTAAACTTAATTTTATAAATTCTTCATTGTTTAAATTTGACCCTTTACCGCTGGAATTCTCAAATATGGGTAGTTGGTATGAAGAAGGTAAAATTCACAAAACGCTTACAGAGTATTTAGTGCGAAGTAAGTCCGAAGTAATTATTACCAACTTGCTAATTGGAAATTGCATTGAAAGTTTTGAATATGAAAACTTATTGACAGCTCCAGATAAAACA
This sequence comes from uncultured Flavobacteriaceae bacterium, assembly GCA_963974735.1. Lineage (GTDB taxonomy): Bacteria > Bacteroidota > Bacteroidia > Flavobacteriales > Flavobacteriaceae > Leeuwenhoekiella. The sequence continues at coordinate 22,507 of CAXBEL010000025.1, read as the reverse complement.
TTTTACTTGCCAGATTTCACTATCCACGTGAATGGTAAAACCTACTATTGGGAACATGTAGGTATGCTGCATTTGCCAAGGTATAAAGAGCGATGGGAACAAAAACAACTATGGTATAAAACCCATTTCCCAAATCAATTATTGATAACCTATGAGAGCGAAAACTTAACTGAGGACGCACAAAAAATTATCCAAGAAATAAAAAATAAATAGTAATGGCCAAAAAAATAGACTCCATAAAACACAAAGAAACTCGGGCCCATATCCCTTCAAAGGAAGAAGCAGGCTATGAAAATGCCAATCCAAAAGTAAGTGGAGGTAAGGAAACCTTGGAGCTTCCCAAAAACCCTGTGGTGCACCGTGGGCAGGACCCAGAATTGTTTTGGCTCAATAAGTATGGTAATGATGACCGTGATGAAATGCTTAAAGTTGATATACGCTCCCTGTACCGCCACGAGCATATTGCGCCTGAACAACTTATAAAAGGGTTGTATAAAACGGTCATAGAAAAGAAAAACGAGAACCAGATGGATATGTTCTCGGTAAATGAAATGTTTGGTAATGCTTTGGAGCGTGATGAGTTGGAAAAAGTAAGTGAATATTACCAGCATAGTGATGGCTGGACCAACCGCTTGATACAAGGCGATAGTCATTTGGTAATGGCCAGTTTATTGGAACGCGAAGGAATGGCTGGACAGGTTCAGTCAATTTATATTGATCCACCCTATGGTATTGCATATAATTCTAATTGGCAAATGAAATTAGGAGATAGAAATGTAAAGGATGGTAATGATAGTTTTGTAAGCGGGGAGCCTGAAATGATAAAAGCGTTTCGTGATACTTGGGAGCTAGGTGTTCATTCATATTTGTCTTATTTACGTGATAGGTTATTGATTGCAAAAGAGCTATTAAATGAAACTGGGTCGTGTTTTGTACAAATTTCTGATGAAAATGTGCATCTGGTCAGAAATATTATGGATGAAGTTTTTGGAAGTGAAAATTTTTTCGCACAAATAAATTATAGAAGTATGTCTCCTTTAGGACAAAAAGGAATCGCTAAAGTTTACGATTATATAATTTGGTATGCCAAAGATTTAAAAAATATTAAGTTTCGTTCCTTGTATATGCCGCAAGATATCTTAGATCAATCTGAATACAATTTTTATGATCCTGGAGATGGTGAATATAAAAAACTCAATAAGTCCGAGATGCAGTCTTTATCAAAAAAAGAATATTCTAAAATTTTTAAAAGATCAGTACTTTCAAGTTCTGGATATACCCCAAGTTGTACATATGATTTTGAATACCAAGGGCGAAGTTTTAAACCTTTAAATGGTAAAAGTTGGAGAACCCATTCAAAAGGAATGGCAAGATTAGTTGAAAAGAAACGAATTATTGTACTAGGAAAGAACCCCTATTTTCGACAATTTTATAATGATTTTCCACTTATACAATTAGAAAATAGTTGGAGTGATACCGCTGCTGGTTTTAGCGAAGCAAAAAAATACGTTGTTCAAACAAATGAGAAAATTATACAAAGATGTTTATTAATGACGTCTGATCCAGGTGATTTAATTCTCGATCCCACTTGTGGAAGTGGTACTACGGCTTATGTGGCAGAACAATGGGGAAGAAGATGGATAACCATTGATACTTCCAGAATTGCATTGAATATAGCTAAGCAGAGAATAATGACCGCTAACTTTCCCTATTATAAAATGTATGATGAAGATAATAAGGATATGCGGCAAGGTTTTCAATATAGAACAATACCTCATATAACCCTAAAAGCATTAGCAAATGATGAGCCATTCGATCAAGAAACTCTCTATGACCAGCCAATTGAAGACAAAAATAGACTTCGTGTTGCTGGTCCCTTTACAGTAGAAACCCTACAAAACTTTGAACCAGTCAATCCAGAAAGTCTCGATGATGGTAGTTTACAAGAAGAAGACAATGGTGATTTTGAGCTACGCATTTTTGACCACTTAAAATCTGCTGGCGTTAAAAATGGTATTAAAAATGAACAGGCTGTATTTGTTAGGGTAGAGCCTTTAGCAGATAGTTTTCTGCACGCAGAAGGATTTTATATAGATAGCGCTGGCGCGGAGCGTAAGGCGTATTTTCATATAGGACCAAAGTTTGGTACTGTTGCTAAACAGGCAGTAAACGAAGCCGTAAAATCCTGTCGTCAGCGCGGTGATGCCGATTGGTTAATTATTCTCGGGTTCTCTTTTGAAAGCGATATAGCCAATCAAAATGTAACAATGAGTGTAGGTTCTTTTGAGGTTACTAAAGTGCGAATGCATGACGACCTTATGCAAGAAGGACTTTTAAAGAAAGATAAAAAGGCCGCTTCCTTCGTAACCATTGGGGAACCGGATATTAAATTACACAAAGAGAAAGATACTGCTTATGTTGAAGTTTGTGGGTTGGATATCTATGACCCGATTAAAGATATTGTAAAAGGACGTAATATAGAAGACATTGCTTACTGGATGGTTGATGATGATTATGACGGTAGCAACTTTGTAGTAAAACAAGTTTTCTTTTGTGGAGGTAAGAAAGATGAATTCAAAAAGTGGCAAAAAGGCTTAGACTCACTGGCAAAGGATAAAACCAAGAAAAATGTTGAGCGCACTCTTAAAATTGAGATTGACGATGATGCTTTTGATAGGCTCTATGGTTTTAAATCGCATCCTTTTGAAGCTAAAAAAGGAAAGAAGGTTGCAGTACGTGTGATTAGTCAATTTGGGGAAGAGAGCACTAAAGTATTAACAATTTAAAAATATTAAAATGAATAAAAAACAAAATCACAAAGCGGATATTCAAAATCCAAATAAAGGAGTTCCAGGTACTAATAAAACCTATGATAAAAATCAAGGAAATAGGGGCAAGCAATTAAATACCAATCAAGAAAAAAAGAAATAAAAGATTATGGATAATAAACAGTATGTTTTAGAAGTGGCTACCGTACTTAATCGTGCGGGTGTAACATTAGCGGCTTCACAATTAGCGGATATTATGAATCAGTTTGGCAGAACAACAACTTATGGGGCCCAATATGCAGGTTTGAGAGGAACTTATACTTTAATCCACGCAACTTACGATTGGTTAGCTAACCGAGGTGATCAGGCAGATGCGGATATTGTTGCCCAGGCATTTACAAAACCTGATGGCAGTTTTGCCTATGATAAGTAATAGTTTATGGACGTTAGAAAGTATTTTGAATATAGCCCGGATTTAGAACTCACTGTTGCCCAAATAGGTATTAATAAATGGGATTGGGTATTTATTGATGCTGAAAACGCTAAAAAGGCTCAGGATGAAATGCTTAAAAATAGATTTGACATCTTACCATTAGAGGGTTTAGGTGGAGTTGAAAAATATTATAAAACAGAAAGTTGGGGGGATTTTTCAAAAATTACTTTGCAAAATATTACAAGAGATGATAGTATCTATTATCGGCTTAGCTTTATTGACTTAATTAGAAAAATGCTCTCAGAAAAAAAATATTTCTATTTTCTTTCAGATAGTAAAGAAATTTTAGGATTAATATCCTTAAATAATTTGAATTGCTTAGCTGTTTATAATTATATCTATCAAATTACCGCATCATTGGAGTTAGTTGTTTCTCAATATTTGCAAAATTTATTGGAAGAAGAATTTGTAATAAATGTGTTAAAGAAAACTGGAGATAAACAAGCAAATACTATTGCTGATAATTTTGAAAAACTTAAAGTTTCAAATAATGAAAATTCAATATTCCATCATTTATTTTTCCCCACTATTGGAACACTATTAAATTATAGTCAAGAATTAATTCAAAGAGATTGCCCTGAACTAATAAAATATCGTAAAAATTTCTGTGCCGGAAATTTATATTGGGAAATTAGGAATACTGTCTCACATCCTGTAAAGCCATTATTTGTAAATGAGGAATCAGTCCAAAAGGTAAATATTCTTATTTCCGATTATATTGAGATAAAAAATTTATTGAGTAAATAAAATGTTTGATGTAAATTATCATATAAGCAGAGAGGAGTATAATCTCGAACGTAAAAATCACCTTAAGTATTTGCGAAAAGGGAAATTTGCTATTGATCTTCCCAAAGCGTATATCAATGCCGATTATAAAAAGGATTTGGAGAAAAATGGGTATTGGTATGAAGCCCTAAGTACTGGAAAAATTAAGCCTATAACAAGTATTCAGGAAAAATTTATAAATGTTATTAATGGTAAAAGTGAATCTATAGGTTCAATTGGATCAAGTTGGATTCGATATTCTTTGATTAAAAATAATTGGGGGGATGTATATACTATTCTTAAGAATGCGAATCAGCAAGAAATAGAGATTCTTGCTAAAATTTTACATCTGAAAGATACTTCACTTGATAGCATTATATTAAAACTTGTAACTTCCAGCCAAAGATTTAGCAGTTTAATGGGGAGCTATACTTCTTATTCTGAAATAATAGAAAAGGTTGGAAAAAAGTTATCTATTAAAATTCTGACCAAAAACACGAAGCAATTAGAGAGAGAAATTGCACAAGCGGTTTTAGCTGAAGCTTTATCTAAGATGAGTGAGGAAGAAAAGGCAAAATTTGAAATTGAAATTAACAAACTTATAAAAGGGGAGAATAAACTACTCAAAACAGGTTCAATATTGGCCACACTTACAGCTGCAAATTTATCTGGGTTTGGTGTTTACTTATTAGCAACAACCACTCTTGGAACCTTAAGTGGTATTATTGGGGTTACTCTTCCATTTGTTGCATATACCGCACTTACTTCGTCTATTGCCTTTTTAACAGGACCAGCAGGTTGGATTGGCCTTGGAGTTTACGCTCTATGGAAATTTAATGATGTGGATTACAAGAAGTTAATTCCGGCGATAATCTATATACATTGGTTACGAGAAAAATATGAGAATGAAGTTCAAGTTCAACCGCCAATATTATTTGAAAATGAAGGTAAAAAAGCCACCATTGGCAAAACCAAAATAGAATATAAAGCGGCTAGTTCCATACTTACTCCTGCTTCTGGATTTATGGAAGAATATGATTATACGTTAAACCCATATTCGGGCTGTTCCTTTGGCTGCACTTATTGTTACGCTGCTTTTTTTTCAAGGAATAAAGAAAAAATGGATACTTGGGGTGAATGGTTAAGTGTAAAGGAAAATGCATTAACCTTACTTAGGAAAAAAAGAAATAAACCACTTATTGATAAAACAATTTATATAAGTAGTGTTACAGATCCTTACCAACCAATTGAAAAAGATCTTGAGTTAACACGTCAAATTTTAAAAGAATTATTAGAATTTCATCAAGTGCGTTTAGTAATTCAAACCCGTAGTCCAATGGTTACGCGAGATATTGACATACTCAAAAAGTTCAAGACCCTTCAGGTGAATATGACTGTGACTACTGATAGTGAGAAGGTGCGAAAAGTTTTTGAACCTTTTTGCCCGGGAAACAAACAAAGAATTAAAGCAATTAAAAAATTACACGATGCTGGAATTCAATCTTGTATAACAATGACACCCTTATTGCCAGTTGAAAACCCTGAAGCATTTGCTGATGATTTATTGAATACGGGTATAGAAAGATTTATAATTCAACCTTTTCATAAAGACAAAGGAAAATTTGTAAGAGGTACAAGAGAAGAGGCTTTTAAAATTTTAAATGAGTTTAATTGGGGAGATGAAGAGTACAATAGAGTATTGACTCTTATGAGGAAAAAAATTCCTAATTTAGGAATAGGGAAAACTGGGTTTGCGCCTATTTAATTATATGAGTTATGATAAACTTGTAAATTGGATTTCTTCACAAAAAGATACTTTGGATGGTATCATTGAACAATCTGCGTATAACTATTATAATGCCAATAGGAGTTTGGGGAATATTGTTTTTGATATTAACGAAACTAGTAAAGAATGTTATTCTCTTTCGCAAGGAAAAGATTTGTGTTATGATCGTCCTTCAATAGGCTTGTCATATTCTTTGTGGTATCAAGGTAGGCGAGTAAATACTTTTCTAAACTATTTTGCCCAAATTATTTATGATGCAAGAAATGAAAAAACAGTTAATTTATTTGATTTAGGTGCAGGTACTGGAGCAGTCCAATGGGCAGCCGCATTAGTGGTGAGTGGTTTAAAAGAATTAAATATAATCGTGCCTGAAATTAAAATAATTAATATAGATACTAGCCCTTTTATGTTAGATTATAATCGAACATATTTATGGCCAGAATTTTTAAAAAACTATCCATTCTCAAAATCATTAAATATATCATATTCTCTTAATTCATGGAATGAAACTAATTTTGACATGGGTTCCAACAATTGGATTACCGCAAGTTATTTATTCGATCATTCCGAAAATATTGAGGATTTGACAATTAATTTTCTTGAACTTATTCAAACGTATAAACCATCAAAAATACTTTTACTTTCTTCTTATAATAAAAGGCATTTAACTAATGAGGTCGGAGATTTGATTAAAGAAAATAATTATGCTTCTCTAAAACTTGAAAACAAATTATTGTTTTCTGGAATTATGCCAAAAACGAAAAGAGCTCGTGAAGAATTTAAACAAAAATTAAACATAAACTTTTCTGGAACGCCTACTTGGAATGATGCTGCTTTATTTGGTAGTGTTTTAAAAAGCAATCAACCCATATTTTATGATTTATTTGAAGATAATACAGATAAAATAGATTTATATAATCCTCCAATCACGGTAAGAAGAAATATCGTTTTAAATCCTAAACAAAGAATAGCTGCAACTCCCGATGGAAAACCGACAATTATTACGGGACCAGCAGGTTGTGGAAAAAGTGTAGTAATAACAGAAAGGGTAGTAATATTAGTAGAACAGGCCTTAAAAGAAAGAAGGATAGAGAAACTAAGTATTTTAGTAACAACTTTTAATAAAGAACTTAAAGCATATTTAATAAAGTGGTTAACAGATATTCTCGAATCAAAAAGAATTGAATATTCGATAAGCACTAACGGAATTCGTATTGCAGGCTCTAAATTTGCTAATATTGCTATTATGCACTTTGATATTTTGCCATATAGAATTTGGCAAGCAAAGTCCCCTCATGATTTTCCATTTACAAGAGACCAACTTCATTTTGATGCATTACATAAAAGAATTGCTCAAGAAGCCATCGCGATAATCAAGGAGAAGGAAAAAATTACTATATCAGAATATGATAATGTATTAAATCCAGAATATGTTTTAGATGAATATCATCGCATTATTTATGGAAATGAATATACAAAGGAAGAAATATATCTTACATCAATAAGAAGAGGGAGGCCCGTTCTTCAGTATAATGGGATTAGAAGAAAGCTACTTTTTAAAACTATCATCAAATATTTGGAAATATTAGAGCAAAGAAACTATTCTTCAATCATAACTCGCCGAAACAAATTTCTGAAAAAACTTAACACGGGAAGTATTAATGGTTTATTCCAACATATTTTCGTAGATGAGTTTCAAGATTGTACCCAAGCAGACTATTCTATATTTTATAAACTTTTAAAATCTCCAAATAATTTAGTGATAGCTGGCGACTATGCGCAAGCCATTCATTTAGGCAAATCTGCAAGTATTCCTAGAGATAAGGATGAAACTACTCCCAAAATGAGAAATTTTAAAAAACATATTCTCGAAGGGTCTTACCGACTGCCATATAGAATCAGCGAAGCAATTCAACCAATTTCTGAATATATTAAAACTGATGGTCAGGACGATTCAGATGTAATTACTCCATATAAGGGTGCACCTCCTGGAGCGAGGCCTCTTCTGGTTTTTGCAGAAAATGATGAAGATATGGCTTCAAAAATTCTACAAATTGTTGATTCATACAAATTATTTGATATTATTAATTTAAGCGAAGTACCTCCGAGAAATATTACTATATTAGAAAAAGATACTTCATTGCAACGTAGTCTTATCATTAAGAAAGGGAATATAGCATTTCCTGATACAATATTGCGACTAAAAGGTATGGAGAAAAATTGCATTCTTTGGTCTACAAAAATAGAAATTACAGATGCAGATGAAATATATAACTTTGTTTATACAATTATGACTCGTACATCGGGTATATTAATAATTGCCATTTATAATAATATTAATTACACATTTAAAGAAGTGATAAATCTTCTTAGAAAGGATAGAATAATTATTTGGGACGACCTAACAAAAGCGCATTTAAAAAATCATTATGAACTCATATAAATCGTTTGACTTTTCAGAAATTTTGGAATACAACACGTTGGACTATGAGGGGCCACATTCTACGCTTATAAAGAATTCTCGAAATATTTTTGATTTAATGGTTGCCTTAATTGATGAATCTGATTTGCCACAATTTCATAAATCAAAAATATTCAGTGCAATAGGATATTTTATTCTTCCAAAAGATTTGTATCCAGAAGATGAACATGGGGCTATTGGCTATATTGATGATATTTTACTTTCAATTCATGTAATAAAGGAAATTCAAGAAGCTCATTATCCAATTGAGGAATATTGGAGTGGTAGTGATAATTTAAGCTTAATCACTACCACCTACTTTGAAATTGCAAAAAAAGAATATATTGATTTATACAATGAATTAATTGAATATATGGGGTTTTAGGTTATTTTTATTGATTCAATTATATCCTATATGTTATCATAATAAAAATTTAGAATTTATTTAATTTTTTTCGAATATATACTTACAGAATGGAAAGATCTGTAAAATTTTGCCATTTGCAATCTATTTCAAACAATTTATTTCTCACATCCTAAACTCCGCCCAAAAGGGGTAATGGTCGCTAATGTGCCAAGACAGGTTCAGCTTGGTCAACTTTTGGTTCTGCAGGGCAACGGGTACAAAGTAATAATTGTCCTCCTGCAGATATTCCATGGAAAGATTTGGCAGGTGTTAGAGGTTGTTACGCCCAGTTTTATTCCTGAATATGAGAACCGCCAACAACCAAACATTTCATCGATAAAAACACTTTTATTACATCACACTTCCCAATATTTAATATATTTATCCCTCTCCCCAGAAAATTTGTCGCCAATGCGGTTCCCCGTAATGGGTTGCTTTTTATTATTTTATATTTGAAAAAAAACCAAAACCCAAAAACCTAATTCCTCTATTAATGAATAAACTTCGATGTATAATATTTTTTTTACTCTTACCGCTTTTTGTTTCAACTGCTCAAAATACTGTAAATGTAGATAATACACACTACATGTTGCGACAGAACAAAGAACAAACCCTTTACAAAGCCAAAGGGTACTTAATTAACTTATTAGGAAGTAGCATCAATGTCACAAAGCTTGAAGCAGATCCAATATCTTCTACCGAATCAGGTGAACTAACAACCATTGTATATTCTTGTGATGAAAAAAATAGGAGAGGCATGCTGTTTGGGTTCTTTAACGACGTCTGGAATAAAGAAGGTGTTATTTACTCGAGTTATGCTTTTAAGAATTTCACTTATGAACAGACACTAGAACTTGTGGAAAGATTAGACCAAGTCATAGATGAAAATATGGAGTATCTAAAGAAAGATCAAAAAACTAATAACATTTACTTTGATTATGATGATATAACTTTTGTAATCTATTATGATAATAAAATAAAGATGCGTTTATTCTGGAATAATTTTGATTCTGAATGGGAATCATTGTCTTTTGGATGGCTAAAGAAAAGGCTTCAACAAAGGGAGAATAAATAAAACGGATTAAAAACCTATAATTGCTAAAAACTAATAATGTCAGAAAATCAAAAACAACAATATCTCAAACAAACCCTCTGGAATATTGCTAATGACCTGCGCGGCAATATGGATGCAGACGATTTTAGAGATTATATACTAGGCTTTATTTTTTACAAATACCTAAGCCGAAAAATTGAGAGCTACGCAAACGTTATTTTAGAGCCCGATGGTTTAAGTTATAATATGGTTGAAACCCATAAAGATGCCGAAGCCCTTTTAGAAGCAATTAGGTATGAAGCTTTAGACAAACTTGGTTACTTTTTAAAACCCAGTGAACTGTTTAGCGAACTTGCAAGACGAGGCAACGCTGGTGGTAAAAACAACTTTATTTTGGGCGACCTTGCCAATGTGCTAACAAGCATTGAGCAAAGCACTATGGGCAGCGAAAGCGAAGACGATTTTGGCAACCTCTTTGAAGACCTCGATTTAACGAGCAGTAAACTTGGCAAAACCGAAGACGCCAAAAACGAGCTAATAGTAAAAGTACTTACCCATCTTGAAGGAATAGACTTTGACTTAGAAAACAGCGATAGCGATATATTGGGCGATGCCTACGAATATTTAATAGGGCAATTTGCAAGCGGCGCAGGCAAAAAAGCAGGCGAGTTTTACACACCCCAACAAGTTTCAAAAGTATTGGCAAAACTGGTGACAACCAATAAAACCAAACTGAAAAGTGTGTATGACCCTACCTGTGGCTCTGGCTCATTATTGTTGCGGGTAGCTAAAGAAGTAAAAGAAGTAGGCGCCTTTTACGGGCAGGAAAGCAACCCAACCACCTACAACTTGTGCCGTATGAATATGATAATGCACAACGTACACTACAAACGCTTCGATATTTATAACGAAGACACCCTAGTAAACCCAAGCCCAAACCATATAGACCAACGTTTTGAAGCCATAGTGGCAAATCCGCCATTTTCGGCAAATTGGAGCGCTAGCCCTTTGTTTATGAGCGACGATAGGTTTTCGGCTTATGGAAAACTTGCCCCAAAAAGCAAAGCAGATTTTGCCTTTGTGCAACATATGGTGCATCAATTGGATGAAAACGGAACTATGGCTTGCGTATTACCGCATGGCGTTTTGTTTCGTGGCGCGGCAGAAGGACATATTCGTAAGTTTTTAATAAAAGACAAAAACTACCTAGACGCCGTTATTGGCCTGCCAGCAAACATATTTTTCGGAACGAGCATTCCCACCTGTATTTTGGTACTCAAGAAAGATAGAAATAGCAATGCGGAGCGTAGTAAAAACATATTGTTTATAGACGCCAGCCAACATTTTGAAAAAGTAAAAACCCAAAATGTATTGCAGGAAGAACATATAGAAAAAATTGTAAACACTTATCGCAACTACGCCAACGGCAATTTTAACGAAGCCATAACAGACAAATACAGCCATGTAGCCACAATAGCTGAGGTTAAGGAAAACGACTACAACCTAAACATACCGCGTTATGTAGATACCTTTGAAGAAGAAGAACCCATAGATTTAAGCAAAGTAGTTGCCGAACTAAAAAAAGTTGCAGCCCAAAGCCAAAACACAGATGCCATCATTGCAGATTTTTGCAAGCAGTTAAACATAGAGACTCCTTTTTAATGAAAGCAAAACAATTAATACCCCAATTGCGCTTTCCTGAGTTTGATGGGCAATGGGAAGAGAAGAAGTTAGGGAATATTTTTAAAATTAATGCTGGAGGTGATATAGATAAGAAACATGTTAGTGATGTAAAAACTGAAAAATTTAAATATCCAATTTATGCAAATGCTGAAAAAGATAAAGGATTTTATGCATATTCCGATATTTATAAAGTAAAAGAGGGAACTATTTCTGTTGCTGGCAGAGGCGTTAATATTGGTATTGCAAATGCTAGAAATCATAAATATTATCCAATTGTAAGATTATTGGTTTTGATTCCAAAAACAAATGTAGACATCCATTTTTTTGAGAACCAAATAAACCAAATCAACTTATTCAAAGAAAGCACAGGTGTTCCCCAATTAACTGCGCCACAAGTATCCGGTTATCAAGTGGCTTTCCCGAAACTCCCAGAACAACAAAAAATAGCAAGTTTCCTAACTGCGGTAGATACCAAACTACAGCAACTAACCACCAAAAAAGAACTTCTGGAACAATACAAAAAAGGCGTGATGCAGCAGCTATTTAGCCAGCAATTGCGATTTAAACAGGATGATGGGAGTGATTTTGGGGATTGGGAATTTGTAAAAGGAAATAAGTTGTTTAATAGTATTTCGGATAAAAAGCATAATTCGGACTTACCTATACTTGCCATTACACAAGACCAAGGTGCAATACCACGAGAAATGATTAATTATCAAATGGTTGTTACGGATAAAAGTGTAGCAAGTTATAAAGTTGTTCAGGCAGGTGATTTTATTATAAGCCTTAGATCTTTCCAGGGAGGAATTGAATATTCTAAATATCATGGTATTTGCAGTCCAGCTTATAATATATTAAGACCAACTTCAGAAAAGATAGATAAAGAGTTTTATAAATTTTATTTAAAAACTCCATTTTATATTAAACAATTACAGAAAAAATTAGAAGGTATTAGGGATGGAAAAATGATAAGTTACAAGTATTTTTCTGAAATTAAATTACCCTTTCCTACTTTAAAAGAGCAAAAAAAAATAGCCAGTTATTTAGGTGCGCTAGATGCAAAAATAGAAACAGTACAAACGCAACTGGAAAAAACGCAGCAGTTTAAAAAGGGCTTATTGCAGGGGTTGTTTGTCTAAAGGATAAAAAATTATGAGTTATCGAGAAAAGTATGACGAAATTAAAAAGTTAAAGGCAAAACCAAGAGGTTTTGCCTTTGAAAAACTTATTAATGAAATGTTTGACGATTGTAAGGTATTAATCAAACCTTCGTATAAATCTGTCGATCAAGGTCAACAAATTGATGGGGCTATAGAAATTAATTCAAAAATATTTTTATTAGAAGCTAAATGGGAGAAAAATAAAACACTAGCGGCGTCAAAATTATATTCCTTTATTGGTAAAATTAATTCTAAATTAGAAGGTACATTAGGTATTTTTATTTCTCATAATAGGTTGAAGGAAAACTTTGTAAATGCAGTTAGAGATGGTTTACGTCAAAACTGTATTTTAATTCATGGAGAAGAAAATATTAAAGAAATTATCGAAGCTAACTTTAATTTAAAGGAATACATATTATATTGCTATAGAGAAGCTTCTACTCGAAATGTGGTTGAAGTAAGTGCGTCAGAATTTATCAGCTTAGTGAAAAACAAAGGTGTTCCAACAACCTCTTCAAATGAATTGAATACATCAAATTGGCCAATAATCTATGAACACTTAATAGATAATTCCAGTCTCAAGGATTTTATTGGTTTCCTTCAAACAGTTGGTAAACTTGGAGGAGAAATTCCAAAAAATCTTATAAGTGTTTTGCCGCATCTTTCATATAGCTCACTGGAAAAGCAAAAGTTAAACTCATTAATAGAAAGTATTAAAGAAGATGCTAAACAATTATACTTAAAAGCTATTGTCAATAAACTTACAGGTGATTATTGGCGTAAATTTTCTGAAAGAGAAATCGTTTCAATTATCACTCAACATAATAAGTTTGAACAAAGTGATTACAATAAAATTATAAGAAATGTTACAAAAAATTTTCAAGGAGATTGGGAAATTGAGAATGACGCCTCTCGAATATTAGATGCAATTTATGATGATTTTAATTTTAAAAATAAAAAATTAACAGCAGATAAATATCTTTCTATATATGTTGATTCTTCACGTTTGCAGAAATTTGAACAAAAGCAATTCGCAGATAAAGTTTTCTATGATTTAAAGGCTGAATCAAATGATCTTTATAAATTATTTAAAGATGAAATAATAGAAGATTTAAAAAATATGAAAGAGGTCGAAAAAATATGGATAGAGCAAGGTATTGGTTCAGAAGAGTCAATGAAAGAAACTTTATTATATAGAATATTATTAAAATATAGTAAACTAATTGATAGTAAAAATAAAGATGAAGTGAAAAGTGAGTTGTCAGATAAATATGATAGTTTATGACTAAACAATCTGAACTTCAATTAGAAAATAAGCTCATCAAGCAGTTAGCTGGTTTGGGGTATGAAAATGTTGTTATTTCAGATGGTGATAGTTTGTTGTCAAATTTAAAAACACAGTTAGAGGCATTCAACAATACCGTATTTAATGCAAGGGAGTTTGAAACTATTTTAAACCATCTAGCAAAAGGCAATGTTTTTGAAAAAGCAAAAACTTTGCGCGACCGTTTCAACATAACCAGAGATAACGGCGATAGCTTTTATGTGCGCTTTTTTAATAATGAAGATTATGCAACAAACTTATTTCAAGTAACCAACCAAATAGCCCAAGAAGGCACTTATAAAAACAGGTATGACATTACGCTTTTAGTAAATGGTTTGCCTTTGGTGCAAATAGAGTTAAAGCGTAGAGGTTTAGAAATTAAAGAAGCTTTTAATCAGATCAACAGGTATCAGCGCCATTCGTTTTGGTCTAATCACGGCTTGTTCCAATATGTACAATTGTTTGTAATAAGCAACGGTGTAAATACAAAGTATCTTGCCAATAATAAGTTGCAGTCAGTAAAACAAACCTTCTTTTGGGCAGACCACAACAATAAAAATATTACAGATTTAACTGAATTTGCAGCTGCCTTTTTAAACCCAAACCACTTGGGTAAAATGATTGCCAAATACATAGTGCACAACCAAACCCATAAAATATTAATGGTGTTGCGCCCTTATCAATTTTACGCCACAGAGCATATAGTAAACCAAGTTGCCACGAGCAATGACAATGGTTATATATGGCACACCACAGGTTCTGGTAAAACATTGACTTCCTTTAAGGCCAGCCAGCTTATTATGGATTTGCCAGGCGTTCACAAAGTAGTGTTTGTGGTGGATAGGAAAGATTTGGATTATCAGACCATGCTAGAGTTTAATAGCTTTAAAAAAGACAGTGTAGATGTTACAAACAATACAAAGTCGCTGGTAAGGCAATTAACGGACGATTCTAAATTGGTATTAACAACCATTCAAAAATTGAACAATGCCATTTCTAAAGTAAAATATGAAAAGAGCTTAACGCATTTACAAGATAAAAAAGTGGTCTTTATTTTTGATGAATGCCACAGGAGTCAGTTTGGAAATACCCATAAAGACATCACGGAGTATTTTAAAAGTAGCCAGCTTTTCGGTTTCACAGGAACGCCTATATTTAGGGATAACGCCTCCAAAAACGATTTAGGAAAACGCACTACCAAAGATTTGTTTGGTACCTGCTTGCATAAATATGTAATTACAGATGCCATTAAAGATCAAAACGTGCTGCGTTTTGGAATAGAATACATTGGCAGATACAAGCAAAAAAGCAATACGTTTATAGATATAGATGTAGAAGATATTGATACTGCTGAGGTGTATGCAGATGAAAAGCGTTTAGAAAAAATTGCAGATTACATCATTGCCTATCATAATCAGAAAACATTTGGTAAAGAGTATTCTGCCTTGTTTGCGGTAAGTAATATTGAAACCCTAATTAAGTATTACGATATCTTTAAACGCAAAAAAGAAGCAGGTGAGCACGATTTGCGTATAGCCACCATATTCTCCTACGGAACCAATGAAGATGATGAAGATGCAAAAGACTTTATGCCAGATGATGATTTTTATGTAGCTGGCGAACCAGATAAGAACTATAAAACAAGTCATAGCCGCGACAAGCTAGATGAATACATTATTGACTATAATACAATGTATAACACTAGTTTTTCAACAAAAGACAGTCAGCAGTTTGAAAACTATTTTAAAGACATTAGCAAGCGTTTAAAGGAACGTGAAAAACCATCTTTTCAAGATAAAGACAGGTTAGATATTGTAATAGTGGTTAATATGATGCTTACCGGCTTTGATGCCAAAAAAGTAAATACATTATACGTAGATAAAAACCTAAAGTATCACGGTTTAATACAAGCCTACTCTAGAACAAATAGGATTTTAGGCGAGCAGAAATCGCAAGGAAATATTTTGAGTTTCAGAAACCTTAAAAAAGCAACAGATGAGGCTATTACCTTGTTTTCTAATAAAGAAGCAATAGAAGAAATAATATTGCCACCCTATGAAGCAATTGCCGAAAAATTTGATGAGGCTTTAAAAAAGCTACTGGAAATTGTTCCCACCTATCAAAGCGTTGATGATTTATTGAGTGAAGAAGATGAATTAAAGTTTGTAAAAGCCTTTAGAAGTTTACTGCGAGCAAAAAACGTGTTGGAATCGTACACAGATTTTGAATGGGAAGATTTAGGAATAGATGAGCAAACCTTTGAAAACTACCAAAGCAAGTATTGGGATTTACACGACAAAGTAAAGCAGGATAACGCAAAACACAAAACATCTATTCTTGATGATATAGATTTTGAATTGGAATTAATACATCGCGACCAAATTAATGTAGCATATATTTTACAATTATTGGCAAAACTAAAAGAAGCTAAAACCACAGAAGCCAAGGCACAGAAAAAAGCAATAATAGATATGCTTTCTGGCGATGTAGAGCTGCGCAGCAAACGCGAACTTATTGAAAAATTTATAGAAAAAAACCTGCCTTATATTAGTGAAGTGGATACTATTCAAGATGAGTTTGAACGTTTTTGGCACGAAGAAAAAATACTCTCTTTATCAAAAATATGCGAAGAAGAAAATCTAGACAAAGCACAGTTTAGGGCTTTAATAGAAAGCTACACAACCTACGGTCGTGAACCCTTACGCGATGACATTTTTAAATGTTTAGACAACAGGCCAAGCATCTTAAAAGCAAGAGAGGTTGGCGAACGTATTTTAGAAAAAATGAAGGAGTTTGTGCAAGTGTTTGTGCAGGGGATGACGGGATAGTAAATGGCTTTAGCCTTACTCAGGACAGGCTAAAGTAGAAGCCTCAAAAAAAGACAAAATCAAAAATGTCAGGGTGAGCGTAGTTGAACACCTTGGCACGACCAAAGCTTAAAAGAAGTTCAAAGAAAATAAAATTGAGGATGGAGTGCTGGGAGGGTTGCGGAGGAAAATAACAAATAATTATAATTATGGAAATAGCAATTGTAGCTGCTTTATCATCTCTTCTCGGCGTTACTGTAGGAGGACTTATTTCATATAAACTTCAAAAGGCGAGGTTTGAACAAGAATTTTTATTGAAACGTGAAGAAAATAAGACAGAAAATGTAGCTGAAGATACTATAAGGTATTACCTTAAAGATGAAGGACATCTTCTCAGATCATTTAAGCATCTTAGCACAAAGATTGCGGGTTTTAAAGAAGACGAGTTAAGAAGACTACTAGTTCGGGCAGGTGCTGTAAGGTTTGTGAGTAAAGAGGATAAAAAAGAATGGTGGTGTTTGGTGAGCCGCTTGCCAGAGTATTATGCAAGAGAAAAAGAAAAAAGGGCAAAAAATAAAATTCAAAAGGAGTAAGAAGGAAAAGTTCAAGAAGATTATAACATTAAACATTTTTAATAATGAGATTAGCTGCGATATTTATTCCAAGAAATAGTTTGCCATATATTTTTGGGGAAGATCATGAGGGTCAAACTATAAATTTGGGAGGTGAATATTTTTACGATATTTCTGAATCTAAGGACATAATCTCCATAGATTCTAGGTATGCCAATCCAAATTTTATTGAGAATTTCTGGGGTGAAGATATTGTATTGATTTCAGCATTGGTTGGAAAAAATGGAACAGGTAAAACATCAGTTCTAAGAGCTATTAATCAGGAATTAGATAATAAACATATTGATGCTATTTATCTATATGAGAGAGATGAATTAAAAATTATCAATGAGACAACAAAAATAATTGAGTCCGATATTCCTTTTGAAATACCTGAGATATTTAAAAGAAATATCCAAAAACAATATTACTCTCCTAATTTAGACTTTGATCTGCGCGATGCTTTTTCTTCTATTTCGCTGATCAGTTATTTTAAAGACACATTGGATGATTATTATTTAGATTCAATTATTCGAAACATACTACTTTTAAATAAGCCCATTGTTGATTCTTTAAAGGAAGTTTACCCTAGTTTTCCGACTTATAATAATTATGTTATAAGCGCGAAAAGGCATAAAAAATCGTTCTTTAGAGGAATTTATCTTGAGTCCAATTTTGGAAATCCGAATAGAGGCGATGTCTTAGTTAATTATTTAGATGGCGATATATTGAGTATGGAAAGCAAAGATTCGCCCTCAAGTTATAGCAAGGAGCAGGTAATTGAATTTTTCAAAAGAAACAAAAGTCTTCTACAGAGTGAAAGTTATTCCGCCCTTTTTAATAAAATATGGGATTTAGAGGAGTATAAATGTGAAAATGATAGAGACTTTGTTCACAACTCAGATGACTTCATTAAAAATATTGAAGTCACACTTTTAAGTTATGTTATTCTAGGTGCTGTATTTCCTCAAACCCCTCTTGGCGGAAAATATGATTTTGATCTCATTCTTGAAGCTAAAGATTTTGAAGGTCGTCTAAATAGGTTGTTAGAATTATATTTAGTCAACGAATATGAGATTCTTTATAGCAAAATTAAAGATACTTTTAAATCAGTTTCTTCTAAAAATAAGATGGGAATCTTGGAGGTTATTGAGAATGATACTTGGTCGAAAAGTGCGGGTTTTGAGGTTGAGCCGATTCGTAAAAGGATGACACATGATGTCGGAATGTTTTATGAGATTATAACCTTTTATGATCAAGTTAAATTATTAATAAGAGATGAAAAATTGTTGCTTCAAGGAGGTAATCTGATTTTCAATTTGAAAAATCAAAGTGTTGATATTATTCAAAAGTTTATATCTCAATACAAGAAACTTATAGAATCCTTTGATAATATACCGGCACAGATTTCAATTTTAGAGTTTAGACCTGACCGAATGTTATCTACAGGGGAAAAATCATTAATCGATTTATTTGCTTCTTTGAATTCTTATATTGATGAAAATAAGCATAGGAAGCATCAATGTTTAGAAAATTATCTTTTGTTATTTGACGAACCAGAATTAGGTTACCATCCTGATTGGAAGAAAAAATTTATTCAGGCAATTACTAAAGCCTTACCAATATTATTCTCAGAGTTAGAACCACATGTATTTGATGAAAAATCAAAAAAAACTATAAAGTCTAGCCTAAAAGCACCGAGAATACAAATTATTTTCACAACACATGATCCATTGACCCTGTCTGATATACCTAACGCAAATATTACCTATTTAGATAAAGAGTCTAATGGATTCACAAGAATATTTGATAAAGATTTACAGCCAAAAAATTCTTTTGGAGCAAATATCTCAGAATTATTTGCTGATTCTTTTTTCTTAGGTGATGGATTGCTGGGTGATTTTGCGAAAGAAAAAATCACAGACACAATTTTGTGGCTTAATTGCAAGAAACATGAATTAGAAATAAAGGATCTAAAGAAAGGTGATGCTGAAATAAGTAAAAAGCTTATAAAATTAAAAACTGAAGAGCTTCTAATTTTGAAGGAGAAAATTAAGATTGACAATCAATTTTATCATGAGAAAATAATTAATATGATAGATGAACCTGTTCTGAAAACTAAGCTAATAGAAATGTACTCAGAAATTTTTGAAGAAGATAAAAGTAATCTAGAAAATGAATTAAAGTATCTCGCGGAAAAATTAGGGTATGTAATAACGCCTAAATCTGATGGAAAATGATATTTATTGATGACTTAAAGTTGAATGTACAAGAGGCGAAAAAGAAACACTACACAGCAGTTTTTAATTACCTGAAGAGGAGTCATTTAAAAATAGATAAGGATGTTAATAGGTTTATCAAGAATAATGTTGAGTCATTAATAATAGGAAAGCCCGATGAATTAATTCAATTAAATGAAAACTTCTATAACTCTCTAAGAAACTATAATTATGATGAGTATTTATCTTACTTAAATCTCCCAACAAAAGGTAAAACAGCAGCTCAAAATAAATTAAAAAGAAAATATGATAGACTACATAAACGTCTAGAGAAGATAATTAATTACACGAATTGGTTTACAAAAAGTCCTAAACATTATGATTATTTATTAGCAGAAGGTCTGAATATTATCTCTTGTACCTACTGTAATAGGATATATACTAACACAATGAAGTCTGAAAAAGGTCAAAAAGTAATGCGCCCACAGTTTGATCATTGGTTTCCTAAATCTAAATTTCCATTACTAGCATTATCTTTTTATAATTTAATTCCTAGTTGTAGTGTTTGCAATAGCTCTGCTAAATCTGACACTATATTTTATTTGGACAAACACTTACATCCTTATGTGGATAATGATGTTTTAAAACGATTTAGTTTTAGCTATGATTATTATAAATCTTCAAATAAATACACAATCAAAATCAGTCATAAATATGGTGACCTGAAAGCATACAGAACATTTTCTGACATGAATTTAAAAGTAATGTTTAATGCTCATATATCTGAATTGCAAGATTTAATTATGACAAAAAAGACATATTCGAATAGTTATTTAAAAAACATGATTAAAGCTTATCCAGACGCAAATTTATCATATGAAGAAGTGTATAGATTAGCTTTTGGCACAGAATTTAAAGAAGAAGATTTTTTCAAAAGACCGTTTAGTAAATTCAAAAGTGATATTTTAAAACAATTAAAATTAATTTGACAATGCCCATCCCAAAACACGACGAAATCCGTATCCCAGCATTAAAAATGCTTAACGAAAAAGGAACTTTAAAACTAAAAGACTTTGTAGAGCTTCTTGCTGCTTACTTCAAGCTTACAGAAGAAGAAGTGTCAGAAATATATCCATCTGGGAATGGGCATATATTTTATGACCGCGTTACATGGGCACTCAGTTATTTACATATGGCTGCACTTTTAGATAAACCTAGCAGAGGTTATTACCAAATTAGCAAAAACGGGTTAAAAATGCTAGAAACACCCGAGAAAATCCATGCTTATATCGATCAAAAAGTAAACGAAAGAGAACCTAAGAAATCTACTGCCAAAAAGGATGAAACACTATCTACAAAAAATGAAGACTTAAACGATACGCCTTCAGAAAAGTTATATATATCATTTGAAAAAATAAAAAAGGCCCGTAAAAGCGAAATACTTGATACAATACTAAGAAAATCCCCTTTTGATTTTGAAAAATTGGTGGTGCGATTATTACAGCGAATGGGTTATGGGGGCGAAATAAAGGATTCGGGATTGGTTACAAGCGCAACGAATGATGGCGGTATAGATGGAATTATTAAGGAAGATGTCCTTGGTTTAGGTCGTATCCATATACAAGCCAAACGCTATGCTCTTAAAAATGGGATAGGCAGAGATGAAGTTCAGAAATTTGCTGGTGCGTTATTAGGTGCTCCCGTAAGCAAAGGTGTTTTTATAACCACATCTTATTTTTCACCAGGTGCAATGGCCTATGTTAAAAACCTAAATACCGCAGCGACTATTATCCTTATTGACGGCGACCAACTTGCCGAATACATGTATGATTATGGGTTGGGGATGCAAATTGAGCAGACTGTAGAGCTTAAAAAACTTGATACAGACTTTTGGGATGCTATGACAGATGAGAATTAAAGGGAAAGAATCTAACCAATTGAGCTTGGTTAAAATATATTAAATAAGGGATTTTTAAATAATTAATGATTTGCCCTATGAAAACGATTATTAAAACCACACAGCTTGAGTTTGACAAAAGTGATTTTTTGATTGATTTGGTAAAGCATGAAAATGGCAAGTTTTATATAGAGATAACGCAAACAATTATAAACTCAAATAAAAAAGCCGAATCAATAAAAATTAATCCGACGGTTCTACCAGATATTATTAAAGTTCTTCTAAATTATGAAGCAAAACTTCCACAAAAGTCTAATCATAATCTGAAATACATAACAGAAATTGACAAACAGAAAATCCAAAGTAATTATTTAAAAGGAGTAACCATTAAGGATTTGGCATTGCAGGTAGGGCAGGACCCAGAATATATTGAAATGGTGCTAAGAAATCAAGGTATCGAGATAGTTGAAGATAAAATTCAAAAACCGATATTTTTTAGAAATTACCCGAGAAGGAGACGTAGAAAAAGATAATTCATTTATGTAAATATTTTCAGGACAATGCAATTCCACTATTGTCTTGGCACTAAAATTCAACAAAACATAAATTTACCTACAGTAAATTTATATTTTAGCAAAAACCAATAGCTTATTTAAAACCATGAGCCTCTTCAAAAAAATAACCAAAGGCATTACTGCATTAAAAAACGAAGTAAATAAACCAGATTCTTTCATAAAGGGAGAGAAGTTTGAGGACTATGTTAGAAAGTATTTATTCCCAAAAGCAGAGTATAATTTGGTACACCGCACTCACGATTACCACTCAAACAATGGCGATTACATAGAGTCCAGCCTAAAACCGGACTTCAAATTTCGCGACAAAAAAACCGGAAAGGAATTTTATGTGGAGGCAAAATGGCGTCGTGGAGTTTACAATAGGGAAAATAAGATTGAATGGTGCAATGAAAAGCAATTAAGAAGATACAAGGCGATCGATAAAAATGAAAACAAGGTTTTTATCGTCCTGGGTTTCGGGGACAAGGCCTCGCAACCTTTAGAGATAATTCTTTTCCC
>CAXBEL010000024.1:0-30176 GCA_963974735.1 uncultured Flavobacteriaceae bacterium | reverse complement strand
ATGTTTTGCCAGTACTGGGACCGCCTATAAGTACAATACGTTTTGTTTTCAAAAGGGATGAGTTATTCGGCAAAAATACTCAAATGTAAAGCGATTAAAAAATTGTGTGGAAACCTTATCTTTGCAGCCAAAGAAAATGAACATGAACAAAGGAGAAAATTCGGAGGAATTTTATACTAAACTTAAAAGCAGACTTAGCGATACATCGCTGTGGCCATCAGCCTATTTATTTAAATTTATAGTTCCATCTGCTGAAGATAAGATTGTTGCAATACAGGATATATTCGATAATACAGGGGCAGTAATTGATACTAAAAAATCCAGAAATGGTAAATACACCAGTGTTTCAGTTAATGTTAGAATGAAGGATCCGGAGGCTGTAATCGAAAAATATAAAGAAGTTTCTGTGGTAGAAGGTGTTATATCGCTATAAGAAATGAAGACTAAAGTTTTTATATGTGCAACCCCATTCAAATTCTTCTACACCATCTTTAAAGTGGTATAAATAATCTGAAATAATAAGTTTTAAGAGAATACTATAAATTTTGTGGTTATTTAAAGCTGTATTAGGGGATTTCGCACAATTTTTGTTATTTTGCAACTGTTTACTTAAGGTAGGCAAACTTCACTTAAATTTTTACAATTGATAGATCAATTAGAATACAACACTGAGCGCGAAATGCTCATTATACCTGAGTATGGCCGTCATATGCAGAAGATGGTAAATCAGGCCAAAGAAATAGAAGATAGAGACGAACGTAATAAAGTGGCAAAATCCATTATAGCTGTAATGGGTAATCTACAGCCGCATTTAAGAGATGTTCCAGATTTTCAACATAAATTATGGGATCAATTATTTATCATAGCAAATTTTGAGCTGGATGTTGATTGTCCTTTTGAGAAGCCTTCTAAAGAAATATTAGAAGAGCGTCCAGAACCGTTGGCTTATCCTCAAAATCATCCTAAGTACAGATTTTACGGCAATAATATCAAACGTATGATAGATGTTGCAGTAAAATGGGAAAAGGGTGAGTTAAGAGAGGCACTGGAATTTACCATTGCCAATCACATGAAAAAATGTTTTCTTAACTGGAACAAAGATACCGTTGATGACGAAGTCATCTTCAAACATCTATTTGAGTTGAGTAACGGTGAAATAAATCTTGCCAAAAAAAGATGAGGATTTACGTGAGACACATAAGCTGATGCGGTCTAAAAAAACCGGAAAGTCCAACAATCGCTCTAAAAAACCTACCCGCGGAAAAAAACGCTACTAAAATCTAGTTGAAGGCTTATTTATGGGAACATTTCAGATAGAAGGAGGACACCAGCTTAAAGGTGCGATCCAACCTCAAGGTGCTAAAAACGAAGCATTACAAATTCTTTGCGCAGTATTATTAACTCCAGAACGAGTTACCATTAATAATATCCCTGATATAGTGGATGTTAATAAACTTATTACCATTCTTGGTAATCTAGGCGTTAAAATTCAAAAGCTGGGTAAGGGTAAATACAGTTTTAAGAGTGATGCTCTTAATTTAGAATATCTGGAAAGTGAGCAGTTTAAGCGTGAAGGGAGCGGGCTGAGAGGTTCGATTATGATAGTGGGACCGTTACTTGCTCGTTTTGGCAAAGGTTATATACCACGTCCTGGTGGAGACAAAATAGGTAGACGTCGTCTAGACACCCATTTTGAGGGTATGATTAAGCTGGGAGCAAAATTTAGATATAATAAAGAAGAACGCTTTTATGGCGTTGAAGCCCCTAAAGGTCTAAAAGGAACAAGCATGCTTCTTGATGAAGCTTCTGTAACAGGTACAGCTAATATTGTTATGGCTGCTGTAATGGCTACCGGAAAAACTACAATATACAACGCGGCTTGCGAACCTTATTTGCAACAACTTTGCAAAATGCTTAACCGCATGGGAGCTAAGATAAGCGGAGTAGGATCAAACTTACTTACAATAGAAGGGGTTGAAAGTTTAGGAGGTTGTGAGCATACCGTTCTTCCAGATATGATTGAGATAGGATCTTGGATAGGTCTCGCAGCAATGACTAAAAGTGAAGTCACTATTAAAAATGTGAGTTGGGATGATTTAGGTGTAATTCCTGGAACGTTCAGAAAATTGGGAATTACTGTAGAGCGAAAGGGAGATGATATTCATATTCCTGCTCATAATAAGGGCTATGAAATAGAGAAATTTATAGATGGTTCTTTTATGACCATCAGTGATGCTCCCTGGCCTGGATTTACTCCAGATTTATTAAGTATTATTCTTGTTGTAGCAACTCAGGCAAAAGGTGAGGTTCTGGTTCATCAAAAAATGTTTGAAAGTCGCTTGTTTTTTGTTGATAAGCTAATAGATATGGGGGCAAAAATTATACTTTGTGACCCGCATCGTGCTACAGTTATAGGTCACGATTTTAAATCGACACTTAAAGCTACAACAATGTCATCTCCTGATATTCGTGCGGGAATCTCTTTATTAATAGCCGCTTTAAGCGCAAAAGGGACTTCTACAATTCATAATATTGAACAGATTGACCGTGGTTATGAGAACATAGATGAAAGACTTCGGGCAATTGGAGCTAAAATAATTCGAACTACTTAATATTATTTAATAGCATCTATTTGTTGAATAAGTAAATAGGCTATTCTTGATGCCAATCGAGCTGTAGAATTGTCTTGATCATAGGTAGGATTAAGCTCTACAATATCGGCACTGATCAACTTTTCAGAATGGCAGATGAACTCAATGGTTTTTGCTGCTATTTCCCATTGAAAGCCTACTGGAGAAGGAGCGCTCACTCCTGGAGCTAAAGCGGAAGTAAAGCCATCGAGATCTATTGTAAGGTAAATAAAATCTATATTGCTTATAAAACTATTTAGCTCTTTTCTAATTATTGCCCATTGCTCCAAAGTAAATGCCGTATTTAAAATATATTGAACATTATATTCCTTTGCAATCTTAAATAATTCCCGATTATTGGATTCTTTCTGAATTCCTAAACAAAAATAATTTAAATCAAATTCTTTTTCTTTTTTTGCAATCTGCCAAAATGGTGTTCCAGAATTACCTTGAACGGAGGCTGGTCTTAGATCAAAATGGGCATCTAGATTAATAATCCCTATTTTGGCAACAGGATGCGCCTGACGAATTCCATTAAAATGCGCGTAGGCTAAATCGTGTCCACCGCCTATGATTAATGGAAATAATTGTTTGTTTAATAAGTTAGCTATAGCTTTTGCAGTTTCTTCCTGAATCATTTCTAAATCCTGAGACTCACAAACCATATCACCAAAGTCCCATAAGTTTAATTCTTCTGAAAAGTGATTACTCAGTGTCGCTAGCATTTTTCTTATGGCTTCAGGTCCTTTTAACGCACCTGTTCTACCTTTATTACGCTCAACTCCAGCATCACAAGCATAACCTAGGATAGCAATGTTTTTTCCTTCTATATTTTTTAAATCATCAAAACTCCCAATCTGAATTTTTTCATGGAGATATAGTTGACTTGCAGATTGTCTTCCTTGCCAGTTGCTCTTATTTGCTGGTTGATAATTT
Organism: uncultured Flavobacteriaceae bacterium; assembly: GCA_963974735.1. Classification (GTDB taxonomy): domain Bacteria; phylum Bacteroidota; class Bacteroidia; order Flavobacteriales; family Flavobacteriaceae; genus Leeuwenhoekiella. The sequence continues at coordinate 26,610 of CAXBEL010000024.1, read as the reverse complement.
TTCATATTATAAAAGATTATCTAAAATATCATCATCTACAAAGTAAGGTAGTGTTACTTTTAGATTTGGGCTTCTTTCCATTTCTCTTTTAATGGCAAAAATTGCTTCTTTATTTCGGGCCCAACTTCGGCGTGCGATACCATTATTTACATCATAAAACAGCATGTTTTTAATACGTTTATTGGCTTCGGTAGAACCATCCAGCAGCATTCCAAATCCACCATTAATCACTTCTCCCCAACCAACACCGCCTCCATTGTGTATAGATACCCAAGTTGCACCTCTAAAACTATCGCCAATCACGTTGTGTATTGACATGTCTGCTGTAAAGCGACTGCCATCATAAATATTGCTGGTCTCCCGGTAAGGAGAATCTGTGCCACTTACATCATGATGATCGCGTCCCAATACAACAGGAGCGGTAATTTCACCCTTGCTAACGGCTTCATTAAATGCTAAGGCAATTTCCTTTCTACCTTGAGCGTCTGCATAAAGTATTCTGGCCTGTGATCCTACAACGAGCTTGTTTTGTTCTGCTTCGGCAATCCAAGTGATATTATCCTGCATCTGTTGCTGAATTTCGTCAGGGGCTTCTACTTTTATTTTTTTCATTACTTCTAAAGCAATGGCATCCGTTGTTCGTAAATCTTCAGAATCACCCGAAGTACATACCCATCTAAACGGACCAAAACCATAATTAAAACACATGGGACCTAAAATATCCTGAACATAGGAAGGATATTTAAAATCAATGCCATTTGGAGCCATAATATCTGCACCGGCGCGAGAAGCTTCTAATAGAAAGGCATTACCGTAATCAAAAAAATAAGTTCCGCGTTGCGCATGTTTATTAATTGCTGCCGTTTGTCTTTTTAATGATTCTTGAACTTTAGTTTTAAAATTTTCCGGATCTTCCTTAATCATTTTATTTGCATCATCAAATTCGAGATCTACCGGATAATAACCGCCCGACCAAGGATTGTGAAGAGATGTTTGATCTGATCCTAAATGGATAAATATATCTTCCTCATAAAATTGCTCCCAGACATCTACTACATTGCCTATGAAAGCAAATGACCTGATTTCTTCATTCTGAATTGCTTCTTTTACCCTTACAATTAAGGTATCCAAGTCATTTATTAATTCATCCACCCAACCTTGGTCATAACGTTTTTTTGCTGCTTCTGGATTGACTTCAGCACAAACAGTTATGCAACCTGCAATATTTCCTGCTTTGGGTTGAGCTCCACTCATTCCTCCAAGTCCCGCTGTCAGAAATATTTTTCCTGCGGATTTCTCACCTTTATTAAGGCATTTTCTAAAAGCGTTCATGACCGTGATTGTGGTGCCATGTACAATTCCCTGCGGTCCTATATACATATATGAACCTGCTGTCATTTGCCCATATTGGGTCACACCTAAGGCATTGAACCGTTCCCAGTCATCTGGAGAAGAATAATTAGGAATCATCATACCATTTGTCACAACTAAATATGGCGCATCTTTAGATGACGGAAATAAACCCATGGGATGTCCAGAATAAATGTGTAAAGTCTGATCATCTGTCATCGTAGCCAGATAATGCATTACCATAAGATATTGTGCCCAATTTTGAAAAACGGCGCCATTACCACCATAAGTAATTAATTCATTGGGATGTTGTGCAACTTTAGGATCTAGATTGTTTTGAATCATCAGCATAATAGCTGCAGCTTGCTGTGAATTTGCCGGATATTCCTTTATTGGTCTAGCATAAATCTTATAATCTGGCTTAAAGCGATGCATATAAATCCTGCCGTATTCTTGCAGCTCGTGTAAAAATTCTTCAATTAATTCCGCATGCCAATCTTTTGGAAAGTATCTTAAGGCATTGCGCAACGCCAATTTCTTTTCATCAACAGATAAAATATCTTTGCGTTTGGGCGCATGATTATCAGTTGAATTGTATTCTTTAAAGAGAGGTAATTCCTTAGGGATACCCTGTATTATTTGCTCGTTAAAAGTCATTAGTGGTCTCATTTTCAATAACTAATTTACCATTCTTAAAAACTTGAGCAGGTACAAGTTTCCCTTGCTTATAAAGAATTTCATTATAATGATCTGTTTTAAAAAGAATTACATCAGCCATAGTCCCTTTTTTTAAAATTCCTATGTCATTGATATTTAAAGCTTTAGCCGCTCTATTTGTAATACCGGAAATTATTTCGGCATTGCTCAATTTTTCAAAAGTTCCCAATATTGCGGCTTGGGTAAGTAAATCACCCATAGGTGCCGAACCCGGATTCCAGTCACTGGCAATTGCAAGTGTAGCTCCATTATCCAAAAGCTGTCTAGCAGGAGTAAAAGCACAACCTAAGCCCAAAGTTGCTCCAGGTAGGGCAGTGGCAACAGTATTGCTTTCTGCCAAAATCCTAATTTCTTTTTCTGTACTGGCTTCCAGATGATCTGCACTTACCGCATTAAACTGCACAGCCACTTGACTCCCTCCCGTATGAAACTGATCAGCGTGTATTGTAATATCAAATCCCATTTCCTGTGCTTTTTTCAGATATGGTCTAATTATTTGAGAAGAAAATGCACCTTCTTCAATAAAAGCATCAATGCGGTTGGTTAGATTTTCTTCCTTTATTATTGGAAAGAGTTCTGCACTCATCTTTTTTAAATAACCTTCTGCATTATCCTTATATTCTCTGGGAATAATATGTGCCGCAAGACAGGTTGGAATAAGATCTGCATACGTTGAACGTTGCGCCTCCTTAATTGCTCGCAACATTTTTAGCTCTTCATCGATTGTCAAACCATATCCACTTTTGACCTCTATGGTAGTAATGCCTTTAGCAGTTAGAATATTTGCTCTTTTTACAATTAATTCAACTAATTCCTGTTGCGTGAATTTTCTCGTTTGAGTCACCGTATCCCAGATTCCGCCGCCATTTTTTGCTATTTCAAGATAAGATTTTCCAGAATTGCGCATAGCGTAATCTCCGGCGCGTGAGCCTGCAAAACATATATGGGTATGACTATCTATAAAACCTGGCAAAGCAATAAAATCTTCGGTAAGATTTTGAATAGTAGCGTTAACTGATTTTGCTTTTTTCAGAATTATTTCGTGATCACCAATCGCTTCTATTTTATCATTTTTAAACAGTATTCCCTGCTTAATCAAAGGCTTCAGTTCCTCATCTTTAATAGCACCTTTTTCAGGTAAATTGCTCATAGAAAGCAGTTGTGCAATGGGGCCAATGTAATAATACTGGTCTGTCATAATCTAGATACTTTGAAATTCCTGCTTATGCAATTCGGTTTCCTTTAAATTTCCTGACCGTATATTTTTCTCATACACCTCCAGCAATTTTTTCTTCTTAATGATGTCATTTGCAATCTGAATATCTTTAGAAAATACCCGGTCTTTATTTGCGAAGGAGACATGTTTTCTTATCTCCTGATGAACATTTTCTATAAATACACTTGATTTATTTGTTTTTCTAAAGTCAAAAGCTTGAGCAGCGGTCAACATCTCAATAGCTAATATATTTTCTACATTTCCTATTACTTGTAAAGCTTTTCTACCACTTATAGATCCCATACTTACGTGATCTTCTTGACCCATAGAAGTGGGAATGCTGTCTGCACTCGCAGGAAAACAAAGACCTTTATTTTCACTTGCCAAAGCTGCGGTTGTGTATTGTAGAATCATATAGCCAGAATTTATCCCTGTCTCCTCAAAAAGAAGTTTTGGAACGTCAGCTGTTTTTCCTTCCAGTGCGAGGTATATCCTTCTATCTGATATATTTCCCAATTCTGAAGCGGCCAATGTTGCATAATCCAAAGCCATGGCCAAGGGTTGTCCGTGAAAATTCCCCCCACTTATAGTAAATTCTTCATTAAAAATAATTGGATTGTCTGTAACAGCATTCAACTCAATTTCAAGTAATTCTTTGAGATGCAACCAAGCATTACGCGAAGCTCCGTGCACTTGGGGCATACATCTTAAGGAATAAGGATCCTGTACCCGATCACAATCTTTGTGAGAATCCATTATTTGAGATCCATCAAGAAATGATTTTATGCGTCCTGCTACATGTTGATTACCTTTAAAAGGTCTTAATTGGTGCAGTTCGGGATAAAAAGGTTTGGCTGAACCCTGCAAGGCCTCTATCATAATTGTGCCTATAATATCTGCATGATTAAGACAGTTTTGCAAACGCTCTATAACTAATACTGCATGAGCTGCTATAAATTGAGTACCATTAATAAGAGCTAATCCTTCTTTAGGACCAAGTACAATAGGCTCTAAATCGTGTTTTTGAAGTAAAATGGAAGTTTCTATCGTTTCTCCATTTTGAAAAACCTCACCCAAACCTATAAGTGGTAAAAACAAATGTGCCAAAGGAGCAAGATCACCACTGGCTCCCACAGAACCCTGTTCTGGAACTACGGGTATAATTTTATTATCGATGTGCCATATTATACGGGTAAGCGTATTTTCAGAAATACCTGAATATCCCTGAGCTAAAGCGTGCATCTTTAAAATCATCATTAAAAGAGCAATTTCTTCCTCAATGGGTTTTCCCACACCTACGCTATGGCTTTTAAGAATATTTGTCTGAAGCTCTAGCGTTTCCTCTTTGGATATTCTTGTGGTACAAAGAGGGCCAAATCCAGTATTTATACCATAGACAACTTCATTTTTAGCAACAATATTTTTAACGGTTTTCTCACTGTCCCGTATTTTTTCTAAAGTGTTTTTAGATAATACACCATTAAGTTGACCGCGGGCAATTTGTAAAGCTTTCCCTGCTGTCAATGTATCCTTCCCGTAATAAAATGATTCTAGTATTGGCATTTTTATATTTTAATCTTTTCAAAATTATTAAAATAACCCTGCCTGCATTATGAAACGCTTAAAAACTTATAGAATAAAACGTGTTTTATTAATAATCCATAATTTAATGGGTGAGCACATATGCCAAATTTCTTTATAAAAGTTTTTCTGCTATTTCCTGCCAGGAATCAACACGCTCAAAATCATTGGTATGGACATTATGTGGAGAAGTAAATTGAATACCGCGACCATCAAAAGCTTGTAAGTTATAAGACCTGTCATCTATAAGTATGTCTCCTTTTAAAATATGTTTGTGACCACACAAAATTCGTTTTTGCCACGGTATAAACGGGAAGTGTTCGTCCAGCCAATCTGCTTTTTCCCTTAAACTATTTTTAAACTGCATTGCTGCAGATGCGATATATACTTCATTTTTTTTGCTTAATTCTTTTAGAACTTCCTGACTGTCTGGCATTACTTTAAGGTCTATAAAAAAACCATCTTGATTAGCTTGCTGTTTAATATAATGCTGGCGGTCTGTTGGTACTTTTTGCCAGACTTCATTGCCCATACATTCTTCGACCGTAAGGCATTCGCTATATTCTTTATTGTACAAGTCTATGTGCGCACCATAAGTGTCTGCGATGACTTCGTCCATGTCTACAAAAATTATCATATACTTTATTTTATAATTGCCCAAGTTAATAATATTGAATACTTATTGCATTAATAGAATATTAAAAAACAGAATGCTTTTTTAAATAGAAGGATTGTTTAATTTAGTCTGATGTTCCGTTATTACCTTGATGTTACAAAGTTTGCATTGGCATTTTCTATTTTGTGTATTCCTTTTTTGGGATTTATCACAGGAATTTTAGTTTTTGGTCTAGCAGGGACACCAATAGGATTAATAGGTTATTCTCAGTTTCACAAAACAGAATATTATACGTATTTCAATCTGGGTTTTACGCGTAGAAAACTTATTATAAGCACTTGGGTGTTTAATATTCTGGCAATGATTCCGCTATTCTTAATTTATCTTCTGGGGAATTTTCTTTTCAAAATGATCTATCATGAATAAATTGGAAGTTCACGAAGTAAGAAAAACCTTTGGTAAAAAAAATATTTTAAACGAAATACGTTTTTCTTGTAGCACAGGTGAAATAATCGGGATTTTTGGACGGAATGGTAGCGGGAAAAGTTCTCTTTTAAAAATTCTATTTGGTACATTAAAGACAGAGCGTTTAAGATTTGAAATCAATGAGGCTAAGTTGGAGCGATCTCACAGGTGGGGGAGTAGTGTTATTATTAAGAATCAGCTTATAGGTTATGTTCCTCAGTTTTCTTTTCTTCCCCAATCTTTAAAAGTTTGGGATGTTATTCCCTTATACTTTCCTAATGGTACAGATCAGGATAAAATTTTTAATTCACCCCGGTTAAGCACTGTTGCAGATCAAAAAATAGGAACACTTTCTATAGGGGAAAGACGTTATCTCGAACTTTTGTTAGTAGGCAATCTTGATCATCCTTTTCTCCTACTTGATGAACCATTTAGTATGGTAGAGCCACTATACAAAGAAGTAATACATGATTTTCTTATTGAGTTGAAATCAAAGAAAGGAATTATACTAACAGACCATTATTATCACGATGTCTGGAAAATTGCTGATCGTAAAATGGTTTTAAAAGATGGAATTCTAGAGCCGGTACAAGAGTTGAAGGATTTGGTCGCGCTGGGATATTTAAGATCTATATAATTTAATTAAATTTAGGTTAGCAAGCCCAACCATACCAAATGAAAGATAACTTTTCAAATCATGCTGCAGATTATGCTCAATTCAGACCTACTTATCCTGCTGAATTATACAGTTATTTATTTTCACTAATTACAGACAAAGACTTTGCTTGGGATTGTGGGACAGGAAATGGACAAATAGCTGTAGAGTTAGCAAAAAATTTTAATCATGTCTGGGCAACAGATTTAAGTGAAGAGCAGTTAAAGCAAGCACCAAAAAGGAAAAACATTGATTATGAGGTTCATATTGCTGAAAAACCAATAAATGAAAAACAGAAATTTGATTTAATTACCGTGGCGCAGGCAATTCACTGGTTTGATTTTGAGGAGTTTTATAAAAGCGTAAAATTGTGTTTAAAGCCCAATGGAATTTTTGCAGTTATAGGGTATACGGTTCTTCATACCGAGGGTGCCTTGAATGAGGTTATTGAAAGGTTTTATAAAAAAATTACCGATCCATACTGGGATCCAGAACGTAATTATCTAGACGATGGTTATCTTACTATACCTTTTCCTTTTAAAGAAGAAGTAGTTCCTAAGTTGGAAATAAAAGTGAATTGGGAAAAACAACAGTTTCTTAATTATTTAAATACTTGGTCTGCGGTTAAGCATTATGAAAAAGCTAACGGGCATAATCCTTTAACTTTAATAGAGGATGAAGTTGATTTAAAATGGGGGAATACAGAAAAAAGAGATTTTATATTTCCGCTTTTAGTGCGAGTAGGAAGATTGTAGATTTAACTAAGTGCTTCTTTATATACTTTTAAACAGCGTTCCCTTGCTTCTTTGTGATCTACCATTTTTTCTGGATACTCATCAGTTCCAAATTCAGGAATGAATTCTTTTATATACTCCTTATTCTTATCAAATTTATCTACTTGAGTCATAGGATTAAAAATTCTAAAGTATGGCGCAGCATCTACACCACTGCCAGCAGCCCATTGCCAGTTACCTACATTACTTGACTGCTCATAATCCAATAATTTTTCGGCAAAATAAATTTCGCCCCAGCGCCAATCTATTAAAAGGTGTTTACAAAGAAAGCTAGCAACGAGCATGCGCACGCGGTTGTGCATATATCCTGTAGTATTTAGCTGTCTCATCCCAGCATCGACTAATGCAAATCCGGTTTTTCCCTCCTTCCATTTTTCAAATTCTTCCTCATTATTTCTCCACTCAATCCGATCATATTTCTTTTTAAAAGCATTATCTACGGTTTCAGGATAATGCCAAAGTATTTGCATAAAAAATTCCCGCCAGATCAATTCACTCCAGAATACTTCATTCTTTTGCGCTATTGCTTTTTTCATCATTTTTCGAATACTTACCGTCCCAAAACGTAGATGAGGCCCAAGTCTGGAGGTTCCTTCTTCTATCGCCGGATAATTTCTGGTTTTCTCATAATCTTCAATAAGTGTAGGAGTGACTGTATAATCTGGCACTTTTAAATTTGATTCTTCAAATCCCATATCAGTTAAGCTAATATTGGGGAGTTTTGAATTTTTCAAGGTGTTTGTAAGATATTGACTTGTATAATTAATTTTTAAGTGTTCATTTTCATTAAAATTTTCCTTCCATTTATTCTTGTAAGGAGTATAAACTATATAGGGATCTCCATCACTTTTTACAATATCGCTTTTTTCAAAAATCACCTGATCTTTAAAAGTCTCGAACGCAATTTCTTTTTCTTTTAAAAGATTTTTGACTGTCTCATCCCGTTGTGTAGCATAAGGTTCGTAATCGTGATTGGTATAAACCGCATGAACTTCATAATCTGAAATAAGTTCGCTCCATATTTCTTTAGGTTTACCATAAAATATGCCAATAGAACTAGAATAATTTTCCTGAAGTTCACTTCGCATATTTTGTAAAGTGTCGTAAATAAATGTTACTCGGGCATCATCCTTAGAAAGCTTGTCTAAAATTACTGTATCAAAAATAAAAATTGGTAGTACCGGATAATCGCTTTGTAAAGCCTTTAAAAATCCAATATTGTCATCCAACCTCAAATCACGACGAAACCAGAATATGTTAACTTTCTGCATTTAGAATTTAATTTATATTAAGTGTTGACATACCACCATCTACACCTAAAACCTGCCCTGTGATCCAAGAACTGTCGTCGCTTAAAAGAAATTTTGCAACAGAAGAGATATCTTTTGTGTTGCCTACGCGCTTTAACGGATGACGCCCATTCATATTTTCTCGCTTTTTCTCGTTGCCCAATAATTTTTCAGCTAGTGGGGTATCGGTTAGGGAGGGGGCTATCACATTTACTCGAAAACCGGGAGCATATTCCGCAGCAAGTGCTTTAGCAAAGCCTTCTATTGCACCTTTTGCAGCAGCAACGCTGGTATGGAAAGGCATTCCGACTTTAACGGCTACTGTACTAAAAAAAATAAGACTTGCCTGATCTGATTTTTTGAGCCTATCCAAAACGGTTTTTAATGTTTTTATAAGACTGAAAAAATTGAGTTGCATATCCTCAATAAAAGTTGCTTCACTCAACATTTTAAAAGGTTTCAGATTAATCGTACCTGGGCAATACACAAAGCCATCTACTATTTCAGGCAGATCGGTAGTATCCAGTTCATCTTTTTCTGCATCGTACTTTATATAAGTAACTTCAAGTTTCCCAAGATTCTCTGAAGTACGGGATGCTATAAAAACATTGTGCTCCTCCTGAAGCTGCATAGCCAATTCAAATCCTATACCATGTGAACCACCGATAAGTAAAATATTTTTTTTCATTTAATTTAGGATATCGTGTTTTGTAATACCTTCTTTAGAAGTATTTTTAATCTTAAATTCCCCAAAAAGTTCTATTAGCTTTTTCTCTCTATAAGCGAAGATTTCTTTGAGTTTTGGTTTTACCAAAAAAGGATGAACAAGTTGGCCTACAATACCCATAGGGAGCTTATAATCTACAATATCTTCCATCTCTACTCCGCCATCAATTTCTTTTAAAAAATGTTTGTGGTGCCAAAGTGCATAAGGCCCAAAGCGTTGTTCATCTACAAAGAACTTTTTGTCAACAACATGGGTGATTTCTGTAACCCATTTGGTTTTAATACCGGATACAGGAGTAACAATGTATTGAATTAACTGTCCTGGAAACATAGGACGATCAGCACCAGATTTTATTTCAAAACCCATATAATCTGGAGTGATAACTTTTAGGTTTTTAGGATCGGAAAGGAAATTCCAAGCTTCATCTAAAGATATGGGAAGATTTTGCTTAGTATGGAGGGTATAAATTTTCATTGTACGTTATTTAAAAAAGTAGATTTTAAAATGATAAAAAATTCTACTGATGTAAAAATAAACGCACTTTTGTTTAATCTAATAGTAATTTAGTTAAACAAAATTTAAAATTCTTTCAAAAACAATGAAGAGCCCAATGTTTAGCTTCTTCTAAGTCATTAAAAACGGCAAAGGAGCGATTCCAGTTATTTTGTTCTTCAATTAGATCTTCTCTAATATCTTCAAATGGTGTTACTACTGCGACTCCTTTCATATTAGAAAGGGCACTGCGGTAGTATTTAGGATCTATTTTTGTATCTGTACGTTGATTAATGAGCACAAATTCAGCTCCTTGATAGTATTCTTTGAGATGGTTTCTTACCTCTTGAAGTATATTCGTATCTAAATTATGGGAATTAAGATACATAACAATAGCGTATTGTGGCGTGAGGTGCAAATCATAGTTACTGGTTGCTATGGTTTTGCTTGGGGTGATGACTTTTTCCATTTGAACTTTAAACATTGTTGAAGCCTAACTGATTTTATTTAAAACTTTATAAACTATGCTTAGTATAAAGTAGTAACCAACAAATCTAATTCTTTTAAATTAAGAATTCGTTAACATTACTTAAATAGCGTATATTTAATTTCGTCCGTGGAAAAGTACGTCAGTATTTTATCATTAACAAATAATTAACATTATAAATTTAACAATAGAACAATGAAAAAGGTAATTGTATTATTAATGGTTTTTGTTTTTAGTTTTAGTGGGAAAGCTCAAATCGTTGCACCTGCCGCGAGTCCTTCGTCAGAACTTAAGCAAGTTGTAGGCCTTACAAACATCGAAATAGAATATTCTCGTCCGAGTATGAAAGGAAGAACAGTTTTTGGGGATTTAGTTCCTTATGGTAAAATCTGGAGAACAGGCGCTAATGCAACTACAAAATTTATAACGGATAAGCCTGTAACCATAAATAATAAAGAGTTGGAAGCTGGTACCTACAATGTATATACAGTGCCTCAACAAGATTTATGGGAGGTTGTTTTTTATACCGATTCCAGCAATCCACTAATCACAGATTTTGAAGAAGATAAAGTCGCATTACGTACCACTGTTGATGTTCAACAGATGCCTATGGATGTGGAGACTTTTACTGTTACAATAGATGATGTAACTCCAGAAGGTGCTGTTATGGGTATACTTTGGGAAAATATTTACGTGGGAGTTCCATTTTCTGTAACTACAGATAAAGAGGTAATGGCTAGCATAGATAGCGCTTTAAATGGACCAGCTGCGGGTGATTATTATAATGCTGCGGTCTATTATTTAAATAGTGGTAAGGATATAGAAAAATCTAAAATGTGGATGGACAAAGCAATGGAAATGACAGATACTCCACGTTTCTGGCAACTACGTCAACAGTCACTAATACTTGCTAAAGCAGGAGATAAAAAAGGGGCAATAAAGGCTGCAAAGGCTTCTCTGGAAGGAGCGAAAGAAGCAGGTAATGCAGATTATATAAAAATGAATACAGATTCTCTTAAGGCATGGGGAGCGCTATAACACGCTTTTTCAAAAAATAAATCTAAAAAGCCGGCTAAATAGTCGGCTTTTTTTAGTCATATCTTAAAGCAATCTTTTCTCTTATTGTATCGAGTGTTTCAATAATAAGTTGACTAAATTCAAAAGTCATTAAAGGACTTTCTGTTAAGTCTTCCCTTAATAATTGCGCGACGTGGGCAATTTCAAAATTATAACCTTTGGCCTTATATTTAAAATCATGAGATGTCTTAACGCCATCAAGCTCTGTGGTTACCCTATCTGTCTCATGAAAACGGCTCTCTAAAGTTATAGATCCGTTTTCGCATATTATGGTTGCTGTACTTCCAGTTTTATAAACGATACTGCAATTTAAATCTGCAATCACATCACCTTTATATTTGAGATTTATCGATGTTTCATTGTCTATACCGGTTTCCCCAATTTTGGTCTGAGCTACTATTTCATCTGGTTTACCTAAAATTGCCAATGCACAAAAAACGGGATAAATGCCTACATCAAGTAATGCACCACCACCTAAAGTTTTGTCAAATAGACGTCCTTTAGGATTAAAAGGTGCTTCGAAGCAAAAATCTGCCTTCAGAGATTTGATGCTTCCATATTTTCCACTTTTAAGCTCTTCCAATACAAAAATGAAATGTGGCATCATTCTGGTCCAGAGCGCTTCCATTAAAAAACAATTATTTGCTTTTGCCGTAGAAATCATTTCTTCTACTTGTTTGGCGTTCATAGCAAAAGGTTTTTCACAGAGAACGGCCTTTTGATGATTAAGACACATTATGGTATCTTGATAATGTTTGACGTGTGGCGTGGCAATGTAGATCACATCTACATTAGGGTCTTTTGCCAGTTCTTCATACGAACCATAATGCGCGATAGCATTATAAGTTTTGCTAAATTCTTCAGCTTTTTCTATAGATCTAGAAGCAACAGCATATAATTTGCAGCCTTCTACGGTAAGTAAATCTTTTGCAAAGCTATTGGCAATTTTACCAAGTCCAATAATTCCCCAATTAATTGTTTTCAAGATTCCTGAGTTTTTAAAATTGATTTATTCCCTTTAGATCCCTGAAGTATGATGGAAATAATAATAACCAGCGTGCATCCAATGATATTTAACCATAAAAAGGGTAAATTAATATATTCGAATTTGTCAAGACTAAAGAGTGCTATAACTAATATCTGTGTAATAATAGCCGCGCAGAATACTGCTCTGGAGCCAATTCTTTTTATAAAAAAAGCAACCATGAAAATACCTAGGATGGTACCGTAAAAAATGGATCCTATAATGTTGACCAATTGTATAAGATTGTCAAATAAATTGGCCGTACACGCTATTAAAATTGCAAGAATACCCCAACTAAGCGTAAACCATTTAGTAGCATCCACAAAGTGTGATTCTTCTTTATGTTCTTTGAGATTTCTTTTATATAAATCTACTGTAGTTGTAGCAGCAAGCGCATTTAATTCTGAAGCGGTAGAAGACATAGCTGCAGAAAGTATAACTGCAAGTAAAAGGCCTATTAATCCTTTGGGTAAATTGTGTAAGATGAAATGTATAAAAACGTAATCTTTATCATTTGTTTCTACATTTTTATCAGCTTGAGTTATTACTTTTCTTGCTTCAGATCTTATGGCTTGTTCTTCATCATTTACCTTTAAAAGAGCTTCTTTAATAGAGAGGACATCGTTGTCTCTGGATTTGACTGTTTTTTTATTAGAATTGGCAAGAGTGAGACTTAATTCAGATTTATCAGATCTAAGTTCGTCAAGTCTGCTCTGCAGATTTTGATATTCTTCCTGGTATGGTGAGTTTTGAACGGCATCTTCTGCGGCCGGATTAAAATTAACAGGAGTTGGATTAAATTGATAAAACACAAAAACCATAACCCCTACGAGAAGAATAAAGAACTGCATAGGAACCTTTAACAAGCCGTTAAATATCATTCCCAATTGCATCTCACGCATCGATTTACCAGATAAATAGCGTTGCACCTGACTTTGATCTGTTCCGAAATAAGACATCATTAGGAAAGTACCACCTAAAATACCACTCCAGAAGGTGTATCTATTTTCAAAGTCAAATGAAAAATCCAGGATATCAAGTTTGCCGCCTGCCCCAGCAATTTCTAAGGCATTGAAGAAATTAATGTCTTCAGGTAGGTAGCTTATAATTAAAAAGAAAGCAACAAACATCCCTAAAAATATTACTGCCATTTGCTGTTTCTGGGTTACAGTAACAGCCTTGGTTCCTCCAGAAATGGTATAAATAACCACTATTAAACCAATGATAATATTAAGGGTATTTAAGTCCCATCCCAATACTGCAGAAAGAATTATAGAAGGGGCAAAAATTGTAATACCTGCTGCAAGACCACGTTGCAAAAGAAAAAGTACCGCTGCTAGTGTTCGTGTTTTAAGGTCAAACCTGCTTTCCAAATATTCATAAGCCGTATAAACATTCAGCCTGTGATATATAGGTATGAAAAATAAACAGATTACTACCATCGCTATGGGTAAACCAAAATAAAACTGAACAAAGCCCATGCCGCTGTGAAAAGCTTGTCCCGGCGTAGATAAAAAAGTTATCGCACTGGCCTGGGTGGCCATAACAGAGAGGCCAACTGTCCACCATTTAGACTCGTTACCACCACGAATATAATCGTGTACATTTCTTCTTCCTCTAGTTCTGTAAATTCCATAAAGAACAATAAAAGCTAAGGTGGTAATAAGAACAATCCAATCTATCTGTTGCATACTAGTAGTGAAAAGTATTCATTAGGAGGTAAAACAAAATGATGTAAACGGCATTAGCAACCAGAACTAAGGTGTAATAATTGCTCCATTTGTTTTTTTTGAATTCCATCTAGCCTTTAATCTTTTCAGAATTTTTACCTACCGAAAGCATATTTGCAAAAAGACGATATGCTCCGGGTACTCCAGCGGGAAGTTCCCTAAAGAAGCTCAATCCCGTATATATGTAATTTCCTTTGCCATATTTTGCAATCAACAAACTTCCATTTTTTGCTGATTCACTTTTATCATTCATAGAAAATATTGGCACATATGCCTTATCCCACTGATTAGGGAAATATAATCCACGTTCCTGTACCCATCCTTTAAAATCAAGGGAGTCGATTTTATTGGGATAATTTAATAATTCGTTTTCAGGATCAAGAATACTTACTTCCGCATTTTCATCTGTCACCCTATCTCTAGAAAGTTTTAAAGGATAGGGGCCTAAATTAGGAATATCAATACCTCCTGAGGTGTTATATTGCACAATCATTGTACCACCCTTTTCAACGTAGTCCAATAAAATAGGTTGTTTAAATTTAAGTTCGTCAACAGTATTGTAAGCTCGTATTCCTACGACTATGGCATCAAATTGTTTGAGCAGCGTGGGAGTAATTTGATCAGGACTTATGGTTGCAACCTGATAACCTATTTGTTCTAAACTTTCAGGGATTACATCCCCAGCTCCATTTATGTAACCTATGTAGTCACCTTTCTTTTCTATATTGAGGCGCACTAGATTGGTTTCTGAAGGGAGGACCAAAGTCTGGAGGGGAATATGTTCATAGTCTATCTGCACAACTTTATCAGTATATATCTTGCCATTAAGACTGATTTCAGGATTAAGAATACCCTGACTGTTCTCGCCTGGAGGAGTTACTGTAAATTGAATAGTTTGTATTTCTCCTTTTTGACTAATCTTAATTTGTTGTTCAGCAGGAGAGATGTCCCATCCGTTGGGATGATTTAAACGTATTGAAGCATTTAAATTATTTTGGTAGGCAATTACATTTACTGAAACCTGCCGAGGTTCTGCTGTGGCGAATATTAGAACAGGTTCTTTGATTGAAGCCGAAACGGGAGGGACAATTTCAAAAGGCTCATAAACTTCACCATCAACCCTATCATTGTATTTATAAACCAAATCTGTATTAAAAGGAATCGTAAGTCCATTCATTTTTAAATTGAAAACCGCTTTAAAAGTATGAGGGGTTTCGGGTTTACCTATCAGTTCTTGATCCTCTACTTTATACATTCCTAGAGAACCTTTTTCTGTAAGCCAATATGCAGTTGTCAAGTTTGCCTTGCCCGTATTTAAATCAACAGTTTTATTAAAATCTGAATTGTCAGTTAATTGCTCTTGTATTTCTATGCCAATCTCGCTTTGAAGAAGTTTAATATCCATCAGTTCTATAGGAAAATCACTTCTGTTAATGGCCTCAAAGGATACGCTAATATCTTCCTCTGCAGTTGCAGTTTGCTGGTTTGTAACTGCCTCTAGATAAAGTCCTGCACAATATTTTATTAGCTCTTTGATTTCTTCGGTTTTAATTTCTTTCCAATGAGAATCTTCAAGTTTGGTAATTAGATCATAACCTTTTAAAAGTTCCGGTAAACTAGCTGCTGGATTTTTGAAGTCATAATCATCTTGAACTTTATTTAAAATCTTTCCGATTTCGTTTCCTCCTTTAATTCTATTCCAAGAAGTATCGATCCCCTCAAACATATTTCCGTTATCTGGGTAATCACCACGAAGCAATTCTAAATACTCCGTTTGGCTCCCTCTTGATCCTGTATTTCCAAAACCTTGTGATTTATGTTGACTCCTGCTTAACGCAGATATTTCTGTATTGCTAAGTCCAAGATTGGGATAAAAGTCTCCAACTTCTACCGAGATCAAATTGCTTTTATCTGCTTTATCAAAATTCTCACGGCTCCCATAGAACCACCATGAAGTATTGAAAAATAGCCGACTTGGCTGCCAGGTTGAGGTATATTTTAATTGTTCTGGAAATTTATCGGGATCATTAACAAGATCAAAGGCCTGAACACTCAACATGGCAGAAGAGGTGTGGTGACCATGTGTAGTTCCTGGTGAGCGGTGATCAAAACGGTTTATAATAACATCAGGCTTAAAATTTCTAATCGCCCAAACTACATCACTTAATACCTTATCTTTCTCCCAAATTTCTAAAGTTTCCTCCGGATTTTTAGAATAACCAAAATCATTAGCTCTTGTAAATAATTGCTTACCTCCATCAATTCTTCTTGCGCCCAAAAGTTCCTGAGTACGAATAACGCCCAACAGTTCACGTATTTCTGATCCCACTAGATTTTGACCGCCATCTCCACGTGTAAGAGATAAATAGGCTGTTCTGGCGTGAACATCATTCGAGAGGTAGGAAATCAAAGCTGTATTCTCATCATCAGGGTGCGCGGCTATGTACAAAGCAGATCCTAGAAAATTTAGCTTTTCTATACGCTCATAGATTTCTGAAGAAGAAGGTTTTTTAGGTTTTTGCGCCTGAACTGATATGCTTAAAACGAGAGATAAAAATAATAAAGAATATAGTTTATACATCGGGAAGTATAGAATTTACTTAACCTTTCAAATATAGTTAAAATGCAGGGTAGCATAATTCCTTTAGAGTTTCTTTAACAGAAATTAAAGTGCTAAATTATCTCTTAAATAATTGAATTTTTCAGCATTTTGTTTCCAATATGCTGTTTTTAAAGTTTTCAATTTTGTGGCTGTCGTTGTTAGTTGTTTTGCATTCGCTCCCGATCCATTTGGAAATGTTTCAGTCCAACTTTCTATCTCGTAAGGAAATTGAACATTATATTGAATAGTTAGCGTTCTGTCTAAATCAGGATAACTAAGTTTATAGGCACTTTTTTCTTTTGTTATTGTACAACTATATGCCTTAAACTCTATGTGATTGAGACGTGTAAACTCCATTGAAGGGATGACTAAGTGATCTCCCACAGGCAAATTATCTGGAGAAACACGAATCATAGTCCAAAGCTCATCTTCTAAAAATTCCTTATCCAACTTAAAATTTTGATCATCTTCTCCTTCAAAGTAAGAATGTGAAGTGATTTCAAATTGCGCCCTGCTGTTGAGTTGGCTATAAACTTGCCCACACCATTCTTGTACGCTATTGGTCACCTTAAGGGCGTGCCTGTTTTGAACAACAGGAAAAAAAGTGCTGGTCATAATAGAGTAGGGGTAGATGCCTGTATTAAATTTCTTCACTGTATTCAACTTTAGGACAGCGATATTGTCATCGTGGGCTTCATCTGCTTTAACTTGTTCCTCGTTTAAAAAGTGTTCTGTTACAAAAATTAAAACGGCACTACCTTCGCGCATCTCACCATAACGTGATTGATTCAATTTATAGGAAGTTATCTCTGCATCATTCGCATACCAATATTTATTAAATTCTTCAGATAATTTTCGCTTGGCTGCTTGTTTTCCAAAAACAGGTTTGCGTTCCTGACATCCAAAAAAACAAGCGGCTAATAAGAGAATAACAAGGATAGAAGAAAATGATTTTTTGGGAGTTGAATTCTGCATAATAAGTTTAGCCATAAAGGATTTAGCTAAAATTAGCATTAAATCAGTTGTCCGCCAATTGCATTAACATCTGATAAAGCAAATGCGTGGGCAAACCCATCACAGTATTAAATGATCCTTCAAGTCTTATAATTCCTATATGTCCCAACCATTCTTGAATGCCATAAGCTCCCGCTTTATCAAATGGCTTAAAATTCTCTATATAGTATTCAATTTCCTTTGTAGTAAGTTCTTTAAAATGTACAATAGCCGTATCACTTTGGGTAATCAGTTTTTCCTGTGTTAGAAGACAAATAGAAGAAATGACTTGATGTGAAGTCCCGCTTAAATCTGCGATCATTTTGTAAGCATCATCTTCATCTTTCGGTTTACCTAAAATTTGATTTTTATTGCAAACTATAGTATCTCCCGTGATCACTATTTCGTTAGATTTCACTTCATTTTTAAAGACTGATGCTTTATTTTTTGCTATGTGTTCTGCAATTTCTTTAGGAGAAAGCTCTTCAGGAAAAGTTTCATCAATAGGTTTTAAAATAACCGAAAAATCCAATCCCATTGCAGAAAGAAGTTCTTGTCTTCGCGGGGATTGGGAAGCGAGAATCAAGGATTTACTTTTTAACTTTTCAAGTAGCATATTTTATGGATAATGTCAATACTGCTAGAGAGAATATCCCAAGAAGCATAATAATTTTTAGGATGAATGAAAGATGGGCGAAGTTCTTTTTAGAGTCTGCCGACCACGCTTTAATAGAAAAATATAAAAGAGAGCCACCAATAACAAATAAGAGGTAGCCTGAAATCAACACATTTGTATAGGTGTATTTATAGATGTAAGAAATGAGGATAAAGATTGAAATAATCCCCAATACAGCTACAATTTTTGAAGTGCGTCCTCTTCCTAAAAGTATAGGCAGACTCTGGATGCCATTATTGTAGTCGCCCTGCAGATCTTCAATATCCTTAATGATCTCCCTGAGAAAGTTTAAAATAAATGCAAAAACCGCATAGTCGCGTAAAACAGAAATAGGATTTGCAAGTTCATTGGGGTAACGATCTAAAATAGGAAGCAGATCAAAAGGAATGATGATAAATATTGAAGAAGCGACCAATGCACTTATTAACAGATTACCTATGAGTACAATTCTTTTTAAAAATGAAGCATAAACATAGAGAAGGGCTGAGATGAGTACAAAAATAAGCGCAAACCCACTTAGATTCATTGAGTAGGACAAGTAGAATCCTAAACCTACACCGAGAATATTTAAAATAAAGTAAAAATTAAAGGCTTGTTTTTCCGAAAATATTTTAGGGATAAAAGATTTGTCTGGTTTGTTTATTCTATCAATCTCAATGTCGTAAATATCATTAATAATGTATCCCGCTGCAGCTAGAAAAATGGTTGCAGAAACCAAAAGGTAAAAATCAAAATGACTTAATGCCACAGGAATCCCTAATCCTCCCAGAAAGCCTTGATGAATGAGGCATTGGGTAAAAAGAATTAGAATGAGGTTTTTATACCTTATTAATTTTAAAAAGTTCAAGGAGATTTTTTTGGTTTCAAATATAAAAAGAAAAGCCGCTCGAAGCGGCTTTTCCCTGATTGATGAATGTTTTTTTGGAGATTAATTCCCTTTACTTTTTAATAGTTCTACTAAGAACGCTCGAATGATTGTTTTGTTGAGTGTACTGTATTAATTTTTACTAATAGATCCACTCATACTTTTAGGAGTGTGGGCTATTTTAGGATTTCCCCAGTAATTAATACTTCCGCCGCTAGAAGCTTCAGCATTAATAGAATTTCCTGCCCAGACTTTTATGTTACCTCCACTTGATGCTTCTGCAACACAATCTTCAGACTTTAAATCTTTAGCATCTATAGTTCCTCCAGAGCTTACAGAAGCTTCAAAACTTTCTGCTCCTCCGGCAATTCTAATGTTGCCTCCACTGCTTACTTCGGTTTTAATATTGCGCACCATTGCTTCTACATTTATACTGCCGCCGCTGGAAACATCAAACTGCATACGCTCACCTTCAAGTATATTTACAGCGTCAACGGAAGCCCCACTGCTTGCCGAAATATTTTCTAAATTATCCTTGTAGGTAACGTAGACTTTTTTAGACGTTGCAAATCCTATATTATCATGTCCTTTAGTTTCTATTTCTAAAGTATTGCCAGAAACATGTACATCAAGAATTTCTAATAAATTTTCATCCATTTCTGCGGTAACGGAAAAATCATCACCTTTTTTTAAGATTACATCCCATCCGCTACTGGCTTCTATATCTCTAAATTCTCCAGAAATATTGAGGTTTTCTTCGACGACGTTTCCATTACCCCGCACTTGACCTAAATTGAAATCAAAGTTGCATGAAGTAAACATAAAAGCGCAAAATGCTGTAATAAGAATTTTAAAAATTGTTGTCATAACTTTTGATTTTTGATTGATTATAGTTGGTTTGACTTTATTAATTGAATATTTAAATTTTGGTAGAGTCAATCTCCATTCTAAGTGTATCTGTTTTATCTTCTACTTCCAGATCTAACGCATCCTTTTCCCGTTTTGCAGCTTCATCATAGTCATAATCACTACCATTATCATCATCCTCATATTCTCTGTATTGCCAGTCGTCATCACTATTGTTAAAATCGTTACTTTCCTCGGGGCAATCATTACATTTTAATTCTCCATTTTGCATGATTACATAGTTACCCTCATAACCATTTTTTAATAGGTTGCCTTGTCTATTTGTGTTTCGATGGTAACTCGAAGTGTTTTTATCTGCTACAAGTGTAATACCATCAACTAAAAAAAGAGTTATTTCTATTTCTTGATCTCTGTATTTGTTTTCCATTCCAGTTAAAAAATACCCGTCGAGCGCTAATACATCACCTGAAAAATTATAGTTATAATCTATATTTTTAGCTTTAAATCGTGCCTCTTCATAATCTCTTCCCTGAGAAGATTTGTTTATTTCTATTTTGTTCTGGCCATCTTCACTTGATTTAACAATTAAGCGCACATCTCTATTATACAGTACACGATTTCCTTGGTCATTATATTTTAATTTCCAGCTTCCACTTCTATAAAGGTTGTCTCCATACTTATTATTGCCAACCATTTTTAGGACTAATGTATCTTGTGGTTGCATATTTAAAATTTCGCTGGAGGTAATGTCACCCTGTACCGAAACCGCAGTGGCCTGTCTTATTCCCAAAACACTCAATGCTATTATAGATACTAACCAAAGTCCAAGTAATGTTAACTTGGCAGTTATGCTCATAGATTTTAGGTTATTTACCAGAATTTTAAGTCCTAGATAAAAAAGAGCAAAAAATGGTATCCCTACTACAAAAAACGTAAACAAGGAGATTAACCATAAAGGTGCGCCGGTAATATTTACCAGGTCAACATAGTCACCAAATCCACCATCTAAAACTCCAATAGTACCTGCGGTAAATAAACCTATAAATAGACTTATTACCACTGCTCCTCCTGTTATAATTAAGAGGATGGCAATTAATTTTACAAATACGGTTAATAAGAACATGAGGATTTTACCCAGCGTATTAAAAAAGCTTCCTGCTCCCTTTTTTACTTTATTACCATACTTCTCATAATCTGCATTTTTTACACTGTCTGTAACATTTTCAAATCCCTCTTTAACTTTGCGTTGGATATTGTCGATGTTCACAGGCTTTCCCCGCATTTCAAGTTTTTCTGCGGTAGTGATAGCTTCTGGCACAAAAATCCAGAATACAATGTAAACTAAAATCAAGCCTCCACCTGTCACAAATGTTAATATTATAAAAAGGAGTCGAAGCCAAATGGCATCAATTCTCAAGTAATGTCCTAAACCAGAACAGACCCCTGCTATATATGACATGTCTGTGTCCCGATATAGCTTTTTTGCTGAAGGAGGATTTCTATATGTTGTAGCTTGAGGTTCATCTTCAAAAATTTCTTCATCCAGACGGTAATCTTCAGGCTGTCCCATTATAGAAATGACTTCATCTACCTCTTTAAGCCCAATTACCTGGCGCTCGTTTTTAACACGCTCAGTAAAAAGTTCTGCGATACGTGCTTCAATATCCTGAATGATTTCATCACGACCTTGAGGATCTGAGAATGAACGTCTGATCGCATCCAGATAACGTTGCAGTTTTGCATAAGCGTTTTCATCTATATGAAAGAAAAGGCCGGCTAGATTTATATTGACTGTTTTATTCATTGTTTTTCGTTTTTTGAGAGGTTACAACTTGAACTGCTTTTTGAAGATCATCCCAAGTTGTGGTAAGTTCCTTTAAAAAAAGTTGGCCGGTTTCTGTTAAACCGTAGTATTTACGTGGTGGCCCGCTGGTAGACTCTTCCCAGCGATAGCTGAGCAGACCCGCATTCTTTAATCGGGTAAGCAAAGGGTAAATTGTCCCTTCTACCACAAGAAGCTTAGCGTCTTTAAGTGTTTCCAGAATTTCTGCAACATACGCATCTTCATCCTTTAAGATGGAGAGTATACAGTACTCCAGAACCCCCTTACGCATTTGCGCCTTTGTGTTTTCAATCTTCATAGATTCTCATTTTAAATACGATTAATAACTGTTCATTTTTTGATTGATTAATGAATTACTTCAGATGATTAGGCCGAAGCCGTTGCGCTCACATCAACGGATATAGGTTTAATGAAACTTATTGTAAGCGGATATTTATAGGGAACACCTTTGCTAGCACTTACCGCAGCAGATATAACCATAATTATTTCAAATAAAAATTGTCCGACAAGTATAATTACAAAAGCAAAAATTATTACTAACAGCGTGGAGACATCCCCTATATTAGAGATATGATCAAAGTGATGACCAAAATCGTAATAACCATTGTTGTGCTCTGCGAGTTGTAAAGCTTGCCAAATAATAAATGGAATGCTCAACATTAAAATTGCAATGGTATAAAGCAACATGCTTATTTGAAAATTTAAAGCTCTTCTGCCGTGGTTGTCTATAAATATGGATTCTTTTTTCTGAGCCATCCACAATAGTAAAGGAATTATAAAATTACCTAATGGGATTATATACTTCGAAAAAGTAGATAGGTGGATAAGAGTGGCCACATTCTTTTGATTGGTTGATATGCTATTTTCCATTGCTTATTATTTTCTTATACAAATATATATATAAAAAAAGGTATTTTGCAATGCATAGTACTAAAAATTAAGATAATATTAACTTTTATTCAATCCTTATATGTGGATGAATAGAGGTACTTTTTACACTATAAAATCATATAGATGCAAGTAACACCCAGTAAATTCAATAAGTTTTTAATGTTTAAACTGCCATCTGCCTGGTTATGCGGAGTGCGCATCAAGGCTATTGACTCAAGCAGTTGCACGGTAAGTGTGAAGCACAGATGGATAAATCAAAATCCTTTTAATTCGATGTTTTGGGCAGTACAGGGTATGGCTGCAGAATTGAGTACAGGGGCAATGGTTATTTCTCAAATACGTGACAGCGGAAAAAAGATTTCTATGCTTGTTGCAAATAACAATGCCACTTTCACAAAAAAGGCAACTGGAAGAATAACCTTTATATGTGAAGATGGTAATCTTATTAAAGATGCAATTTCTAAAGCAATTGCAACTGGTGAAGGTCAGGCCTTTTGGATGAAAGCTGTAGGAAGAAACGAAGATGGGGTAGAGGTCAGTATTTTTAATTTTGAATGGACAGTTAAGGTGAAATAAATTTATTCTTTTTTACATTTAAGTAACATATAGTTATTTATTACTACCTATTTATAAAATAAGTTTAAACATAAATATATTGAGATGACAGCACACGAGATAGATTACGAGATTTTTGGTGAGGAGATGCAATATGTAGAAATTGAATTAGATCCAGAAGAAGGGGTGATTGCAGAAGCGGGAACCTTTATGATGATGCAAGACGGGATTAAAATGGAAACCATATTTGGTGATGGTTCTAAGAATGATAAAGGTTTGCTAAATAAGGTATTTGGTGCAGGTAAGCGATTGCTTACAGGCGAAAGTCTTTTTATGACCGTTTTTTACAATAATTTATCTGGTAAAAAGAAAGTAAGTTTTGCTGCTCCATATCCAGGTAAAATAATTCCGATTGATTTAACTAAAAGCGGAGGTAGGTTTATCTGTCAAAAAGATGCTTTTTTATGTGCAGCGAAAGGTGTTTCTATAGGTATAGAGTTTTCACGCAAATTGGGCAGAGGCCTTTTTGGCGGAGAAGGTTTTATAATGCAGCGACTTGAAGGCGATGGGATGGCATTTGTACACGCAGGCGGAACAACTTGTAAGAAAGAACTTCAGGCTGGTGAAAAGATAAAAGTGGATACAGGATGTATAATTGGATTTGACCACACGGTTAATTATGATATAGAGTTCATTGGGGGTATTAAGAATACAATATTTGGTGGTGAAGGCGTTTTCTATGCTACTTTATCCGGTCCGGGAACAGTTTATATTCAATCTTTACCATTTAGTCGTTTAGCAAATCGTGTTTGGGCAGCAGCTCCTAAAATGGGAGGAAAAGATAAAGGTGAAGGTAGTATTCTAGGTGGATTAGGAGATCTGCTCGATGGTGATAATCGTTTTTAATATTTAAATTTTCTCTGTTAAAAGATAGGCTTATGCTTTAAAAGTTAAACAAAACGTTTTATATTTATAGTATAACTTTCTTATATTGCCTATCGAAAAAAACTACCTAACCTTAGTTATCTAAATCTAATCAATTCAAATATGGCAAGAGCAATGTTTGAGTACACCAAAACAATCTTGAAAAAGGTAAGTTTTGATAGTGTACTTTTCTGCAAGGAATTACAAAAAGCAGTCAAACGTTTACTTCCTTATGAAATAGAGGAGCTGCGTGAATGGATTCTCAATCTAACCAAAACGAATCCAGAACTGAACAGTTGTTTAATGTATTTAAAATAACAAAAATAAAGGCTCCCATAGGAGCCTTTTTAATTTAAATATATTTTTAAAATTTAGTTTTTAGGTAACGGGCTTATAATCTCTACATTTTGAAACGTGATAGCTCCTTTAACTACGCCTGCGATGGTAGAACGCAAAACCTCTATAATCTGCATTTTCAATTCGCTCTTATGATAAAGTAAACTAACCTCTCTGGCTGGCACCGGTTCCGCAAAATGATGCAGGTACTGTTTTTCATTCTCACTTATATCTAAGGTATGTAAATAGGGAAGAAGTGTCATTCCTAATCCTTCATTGGCAAGTTTAACAAGTGTTTCAAAACTTCCGCTTTCTAAAGAAAAAGTGTCTTCATCAAAATTTCTGCTTGTCTTACATAAATTAATGACACCATCTCTAAAGCAGTGCCCATCTTCTAATAAAAGCATGTCATCCAAGTCTAAATCTCCTGTGCTAAGTTTTTTTTGATTATGTAAACGATGATTCTGAGGTATATATCCTACAAAGGGTTCATAATATAAAGGACGCTCTATAATATTTTCTTTTCCTAATGGAGTAGCGGCAATTGCGGCATCAAGATGGCCATCTTCTAATTTCTCTATTATTGTTTCTGTAGGTAATTCTTCTATTTTCAGTTTAACTTTGGGATACCTATTTATAAAGTTGCGTAAAAACATAGGAAGTAGTGTAGGCATAACTGTAGGAATTACCCCTAATTTAAACTCACCTCCTATAAATCCTTTTTGTTGATCAACTATATCAGAGATTCTATTTGCTTCGTTAACAATGTTACGAGCCTGTTGAACAATTTTTTTACCTATTTCTGTAAGTTCAATAGGTTTTTTTCCTCTGTCAAAAATCAACACATCCAGCTCATCCTCTAACTTTTGTATTTGCATACTCAAAGTCGGCTGTGTCACAAAGGTTTTTTCTGCAGCCTTAGTAAAATTCTGATTTTCTGCTACTGCAAGAACATATTTTAATTGCGTAATGGTCATATAACTGTTTTACTCTGCAAAAATACTATTAGCTATTGATAAAACTTATTAAATTACATTTAAAACTCAATGTTTTCTATATTAAAAAGTCCTGGATTGAATAAACCAAGACTTGGTAACTTATAATATTGATTTTTTATAAACGGATTTCTATCTTAATTGGGTCAGAACCTACTTCAAATTTAGTTTCTTCCCAACTTGGGGGTCCCATCGCCATTCTATTATTAGAAGAACCGTACTTTTCTTTAGGCATTCCGTTGGGTTCAAAATCCATTTGCTGGTTTCCATTTGCGTCATGATAACATAAAATGGAATATGAACCAGGAGTAACATCCTCAAAAACTACTACTACCTTGCCATCCTTAATAGAGCTTTCTGCAGATTTTACGGGTGGAGCCTTCATAAATGTCTCCTGTGTATATAGACCAAATATTATTTTGCCTTCATCATTAGAAGCATTGTTGATTTCTACTGTAATACTGGTTAAGGCTTTCTCTTGGCCATTCATTAAAGAATAATTAACAATGAGTAAGAACATTAGTGCGATTTTCATACCTATATAAGTTTGTAAATTAATATTTACGTAAATATATAAGGCAAATCTTTTAGTCAATACTATATGTTACTCAATTGTCAGATTTGAGGACTCAATTGGATGTGGTAGCTTATTAAACAGGTTTATTTGCTATAATATTCTTGCATTCAGTTAAATGTAGATATTTTAATCAATTATTCATTTGGCAGTTCTGTTATAATCTATTAAATTTAATGTTCCCAAAAATACAAACTGTAATTTATTTTTGATTGTAAGTTGTTCATTTATAGGGGTTGTAAAAAATATTTCGAATTATTTGAGAAAAG
>CAXBEL010000023.1:0-30783 GCA_963974735.1 uncultured Flavobacteriaceae bacterium | reverse complement strand
ATTTTGAGAGTAAAATAAATCCTCCAGAGAGGAACTATGAAGAATATATTTAGGTTTATAATTATCGCCTTTTTACCCCTAATTGGCTTAAGTCAGACTAAGGTAGGCGGGTTAGTATATGATGGTCTTGGCAATCCCATCCCTTTTGCAAATGTTGTTTTTGCTGGTTCTACCGAAGGTACTATAACAAATGAAGATGGACGTTTCTATTTAGAATCTGATGATACTTACGATTCAATAAAAGTTTCTTTTGTAGGTTTTGCATCCCGAACCATTTCACTGGAAAAAAGAGTAAGCTATAATTTAAGCATCATCCTAGAAGAGGAAACCGAAACAATGGATGAGGTTGTAATCTATAGTGGTAAACAGCCCAAGGAGAACAATCCTGCGATAGATATTCTAAGAAAAATATGGGAGAATAAACGCAGCAATGGTCTTAGCCAGTTTAAGCAGTATGAATACGATAAGTATGAAAAGGTAGAATTTGATCTTAACACGATTGACAGTGCGCTTATAAACAACCGGATTTTTAACGGTATGGAGTTCATCTTTGATCAAATGGATACTTCCCGTATTACCGGTAAAACCTATTTACCTATTTTCATTAATGAAGCCAGTAGCAGGGTCTATGGTGATAATCTTATAAATGAAGAGAAAGAGGAGCTTTTAGGTAATAAAAACAGTGGTTTTAATACAAATCAAACTATAATTGCCTTTATTCAAGAGCTTTACAATGAGTTTAATGTCTACGACAACTACCTTAAATTCTTTGATAAGAGCTTTGTAAGTCCTTTATCTACCACAGGAATTAACACCTATAATTATGTTTTGGCAGATAGTGCCTATATAAAGAACAAATGGTGTTACAATATTATTTATTACCCGCGTCGCAGTAACGAACTTACTTTTAAAGGAGACTTTTGGGTAAACGACACCACTTGGGCTATAAAAGAAATTAATCTTCAGGTTAATAAAAGTGCCAACATAAACTGGGTTAAGGAAATTTATATAGAACAAGAATACGATGTTCTGAACGACACCACATTTCTTATAACCCGGGATTACTTCCTCTCAGATTTTGCCATACGTAAAAAGGAAGAGAGCAAGGGGATCTATGGTAAGCGTACAACGTTGTATGATAATTATATTTTTGATCAATCTCATGACCCGGCGTTTTATCAAGATCGTGTAGAAGAGTACAATGAGAGTGTTTTTACCCGAGATGATTCTTTCTGGGATTCTAAACGTTTGGAGCCCCTAAGTAAAGATGAACGTGGGGTTTATAAAATGCTTGATACCCTTAAAACGGTTCCTCGGTTTCAGACTTTGTACGATATAGGCTCTGTATTGGTGTCTGGTTATTACGAGTGGAGTGCAATGAATCTTGACATAGGCCCGGTGTTTTCTGTATTTGGATTTAATGATGTGGAAGGTTTACGCTTAAGATTGGGAGGTCGAACTTATTTTGGTCAGAATGATCCCTGGCGTATAGAAGGCTTTGGAGCATATGGTTTTAAAGATGATAAATTTAAATTTGGTATCTCTGGTAAGTGGTTGATAGATAAGAAGAGTAGATTGATTGTTTCGGGGGGATATAGGCAGGATGTGGAGCAGATAGCAGCTAGCTTAACTTCTTCAACAGATGTTTTGGGACGTAATCTTGCATCTTCTTCCTTAGTTACAGTTGGTAATAACGATCAATTGACAAGTATTAAATTAGGAAATTTTGCCATTGAAGCAGAGCCCATAAAAAATCTCATTGTAAGATCTGATATGTCTTTGCGTAGTTTAGAATCGGCATCACCAACTTTTAATTTAGATTATTATACAGATGCTTCACGCACAGAAACAGAATCTGCTGTAAAACAGACTGAATTTGTATTAAGTGCGATTTATGATCCCGGAAAGCGAACTTCAGGATTTGGGGTCGAGCGTACGGTAAGCAATGATTGGTTCCCAACTATTTATTTAGGCTATACAAAAGGGATCGAAAATCTTTTTGAAAGTGATTTTGATTATGAGAAGGTTCAAATGTCGTACCGCCAACCTTGGCGTATGGGAGGTGTAGGTACATTCACTTCGACAATAGAGGCTGGTAAAACTTTTGGTGCTGTGCCCTTGGGGTTATTAAGTGTAATACCGGGTAACCAGAACCTATTTTCAATTTATGGCACTTTTCCTCAGTTAAATTACTACGAGTTCATTACAGACACCTATGCATCGGTGCATTTAGAACATAATTTTGGTGGACGTCTTTTTTCCAGAATTCCCTTTTTAAAGCAATTTAATTTGAGAGAGATTATTGGTTTTCGTGGAGCGTGGGGAGAGATTTCAGATGAAAATAGAGCGATTAATGCAACCGGGATAGAATATTTGGCACCAGATAATACACCCTATTATG
This sequence comes from uncultured Flavobacteriaceae bacterium, assembly GCA_963974735.1. GTDB lineage: Bacteria > Bacteroidota > Bacteroidia > Flavobacteriales > Flavobacteriaceae > Leeuwenhoekiella. The sequence goes on along the minus strand of CAXBEL010000023.1, from coordinate 28,382 downwards.
AATATAGTTTTGGTGTGGGGAACATTTTTAAAATTTTAAGGATAGATTTCAATTTCAGAGGTAATTATCTAGACCTCCCAGATGCCAGAAAATTTGGTGTTACAGGAGCATTGGAATTCTCCTTTTAATAAATGGAAAGGGCAGCTAAAGCGGCGAATTTTTCTTTTAACGTTTTTATTTGCCTAAAGTGTTGATTTGGGGTATTTTTGCACCCCTTTAAATTTCAAAAATTAATAGATAGTATAAAGGCTTAATAATATGACTGCAAATCAAATAATGACCTTCGATGTTCTAATTGAGATACCAAAAGGTAGCCGAAACAAGTATGAGTATGATTTTGAACTAAAAAGAATACGTTATGACCGTATGATTTTTTCTTCTATGATGTACCCTGCTGATTATGGTTTTATACCAGAAACCCTTGCATTGGACGGTGACCCTCTAGATGTGCTTGTTCTGGTTACAGAACCTACATTTCCTGGATGTGTAATCGAAGTAAAACCTATTGGTGTTTTTCATATGGCAGATGAAAAAGGTCCTGATGAAAAAGTAATATGTGTGCCTGTAAGTGATCCAATATCTAACACGGTTACCGATCTTTCTGAATTGAATCCGCATTTGTTAAAGGAAATCGAACACTTTTTTCAGGTTTATAAAGATTTAGAAGAAAAGAAAGTTGATGTAGGCGGTTGGGGCGATGTTAATAAGGCTAAGGAGATTGTTAGCCAGTGTATAAATCGTTTTGAAGAAAGTGATGTTCCCGTAAAAGAGGTAACAATAAAATAAAATCAAGTTTATATTGATTATTCAAAAGGTCGCAACTATGCGGCCTTTTTTATTTGATATCTGCAATATTATTGCCAATGGTTTTTATTTCCCTCAATTTCGTTACATTAGCACCACTTTATTAAAAATAACCAAATAATTAATATGGAATCATTGATGATTTATATGCCAATTGCAATGGCTGTTTTAGGTTTAATCTATATGTGGATTAAAAGAACTTGGGTATTAAAGCAACATGCAGGTGATGGAAAAATGAAAGAAATTTCAGATCACATTTACGAAGGGGCTTTAGCTTTTTTAGGAGCAGAATATAAACTCCTAGCAGTATTTGTAGTAGTAGTAAGTGTTTTACTTACTATAGTTTCTTTTGTAGTGCCCACTACACATTGGTTAATTGTAATTGCTTTTATTTTTGGAGCTATATTTTCAGCTTTTGCAGGAAATATAGGTATGAAGATAGCCACAAAGACTAATGTTAGAACCACACAGGCTGCACGTACAAGTTTGCCAAATGCTCTTAATATTTCTTTTGGTGGTGGTACAGTAATGGGATTGGGTGTAGCAGGTTTAGCCGTTTTAGGATTAACTGCCTTCTTTATTATTTTCTTTCATGTCTTTATGGGTGGAATTTGGACTACTACAGCAGATATGACCGTTGTTCTAGAAACCCTTGCAGGATTCTCTCTGGGAGCTGAGTCTATTGCTTTATTCGCCCGTGTAGGTGGAGGAATTTATACTAAAGCGGCAGATGTTGGAGCTGATTTAGTAGGTAAGGTTGAAGCAGGTATTCCAGAAGATGATCCTCGTAATCCCGCTACAATTGCAGATAACGTGGGTGATAATGTAGGTGATGTTGCAGGAATGGGTGCCGATTTATTTGGGTCTTATGTTGCGACAGTATTGGCAGCAATGGTTTTAGGAAATTATGTTATCAAAGATATGGGCGGAAGTCTCTCTGGTGCATTTGGAGGTATTGGTCCAATACTATTGCCAATGGCTATTGCTGGTGTGGGAATCATTATTTCCATAATAGGAACCATGTTAGTAAAAATCAATAGTAATGATGCAAAGGAAGCTCAAGTTATGGGCGCCTTAAACAAAGGGAACTGGTTATCTATTGCTTTAGTGGCTATCTCTTGTTTTGCACTCGTAACATGGATGCTCCCAGAAACAATGCAAATGAATTTCTTTGGTGAAGGTTTACAGGAAATTTCTTCCATGCGTGTATTTTATGCTACGTTAGTTGGATTGTTTGTTGGAGCTGTTATTTCTTCAGTAACTGAGTACTATACCGGATTGGGAAAAAAACCAATTCTTAAAATTGTACAGCAGTCAAGTACTGGGGCAGGCACAAACATAATAGCAGGTTTAGCAACAGGAATGATTTCTACATTCCCATCAGTATTGTTGTTTGCAGGAGCTATTTGGGCTTCTTATGCCTTTGCAGGGTTTTATGGTGTTGCTTTAGCAGCTTCGGCGATGATGGCAACAACGGCTATGCAATTAGCAATTGACGCTTTTGGACCAATATCTGATAATGCAGGTGGTATTGCCGAAATGAGTGAGCAAGAACCCATTGTAAGAGAACGTACAGATATTTTAGATTCGGTTGGTAATACAACTGCGGCAACAGGGAAAGGTTTCGCAATCGCTTCTGCTGCTTTAACCTCTTTAGCTTTGTTTGCAGCGTATGTAACTTTTACAGGAATAGACGGAATCAATATTTTTAAAGCACCAGTTTTAGCGATGTTATTTGTTGGTGGAATGGTACCAGTAGTATTTTCTGCTTTAGCAATGAATGCTGTGGGTAAAGCTGCAATGGAAATGGTGCAGGAAGTACGACGTCAGTTTAAAACTATTCCTGGAATAATGGAGGGGACTGGAAAACCGCAATATGATAAATGTGTTGCCATTTCAACAGAGGCATCTTTGAGAGAAATGATGCTTCCAGGCTTATTAACTATAGGATTTCCTTTAGCTATTGCATTTGTTCCTATGATTTTTGGAATGAACCCTATGGCAATTGCAGAAATGCTTGGAGGTTATATGGCTGGGGTGACTGTTAGTGGAGTCCTTTGGGCTATCTTTCAAAATAATGCTGGGGGGGCTTGGGATAATGCTAAGAAATCTTTTGAGGCTGGAGTTCTGATTAATGGTGAAATGACTTATAAAGGTTCAGATGCGCACAAGGCTGCTGTTACCGGTGATACTGTGGGAGATCCTTTTAAAGATACTTCTGGACCATCTATGAACATATTAATTAAGTTAACTTGTTTGATAGGTTTAGTAATTGCACCCATTTTAGGTGGACATGCCGAAGGTGAAACTATGTTAGCTGATGGAAATATGGTAGAGGTAGAAGAAGTACAGGTTATTGAAGGTGGGGAAAATCTGGATAATAAAACGGAAACATTTGTTGAAATGCTGAAGAATGAAAATAATGATGAGGTAACTGCAAATGTTGAAATTAGACGAACTATAGATGGCGAAACAACTGTAGAAAAAAAATCATTTACAGGTAATGAAGAAGAGGTTCGTGAACAGCTAAAAAATGTTGAAGACGTAAAGATTAAGATTAAAGACAAGAGCTAATAACAGATGACATAAAAAAATCCCGCCAATTGGCGGGATTTTTTTATGATCTAAAATAAGAAGATTTTATACGTTGACTTTTTATTTGAATACTCTTTAAAGTACTGTTTTTAAAGGGTGATAGGTAATCAATATTATGATAAGTTTATCATTAAAAGTATAAGCAGCACAATTTGATTTTTTAATTTAAGATATGCTCAAAAATATTTTTCAAAAGATTGGCTTAATGGATAAAGATCCTATCCAGATCCACGGTTATCAAACTTATGGAACTGATAAGCATTTATATACTATGGGTCGCGCTTTAGAGCACGAAGGGGTAAATTTAGAAAAAGCAGGTTTTTATAATGCTTTTAAAAATGCTTACAAACAATTTAAAAGTGACGAATTACCAGGGGTCAAGCTAAAAATAAAACTCCCAGATGACCGAATTTTTTATTCAGAAACAGACGCAGAAGGGTACTTTAAAATAGATATCTCGACAGAAGGATTACAACATTCAACAAATGATCAAGGTTGGCTATCTTTAGAGTTAAGCTATGAGGGGAACAATCAGGACAGATTAATTATGAACAATAATAGGTTTCCCGCGCAGATGCTGGTGCCTTCTAAAACCGCTGAGTATGGTGTTATTAGTGATATAGACGATACCATTTTACAAACGGGGGTTGTATCTTTAATGAAATGGCGTGTTATTCTCAATACCCTTTTTAGAGATGTAGGAAAACGTACTCCGTTACATGGAGCAGCAGAACTGTATAAAAAATTCTATTTAGGTAAATCTGGCAAGGCTGCAAATCCTATATTTTATGTAAGCAACAGCCCTTGGAACATTTATCACTATCTGGAGTCTTTTATAAAGCACAATAATTTTCCGAAAGGGGCTATCTTATTAAGGGATTTTAGAACTCCTTTTGATAAAACCCCAAAACCCGAAAAGCCTCACAAGCAGCATGAGATACGGAATATACTTAAAACATATCCAGACTTAAAGTTTGTTTTGATTGGAGACAGCGGAGAACATGATGCGGATATCTATATAGAAATAGCAGAAGAATATCCAGAGCAGATATTGGCAATCTATCTAAGAAGTGTCAATCATGAAAAGCGCGTATTTCGCGTACGCGGCCTTTTAGAAAAATTTGAATTAACTCCTGCACTTCTTGTTAAAGAAAGTGCAGTGGCCGAAGAACACGCGCGAGAATTAGGATTGATACAATGATTCAATTATACTTCTTCAATAACAAAGAATCCATCATTACCCTGAGATTGATATAAAGGCATAAATATAAATGCATCCCATTTGCTTTTGACTTTATCTCCATTGTGATCAGCAAGTATTTCACCTTTCTTTATTGGCTGAAAGTTCTTATATCCCGGTTCCATTTTAAATTGATCACTATCTTTAAGCTCATGCCTGTAAACTATTTCAAAAGTCTTTTGCTGGACTTTTAATTCTGATAGTTTTATAGCTGAAGCAGGGCGGGTAGATAATTCATTTAAATCAAGTTTGCATGCTTTACTAATCGCATGCCAGATTATGCCTTCATGATTCTCAACCGCTTCTTCACTTACGTGCTGACCACCTTCAAATACAAAACCCGTTAGGCCTGTCCGGCTCATATAGTGATCGATGCAACCCGAAACGATATCTGAAAAACCTCTAATTATATAAGTAGGGAATTTGTGCGCCCAGTTATCATTGTCATTAACGTCTTGTACGGAAATATATGGTGCACTAGCAGATGATGTAGTATGACAGTCTAAAAAGTAACGTTTTGTAAACTCCTTCTCTGGATAATCTTGAACCACTTTTATAATAGAGAACATCTCCTCTTTTTCGTGGGTATCTTTCCGCTTAGAACTAACGTTATCAATTGTCCAGGTACGATTTAAATCTTCATCAATATATCTTACATTTTTTTGAAGTGCTTTTCGATTACCAGTAACTCCTACAACCGTCCCCATAATTTGTGGATTGGACTTTTCAAGTTCAGAAAACACTTTTTTTAATGCATTTACACCACTGGGTTCATTACCATGAATTCCGGCACTTATAAAAAGTAGAGGACCAGAATTACCGCTAGTATATTCACCTATTATCCTTGGAAAATTATCTTTCAAAATCAATTGTTTTTAATGCATTGTAGCCAGTTCTCTATTGGAAAGACTATTGTTATAATACTTTTTATATTCAACCTTTCTCTCGATGGCTTCAATCACTGTATCTGTAAATTCTGGCAGGCCAATAGATTCACAATAATCCAAACCGCCAGGACTTAATACATTTATTTCTATCAATTTATCTTTTACTACATCAAGACCAACAAAGAAAAATCCATCGCGTATAAGTTTAGGAGCTGTTAGCTCTACAATTTTTTTCATTTCGTCTGTCAGCTCAGCAGGTTCTGCTTTTGCCCCTAAAGCGAGATTACTTCTAAACTCTGCTTTATCACTATTTACCCTTCTGATCACCGCTTTTTTGCCATTTTCTTCAAGAATCTTGCCGTTCATTAAAATAATACGCACATCCCCTTTGCTTACCTCTGGAAGAAATTCTTGCGCTATTATGTAACCCTTAGTACTTAAAGCTTCTAAAATCTGATTTAGATTCTTCTTTTCTTCATCTATTAAATAGACATTTTGACCACCGGACCCTTCCAGAGGTTTTAGAACCATTTTTTTTCCAGATTTTTTCCAGAATTCTAGAAGTTCTTCTTTGTTTCTTGTAATCAGACTATCGGGTTTAATAATTGCTGGAAGCTCTTCAAAATATAATTTGTCTATAAAAGCATGGGACATTGCATTAGCATCATTTAAAACTAAAACGCCTTGCTGCTGCACCATCCTTGCGAATGCTATCCCCGAATGCTCAGCCCAATGTCTTTCATCAGTTTCTTCGGTGGGGTTATTTCGAAGAAAGAGAACATCAAGATCTGCAGAGCTTATGGTTTTCCACTTGATTTTCTTATCCTGAACCTTTTTTAAAAACTCTTCGGGGTTTTTATACTTGAGTGATTTTGGTAATTTTTTGCACTGAAGATTTATTGGGGCGCCATGAACAAAATTGAATCCCCCAACATTCATTACATAAACGGTATGACCGCGTTGATGTGCCTTCTTCATCATTACAACAGAAGTCCCACACCCTTCTGTCTGTATATCACTTATTACAAAACATATTTTCATATTTATATCATTTTTGAGAGGGCGATGCCATCTTTGAATTTATTCAATTTAGAGTTGAAATTTGGATTTTTAAAATAGCGGGGCTTTAAAAGGGCTGGTTTTAATAATTGACGATCTGTTAAATCCTTAATGAGATCAACGTGACGTAAGGAAAATTTACCAGCTAATAAAGGTTCTAATTCGCCCCCATTTGAAAGATAATCTCTCAGCTGAACCAGCCCTTTTAAATAAATAATATCTTTGAGAAAACCACCTCCCTGAAACATTCTGGAAGTAATATTAAAAGCACGTTCTTTTGTAAACTGATAATCTGTATAAAGTAAATTAAATATAGATTTAAAATCTGCTCCATCTAGTAGAGCAGATCCTGCTACAACACGACCGGCAAGTATTCTCATTCGGTTACCTGATAATCCGCCGCCTAAATATTCTGATAATACAGCTATTCCTTCCTGCAAAGAATCATAATCTGCCAGACCACTTGCCAATTGACTTAATGCTTGTTTACTGCCATTGTAATAAGTTAGCGCATGTGTTCCTATCTCGTGCTGTATTAGTGCTTGGGCTTCTTGAGGAGTCAATTTATAATCTGCTGGCAAATACAGTTCGCCCTGCGACACCATAATTATATTTACATCTTTTCTTATGTGAATCTTCCCTTTATAATCAGGAGCCTGTTCTTTGAAAAAATCAAATTCTCTTTGAGCTAATTTTTCAAATGCGTGAGCATCAATTAGATTTTCTTGTTTCACATCCAGATTTTCTGGTATGTTTTCCAAAATAAGTTTTGCTTCAGATAAAATATTTTGAGGAATAGCTTTATAAAGTCTTACACTACTGTAAAAGAAATTCTTCGATCCCCGTTCTTTAAGCATTGTCAATTCCTGATCTATCTCTTCGCGTTTTTCATCATATAAAAATGCTAAGGCAGGATCATCAATCTCATCTATACGCAGATTGTATAATTTACGTTTTAGTATATTGGGATCTACTGGAAGTAACCTGTAGTGATAGGCATCAATTTCCTTAAAATTGGTTTTAAAAAAGCGAGCTCTTAGAGATTGAATATTTACCGGAGCAACAAGAAGTAAGAATTGATAACTAGACTGTATTTCAGTAATTTGTCTATCTATTTTAAGAACTTCTTCGTGAATCTTGCGCTTTCCTAGGGCATTGTAATTGGCTATTTTAGAAGTTGTCTGTACACGTACAAATTCAAATACTGCCTCTTGAACTGCTTTGGCAAAACTGTCCCTAAACTTCTTAAAATATATAGGATAAGGATTTCCTTCATTATCCAAATAAACAGGTGGAACTTCTAACCCTATAAGTGTACCTCCACGATCTTTTATTTCATCTATTGCAAATAAAGGTTCATTTTCTTCTAATTGTCTCTGCTTAGTCTGCTCAATTTTTGTACTTAATTTTAAATCAAATCTACGGCTGTCTATTTTACTAAGGGAGTCTGCCAATACATCTAAAGAAGTTGGCAGCTTATGGGACGGTCCACGTATAATAAACTGGGAACTTCCCAGACTGCCTTGATATAATTCTAAAACTATAAACGAACCAAAGCGTTCCGCCATTTTTTCGGTTAATTCATTTAAAAAATTTTGAAAAAATTTAAAATTTTCTTCTCCCAATATTAAATAAGAAGCTCCCGTACGCGCTAACCGCAGTATGGCTTTTTCATTTGGTTTTTTGCGATATACGAGCAAAGAAGGCACATCATGTTCCAGGAATAAAAAACCACCATGAGGAAGAGACTTAACAGTTCTTTTTCCTGTTTCCAATTCATCAATTAGCAAATCGTTTTTTAATGGAGCTGTGTCGTTCAAATCAGGTGCTTTTTTGTCAAATTCTCGGCTAATAGGATGCTTATTCTGTTGAATACAAAATACGTAACCCTATTTTTTTCTGTGAATTAGACTTAAAGTACCATAAAAAACCCCGTAAAACAATGCATTTTACGGGGTTTAGGATAAAATTTGGATAAGAATATCCGTTTTATGCTTTTCTTAATATAACGAAGTCTTAAATTAAGTCAAATGGGATTAGTTATTAGAATAACCCGTGTAATTCTGCATCAATTCTATTAATGATATTTCCTAAATCTTCTGGGTTATCTACAAAGTTTACATTGTCCACATCGATGATAAGTAAATTACCTTTATCATAATCGTGAATCCAGGCTTCATAACGCTCATTCAATCTGCTTAGATATTCAATGGAAATACTGTTTTCATATTCTCTCCCGCGTTTCTGAATTTGTCCTACAAGATTGGAGATAGAACTGCGTAGATAAATTAATAAATCTGGTCCTTGCACGACACTTTCCATAAGATCAAAAAGAGATTTATAATTATTAAAATCCCTATTGGTAAGAAGTCCCATAGCGTGCAGGTTAGGGGCAAAAATATGAGCATCCTCATAAATGGTACGATCCTGTATCACATCTTTGTTACCTTCACGTATATCCAGTAATTGTCTAAAGCGGCTATTTAAGAAATAAACCTGAAGATTAAAGGACCATCTTTCCATCTCATTATAAAAATCATCTAGATAGGGGTTGTCTACTACATCTTCAAATTGTGGTTGCCAATTGTAATGTTTTGCTAGGAGGCGGGTAAGGGTCGTTTTTCCGGCACCTATATTGCCAGCTATGGCTACATGCATAAGTTTAGATTTTAGGTAATTTTAGCTCATAAGTGGCGAGGCTGTCACCGCGGTAAATATAAAGGATTTCCCCGGTCATTGAAAATTGCTCAATGTCCTTTTCCGATAAATTTAAAGGTTGAAACTCATCAGCATCCTTCAACAAAATTTTAAAGGTTCCATTGTCAAGTACCAATAAATGGCCGTCTGTCATAAAAGCTTGATCGATAAATCCTTTAGGTTTTTTATAAATAAGACTTCCATAAGTATTGTATTTAAGCAATTCACTTTCTGTTAAGAGCCAGCAGTAATTAAAATTACTCGTCATACCTAAAACTGGCTGTGAAATGGGAGGTGAACTTTTTTCGACTCGATTGGTACGGTAATCAAAAAGTTCCAGTTGCTGTAAATCCTGATTATAAATCCATAAACGCCTGTCACTTGCCGTTTGTGCGTAACTTATATTTTTAAAATTATCCAACTGATTAAAATTTATTCGGGTGATTTCATTCAACCTATTGTCAAGAATGACCGCAGTATTAAATTGATCATAAAAAACTGTAATGCGCAAAGGATTGAGAATATCCACGCTTTTTATAGAGCCTAATTGTATATCACTAAACTGTATTTGTTCTTTATCGTTGCTTTTAAAGAGCGTCGCTCGATCTACGGTATAAATGTTTTTATATTCATCAACACCTATAAATTTTTCAGTTTTCAAAGGAATGGTTGAAATAGGAGAAATCGTAATCTCCTGAGCAAAAACCCTTGAAGCAAAAGTGATAACAACTAAAAATAGCAAAATTCGCATAGCGGGGGAAATTACGAAAAAATTGAGCTTGGCTGTTAGCGGTAGGATGGTCTTTTCGATTAAAAGCACAGATCTACATTAACAAACTAACTTATATCCAAAACCTCTTACGTTCAAGATTTGTATAGAATCATCTTTACTGAGTTTTTTTCTCAGTTTACTTATAAAAACATCCATACTGCGAGCACTGAAAAAATCATCGTTATTCCACAGTTTATTGAGTATGAGCGAACGGTCGAGGACCTGGTTCTTATTTTTATAAAGATGAAAGAGTAAATGCGCCTCCCGGTGGGTGAGGAGTTCTTTTTCCTCCTCGAGGTATTGTAGCGTCTGTTTTCTAAAATCAAAGGTAAAATCACCTAACTGCAAATTTTCAGAATCATTCTGAAGCTTGTTGCGGCCTATAAGATTATGAATGCGCACGATGAGCTCTTCCATGATAAAAGGTTTTTTAAGATAATCGTTACCTCCTATTGTAAACCCTTCAACTACATCGCTGGTCTGGGATTTTGCAGTTAAAAAAATTATAGGAACATCATTGTTGTTTTGCCTTATTTCTTTAGCCACGCTAAAACCGTCCTTTAAAGGCATCATCACATCAAGAACCAGCACTTGCAGTTTTTTATTTTTAAATACCTCGAGTGCTTTTTCTCCATCTTCGACCAGATGAACTATAAAATCTCTTGTCTCCAGACTTTCTTTAACGATTTGACCTAAAGCGGGTTCGTCTTCTGCAAGGAGGATTGCGATCTTTTCAGACATAGGGGAGGGAGATTATAAAATTGGTTTTTCCGTTTGTAGCGACTGTGATTGTGCCACCATGTTTTTCGATTATTTTTTTGGTATAATAGAGGCCTATGCCAAAGCCTTTTACATTATGGGTGTTTCCCTTTGGCACACGGTAAAATTTATCAAAAATCTGTTTAGCCTGAGTGGAGGTGAGCTCTTTCCCGTTATCTTCAATTGTGATCATAAGCTGATCATTTTTAATTTCAGCAATTACCTTAATAATTTCCCCACCGTATTTTACCGCATTATCGAGGATATTGTTCAATGCATTTTCCAGATGAAAAATATCTGCGGTTATTAAAATACTTTCAGGTAAACTTTCAAAAATAAATTCTTTTTTGGGAGCTAATGATTGGTGCTTTTTTATAAGTGTTTTTAACAGATCCAATACTGAAACCTCTTCTTTGTTAAGTTGCAGATCATCTCCATCCAGAGTGGCAGTTTCCAAGAGCTTCTCTACCATTGTATTTAATTTGCCCAATTGTACAGTTGAAGTGTGTACATACTTTGTGGTTTTTTGAGGATCATTTGCAATGTTGAAATTTGCAATACCTTCTAATGCTACACCTATTGTAGAAATAGGGGTTTTAAACTCGTGAGTAATGTTACTAATAAGATCGTTTTTTAACTCTGCCAATTGTTTCTGTTTGTTGATTATACGCAGTAGAAACAGCAGACAGGCAATCACACATCCTATAAGAAGTGTAGAAAGTAGAATGCCCAAAAGATTACGTTTTAGAATAATTGATGAGACATTAGTAAAATAAAGTTTTAAACTGCTTTTATCGGGTAAAAGCTTCGAATTAGATGAAGTTTTAAGGTTTGAACTTTTAATGATTTCTGGGCGCGTTTTTTGAATTGTACTGTCTGCTGCTGTGAACAACAGGCCATAATCAACACTTAGGTCTTTCCTTAGTAGTTCTTGCGTTACTAGACTATCCATCTTCTTAGTTTCGAGTGTATCAATGTTTACAGATACTATAATTTTAGATGTAAATACAGACCATGGGTTGATGCTGTCCTGTGGTTTAAGGTCAGAACTAAAGAATTTTTGAAAATCCGGCGGTTTTAATAAACTTGATTTTAAACTGTTGTAATGTTTGTGTTGTTTTAAGAATGTCTTTGTGGTTATCAAATTTTTCTTTGTAGAATCACTAGAGATTAATTTAGGCGTCGTATTTGTATGATTTAACACAAGACTGTCTAAACCTTTTAAAATAGAGATTGAAGCTATACTTCCCGGACCAATTGAGTCAAGACCCTTGAAGCCCTTAGAGCTCAAATCAATTCTCTTCATTAAACTGTCAAGTTGATAACTCACCTCATTTTCAGCAGTTTTTTTCATGAGAAAGCGCACCGTATTATTCTTAGCAAGTATGGTGTAATAGGTGTCTACCGCATTGTCAAGGCTTATCTGCACCTCATTTATTAACTGTTGTCGGGATGATTGATAATTTTTGTAATTCCAATATACCTGTATGGCAAGGGTAATTGCAATTACAGCTGCAATAAAGTAAAGAAGTGCTTTGTATTTATGGTTTGGCATAACTCAAAAGTAAGTTGAAATTTTAAGGCATCGGTTTCTGCTTAACACTCGTTAACACTACTTAACTATAAAACTGATTTCTTTAAATCAATTTTGAATTGAAATTTAATGTTATCAAATAAACTCAATCAATAATCACAAACAAACGACAGATATGAGATTTAAAAATTTGCTTTTAATCTTTATTGTTTTTGCTTTCGCTTTCGCTTTCGCTAAACCGTTAGCCGCACAAGATTTTCAAGGTATAGCCACTTATAAAACCAGACGGCAGATCGATATAAAGATGGACAGTACGCAGATGAATGATGAAATGCAAAAGCGATTGCAGGAGCAGTTAAAAAAGCAATTTCAAAAAGAATTCATCCTTCAATTTAATAGAAATGAATCTGTATATAAAGAAAACGAAAAACTTGATGCTCCTCAAGTGGGAAATTCTTCAGGGATTCAGATTAAAATTTCTGCGGGCAATTCAATTTTATATAAAAACACGCAAGCAGGAACTTTTACTAAACAAGATGAACTTTTGGGTAAAATGTTTGTTATCCAGGATTCTCTACCCAAGATAGAATGGACATTAGAAAAGGAACAAAAATCCATTGGCGCTTATACTTGTTTTAAGGCTACGTTTACCCGTGAGGTGAAAGAGAGGCAATGGGGTTCCTCAAGTGACAGTATATCTGAAACAATAGCTAATAAAACAGTTACCGTGTGGTACACACCTCAAATCCCCTTAAGTAATGGTCCAGAAGAATACTGGGGATTACCTGGGTTAATCTTAGAAGTACAGGATGATAAATTGAGTATTCTATGTAGTTCAATAGTATTAAATCCACAGGAAAAACTGGAGATAGAGGCGCCTGATAAAGGAAAAATAGTTGACCAGAAAACTTTTAATGCTTTACAGGAAGAAAAGATGAAAGAATGGGTCGATCGCAACAGCAGCAATAAGAAAGGTGATGGTAAGCAAATCATGATAAAAATAGGAGGTTGATTATTATTGTAACAAGATTAAACTTTGGGGTACTTATGAGGTCTAAATTAAAACTCTAAGAATTCCTAAAATGATCTCAATTACTCAAAAGCTTCTTTTATCGACTATTTTCCTAACAACACTATTAGTACAGGCCCAACAATTTGATGGGGGTACTGCCACTTATCAGACTAAATCCACAGTGGATATGTCTGGATGGGGCGGTGGTCGAGAGATGTCAGAACAAATGAAAAAACAGATAGCTGAGCGAATGAAAAATTTTCTTGAGAAAACCTACACGCTCACGTTTAATAAAGATGAATCTATTTATGAAGAGGTTGAGAAACTGGAAACACCAGGTCAAGGTGGAGGTGGCATGCGATTTATGGGCGGTGGCTTTTCACAAGGAGGGATTTATAAAAATATAGGAGATGATGTTTATGCACGGGAGAATGATCTCATGGGAAAAACTTTTCTTGTTAAGGATACACTCAATAAACTGGATTGGAAGTTAGAAAAAGAGAGTAAAATGATAGGTCAATATGCTGCTTTTAAAGCTACCGCTACGCGAAAGATTGAGCAGAATGTTTTTAGTGCTATGCGAAGAAGGAGAAATCAGGAAAATGACACCACCTCTGTTTCTGAAGCTCCTACCGAAGAGCTTATAACAGCTTGGTACACGCCGCAGATTCCGGTAAGTCAAGGTCCAGATGAGTACTGGGGTTTACCGGGACTTATTCTTGAAGTAAGCGCTGGGAGAACAACTATTCTCTGCAACAAAATTGTGATTAATCCTAAAGAAGGTCTCGATATAGCTATGCCAGATAAAGGCAAAGAGATTTCACGCCAAGAATATGAAACTATTGTGGCCGAAAAAACAAAGGAGATGGCAGAGAGATATGGTAGAGGAGGTCGCGGTGGCGGTCGCAGAAACTAACATCCATTTTTCTAAAAATAAACTAACAATTCATCAGCCTTCGCAGGTTAATTCATTCAATCAATCAATCAAATACAACTAATGAAATATTTTACTCTTCTCTTGCTCTTTAGTGGGATTGCACTTTCTGCACAAAATATCAAAATAAGTGGAACCGTTAAAGATAGCATAGGGAATCCTTTAGAACTCGCCAATGTTATAGCAACTAATAAGGTAGATGGTTCTATGGAATCCTACGCCATTAGTAATACATCGGGAAATTATCAATTTAATATTTCAGCGGGTCAAGAATATACCCTTGTCGCAAGTTTTTTAGGACTTGCAGCTACAACTAAAGATATTGCCATACCCGAAGATTCAGAAGATCTAAAGGTGGATTTCGTTTTAATGCCAGCCGAAAATCAATTGGATGACGTAGAGCTGGTTTATGAAATGCCAGTTGTGGTAAGAGGGGATACAATTGTCTATAATACAGACTCTTTTACCAATGGGACAGAGCGTAAACTTGGCGATGTTTTAAAAAAGCTACCCGGTGTAGAGGTGACGGCAGATGGAGAAATAGAAGTAGAGGGACAACGGGTTTCAAAAGTAATGATAGAAGGGAAGGATTTTTTTGACGGAGATTCTAAATTGGCTACAAAAAACATCCCTGCAGATGCCTTGCAAAAAGTGGAAGTTCTCAAAAACTATAATGAAGTAGGGCAGATGCGTGGTTTGGGCAATGATCAGGACAATATTGCAATTAATATCAAGCTAAAAGAAGGTAAAAAGAATTTTTGGTTTGGAGAACTGCAAGGAGGTATAGGCGATGGGGATAAAACCCGTTATTTAGGTAATGCAAAACTATTTTATTATTCTCCTAAAGGGAGTATAAACATTATAGGTAATGCTAATAACACGGGAGATGTTCCATTCACTTTTAGGGACTATTTTAATTTTACAGGAGGCTTTAGGAACTTTAATCAAAGGGGTGGTACATCATTTAATATTGAAGATAGTGGTTTAGGTTTTCTAGTAACACAGAACAACAGAGCGAAGGATATTGAAACCAAGTTTGCTGCGGCAAATTTTAGTTATCAAGCTTCAGATAAATGGGATCTTAGCGGTTTTACAATATTTAGTGATAATCAGACTGATTTTGTACAGCGTTCTTTGCGCCGGTATATTCAGACAAATAATACGGAGTTAAACACCAGTGATAGTGATCAGCGCAATCAACTGGGGATGGCAAAGTTCAGCTCAGTTTATAAGCCCAATACCCGACTTCAATTGGATTATGATGTTTTGGCCAAAAAATCAAATCAAACTGAGAATACAGATGCACTGTCTGTTTTTACAGATATGGGCAATCAGGTTGAGAATCCCATAACAGAACGTAAGGACAACGAGCCTTTTTCCATTAACCAAAATCTAAATGCTTATTACACCCTTGACGACAAGAATATTTTTGCGGGTTATGTTCAACATCTGTATCAGGATGAAGATCCTTTTTATGAGGCAATTGTAGCCGTTCAACCTTTTGCAAATATTCTTCCTTTAAATGAAAATCAAGATGCCTTCGATATCAATCAGGATAAAAAAATAAAGACTAATAAACTGGACACTAAGATTGACTATTACTATGTAATTAATGATAAGAGCAATCTTAATCTTACAGTAGGTACTACATTAAGCAGACAGGATTTTAACTCATCTATTTTTCAAATTTTAGATTCAGGATCTCGAGATAATTTTGAAGATGAGGATTTAAATAATGATGTGACTTATAAATTCAGCGATTTCTTTCTGGGAGCACATTACAAATTCAAGACAGGTATTTTCACCTTTACTCCTGGATTGACTTTTCATAAATATACTACAGATACCGAGCAAGTAGGTTCAAGCACTAACGATAATCAAACGATTATTTTACCTGATCTGTATGCAATCGCTCAGTTTAAGCAAAGTGAAAGTTTGCGTTTTAATTATCAAATGACTGCCGAATATACAGATGTAAATGATTTTGCAGAAGGTTATGTTTTTAATAATTATAACCGATTATTCCGAGGTAATACAAACATTGAAAATGCCATATTTCATACGCTGAGCCTTAATTATTTCAATTTTAATATGTTCAATTTCACTAATCTTAATGGTGGTATTAATTATACGAGCAGAGTTGATGCCATTAAGAATAGAACCGTAATTGAGCAAATCAATCAGGTTTCCACACCTATTAACAGCAATTTTGTAGATAATACATTAAGTGCAAATGGTCGTTTTCAAAAAACCTTTAGAAAATTGAAGGCAAATTTGCGCGCAAACGTTTCTTACAGTGAGCTTAATAATATTGTAAATGATAACTACAGAAAGTCTGAGAATTTTACTCAAAACTATCAGGGAAGTTTAGAAACCAATTTTAAAAATGCACCTAACCTAGAAATCGGTTACAACCGCAGTATAAATAAATACGACAACGGCGGATTAGAAAGTATTTTTTATACAGATAGGCCCTTTGCTAATCTGGAGGTTAATTTCTTAAAAGGGTTCACTTTCACTGCTGATTGGAGTTACTACAATTATTATGATAAAAATGATACGGTTAGTAATGAATATTCCTTTTTTGAAGCCAGTTTATGGTATCAGAAACCAGAAAGTAAATGGGAATTCCGTTTAGATGGAACAAATCTCTTTGATGTAGATTCTTTAAATAATGACAGTTTTAATGAAACCTTCAGTACCACAACAGAATATTTTGTACAACCGCGTATTGTTATGTTTTCTGTGAAGTATAATCTTTAAAAGGGTTTAAGAATTTAAACTTTAAGACAGTTTATTGAAACTCTTGGCAAATGTTTAATAGACAAGATCTTAAGTGATTGATAATTTTATAGTTCAACCAAAAAAAGAACTATGAAAGATCATTTAGAAAATAATCGTCGGCAGTTTATAAAAAATATGGGATTAACAATGGGCTCCACGTTGTTAAGCGTTCCTGTTTTATCCTCATTTGCCAGTGGACTTCCTTCAGCGCTTGATAAAGCAATTTCCCAAAAAGATGGCAAGAAAGCGGGTATCGCTTTAGTGGGTTTGGGAGGCTATAGTACAGGTCAACTTGCTCCGGCATTACAGGAAACTAAAAATTGCTATCTGGCAGGTATCGTTACAGGTACACCCGAGAAAGAAAAAGAGTGGAAAGAAAAATATGATATCCCTGATAAGAATGTGTATAACTACGAGAATTTTGAGGAAATTGCTAATAATGATGATATAGACATTATATATGTTGTTCTGCCCAATAGCATGCACGCCGAGTATGTAATACGTGCTGCTAAGACCAAAAAAAATATTATTTGTGAAAAACCAATAGCAACAAATGTAGAAGATGCCGAAAAGATGCTTGGAGCATGCAGAGAAAACGGAGTTAAACTGGCTATAGGTTATCGTCTGCATTTTGAGCCGTTTAATAAACGAGTAATGGAGCTGGGGCAGAAGAGATTGTTTGGTGACGTCAAAGAGGTTAAAGCAAATTTTAGTGAAGACATGACCAGTGGAAAACCTAATGTATGGCGGCTGAATAAGGAAATGGCCGGCGGGGGCCCTTTAATGGAATTTGATGATGGTTTTGTAGCAGAATGTGAAAGTAGTTATGGCGAAAAAAACAACAAGCTTTACGGCAAAGCTGAAAGGGGCTGGTGGGAACTGAGTCCTGCATATAGCTATGATGGCAAAAAGGGAGAAACTATGGAAGGCCCTATGGATTTTGAAAATGTTTATGAACAGGCAAATCAAATGGATAGTCAGGCTTCACATTTTAGCGAAGGTAAAGAGTCAATTGTTCCTGGTGATATGGGCTTAAGAGATTTAAAGATATTAATGGCAATCTATGAATCTGCAGACGCAGGTGGTAAACGTGTAGCCATTACATAATCTATTGGCTTTTAATAATGCTTAGAACGGGAGACCTCATTTTTTAAAGGTTCCCCGTTTTTTAGGTTATTATAATTCTCAATAACCTGCGGGGCTATCGACTTTGGAGAACTTACACTTGCAACGTGAGGAGTTATAAAAATATTAGGTTCCTTCCAGAAAGGATGTTCTGGTGGAAGAGGTTCTTTATCAAATACATCAAGAGAAGCTCCACTTAATTTATTAGAATGCAGAGCCTCTAGCAAATCATCTTCATTAAGGTGACCACCTCGTGCTACATTAATTAAATAGGTATTATCTGGTAATTTATTAAATAGGTTTTTATTTAAAATCCTTTTGGTTTTTTCGGTAAGAGGCAAGAGACAGACTAAAATTTCAGAATGCGATAAAAACTCATTCAATCCCTCTTCTCCTGAATAACTGGTGAGATAGTCTAAATCTTTGGACGAATTTGACCAGCCTATTATTTTAAAACCTACTTTATGAAGTAGTGAGCCTGTAGCTTTACCCAGAACTCCTAAACCCATAATTCCGACAGTTACATCTTCAATTCTTCCATAAGTCATTCTGTCCCAGTGGGCGTCTTTTCTATTGTAGGTATTGAGATTTTTTATTGTACTCATACATTGAGCCAAAACAAATTCCTGCATATCAGTCACGAGATATTTGTCTACAACTCGGGTGAGTTTTACATTTTCGGGTAATTGTGGGTCTTCAAAAAGGTGATCCACACCCGCTCCCATTGATCCAATTACTTTTAGATTTGGGTATTTTGTATAAGAACCATAGGGTGCCTTCCACGATAGGGCCATATCTATATCTTCCGGATTTTTTACTGTTTCTGGAGTAAAAACTGGGAAATCAGAAACCAAATCTTTTAGAGCTTTTAGCCATTGCTCATAATTTTTATCATTGCGAATTAATAGAAGTGCCATTTTCTAATTTTTAGTTTATTAAAGAATAGAAATAAAAAACGCCGCAAGAAGCGACGTTGATATTTAATTAAGCTTAAAAGCTTCTTTTACTTTATCTATGTAATCCAGTTTCTCCCAAGTGAAGAGTTCTACTTTCTTGGTAACTCTTCCGCTATAAGGGCTTTCAAAAACTTTAGTTACTACTTTATGGTCTTTACCCATATGGCCATAAGCCGCGGTTTCCCTGTAAATAGGATTTCTAAGTTTTAAACGCTCCTCAATAGCTGCTGGTCTAAGATCAAATAATTCACGCACTTTTGTTGCTATTTCACCATCGCTTGAATCTACCTTAGAAGTCCCATAGGAATCAACAAAAATTGAAGTAGGTTCTACAACCCCTATGGCATAAGATACCTGTACAAGAATTTCATCGGCCACTCCTGCAGCAACCAGGTTTTTAGCAATATGTCTTGCAGCGTAAGCCGCAGAGCGATCTACTTTACTAGGATCTTTTCCTGAAAATGCACCACCTCCGTGAGCACCTTTTCCTCCATAAGTATCCACTATGATTTTTCGGCCTGTAAGGCCCGTATCTCCGTGGGGTCCGCCTATAACAAATTTACCTGTTGGGTTAATATGATAGGTAATATCATCATTAAAAAGATCAGCTTGGGCTTGAGGTAAGCTATCTTTTACACGTGGAATCAAAATAGAGATTATGTCCTTTTTGATTTTTGACAGCATTTTCTCATCATCCTCATCAAAATCATCATGTTGTGTAGAAACTACAATTGCAACAATTTTTTGAGGGATATTATCATCAGAATACTCGATTGTTACCTGTGCTTTCGCATCAGGACGTAGGTATTTAATCTCATCTTCCTCACGTCGCAATTTTGCTAATTCGATCATTATGCGGTGGGAGATATCTATGCCCAGAGGCATATAATTTTCAGTTTCAGTTGTAGCATAGCCAAACATCATTCCTTGATCACCAGCACCTTGTTCTTCTTTTGAATCTCTATCTACACCTTGATTTATATCCTGACTCTGCTCGTGAATTAATGAAATAACTCCGCAACTATCTCCACTAAATTGATAAGCACCTTTTGTATATCCTATATCATTTATTACCTCGCGGGCTATAGTTTGAACATCTAAATAAGTATCGCTTTTCACCTCTCCAGCCAAAACAACCTGACCGGTGGTTACTAATGTTTCACAAGCTACTTTAGAATCTGGGTCGAATGCCAGAAAATTGTCGAGTAGCGTGTCACTAATTTGATCTGCAACTTTATCAGGGTGTCCTTCTGAAACACTTTCTGAAGTAAATAAATACGCCATTTAAGCTGTTTTAAAAATTTACAATTGGGCGATTTGACGAGAAAGCAATCAGGAAGTTAAACACTGCCTTTAGCATTTTTGTTTCTGCTGTCGTAACAGCATCTGAGGTTGCAATCAGTCAAATCTTTCCTCATTAGGGGGCAAATGTAGGAATTTAAGATGTTATAAAAAACCTAATATATTGAAGGCTATTTTTACTTATTGAAAAAATATTCCCAAATAGTTGGAATTCTAAATATTGTTTTGCAACCTTTGTGCTTAATAAGTTCAAAAGCGTATTGAAAATGTTATCAAGAAAGGCTGAGGGATTAGACCCTATGAAGCCTTAGCAACCCTTTCTCTTGAAAGAAGGTGCTACATTCTACCCTGCAACTATTGTCGGGATAGATAACGACAAAAACAGTTTGTTTTAAATACTGTTCACGTAATTCTTTATAACATTTTTCTTTTAGGTAGCCCTTAGGGCTGCACAGCTTTAGTTTTTAATTTTAATGTTAAACTCAAAACCAAAAGAAAAATGAGCGATCAAAAATTTGCCACACAGGCCCTTCACGCTGGTCACGACACCACAGTTAATGGTGGTACTCGCGCAGTGCCCATTTATCAAACAACAAGTTATGTGTTCAAAGATGCTGATCACGCGGCAAATTTGTTTAATCTTTCAGAACCTGGGTTTATTTATACCCGGTTAAATAATCCCACAAATGATATCCTGGAGCAACGCTTGGCAGCTTTAGAAGGCGGTATCGCAGCAGTTGTTACCGCTTCTGGAACGGCAGCAATCAATACTACTTTACTTACTTTATTACGATCTGGCGATCATATTGTTGCTTCCAGCAGTTTGTATGGAGGAACTTATAATCTGCTTAGTGTAACCTTGCCCCGCTTTGGGATAACTACAACTTTTGTAGATCCATCTGATGCCGATAATTTTAAAAATGCAGTAAAAGAGAATACAAGAGCTGTTTTTGTTGAATCCCTAGGAAATCCCAAATTGGATATTCTGGATCTGGAAGCGATTTCTGCTGTTGCTAAAGAAAGCAAAGTGCCTTTAATTGTTGATAACACCGTTGCTACTCCAAGTCTTTTAAATCCTATTAAATATGGGGCCGATATCGTAATTCATTCCTTGACAAAATATATTAATGGAAATGGGACTTCTTTAGGAGGAGCGATTATTGATGCTGGTAAATTCAACTGGGCAAATGGTAAGTTTCCTGAATTTACAGAACCATCCCCGGGTTATCATGGGCTGGTTTATCATGAAGCTTTAGCTGAAGCTGCGTTTATTGCTAAAGTTAGAATTGAAGGATTACGTGATCACGGTGCGGCTTTGAGTCCGTTTAATGCTTTTCAAATCATCCAAGGTCTGGAAACTTTAGAAATTCGAATTAAAAGGCATAGTGAAAATGCTTTAGAATTGGCGAAGTGGTTAGAGCATCAGGATGAGGTAACTTGGGTAAATTATCCCGGATTAGAGAGCAGCGAGTACTATGAATTGGGACAAAAATATTTACCAAAAGGACAAAGTGGTCTGATTACATTTGGTGTGAAAGGTGGATTTGAAAGCGCCAAAACCATTTCTAATGAGACAAAGATATTTTCTTTGCTAGCCAATATAGGTGACACCAAATCATTGATTATTCATCCTGCCAGTACAACACATCAACAATTAGATGATACGGCGCAGGAAGCTACTGGTGTTACTAAAGATTTAATAAGGTTATCTGTTGGACTTGAAGATTTAGAAGATCTGAAGCAAGATCTGAAAGGTGCTTTTAAAAAAATTGACAAGAAAGTTTTAGCTTAAATTATATTAGTGTTCCTAAAACCCGGGAGGGAATATTTTCCTTCTGGGTTTTTACTATCAAAAATCTGAGATATGCCTCAGAAAATTAAACCCAAAGGGATTAAAATACAATTATGTTACATACTGTTTCTATAACAGATTTCACAACTGCTTCAGGTACTGTTTTAACCTTGCCTTTAAGCTATGAAGTTTTTGGCAGACCATTAAAAAAAGCGCCAGTAATATTAGTAAACCATGCATTAACGGGAAACTCTCATGTAGCAGGTGAAGATGGATGGTGGAATTCTATTATAGGGGATGGAAAGTGTATTGACACTCGCATTTACACTGTTCTTTCATTTAATATTCCCGGTAATGGATATGATGGTTTCCTAATAGAAAACTACAAAGATTTTGTGGCGCAGGATATTGCAAAAGTCTTTTTAAAAGGTCTTGAGCAATTGGGTATTAAAGGGCTTTTTGCAATAATAGGTGGCTCGCTGGGTGGCGGTATTTCTTGGGAAATGGTGGCATTAAAGCCTAAACTTACTCAGCACCTTATTCCCGTTGCTTCAGATTGGAAATCTACAGATTGGCTTATTGCCAATTGTCAAATTCAGGAGCAGATATTACTTAATTCAAGTCAGCCAGTTCACGATGCACGTATGCACGCGATGTTGTGTTATCGCACACCAGAATCTTTTAAAAATAAATTTCAGCGTAGTACAAATGCTGATTTACAAATTTTTAATGTAGAAAGTTGGCTGGATCATCATGGCAAGAAACTTAAAGAACGGTTTCAGCTTTCTGCATATAAATTGATGAACCAGCTACTTAAAACAATTGATGTCACCCGCAACAGAGAAAACCTGAATGAAGTGCTTGAAAAGGTAGCGGCTAACATTCATATTATAGGAGTAGATTCAGATCTATTTTTTACACCAGAAGAAAACAGGGAGACCTATAAACAATTGGCTCAAGTAAAAAATAATGTGACCTATGGCGAAATTAATTCGGCACACGGTCACGACGCCTTTTTGTTGGAGTTTGAGCAGCTAGAGCAACTTCTACAACCTATTTTTCAGCAAAGTCAAAAAAATCAAAAGCTTAAAATCGTCAAATTTGGAGGGAAATCCCTTGCTAACGGAAAAGGTATTGACACTGTTGTAAAGATATTAGAAGAAAAAGTAAATAATGGAGAGCGCATAGCGGTTGTACTTTCAGCGCGAGGTGGAGCTACAGATGAATTGGAAATAATATTGGAAAATGCTTCTAAGAAACAAGAGTTTCAGCATCAATTAAAAGCATTTAAAGAATACCAACAAGGGGATTTTGATGTTGACCTTTCGGAAGAATTTCAACAATTGGATCGTCTTTTTGAAGGCGTGAATCTCTTAGGGGATTACAGTCAGAAAGTCAAAGATGAAGTACTTTCTTATGGCGAAATAATAGCTGTAAAATTAATTACTCAGTTATTGATTCAGAAAGGGGTAAAAGCACATTTTGCAGACAGCAGAACATTGATCAAAACCAACGATGTTTATGGTAATGCACATCCTATTGATAAAATTTCCAAAGAGAATGTAATCAAGCATTTTGCTCAATTTAATGGGAAAACAGTAAATATCGTAACTGGTTTTATTGGGTCCAATTCTCAAAATCACACCACAACCTTAGGCAGGAACGGAAGCAATTTTACAGCGGCATTATTGGCGAATTATTTAGATGCATCAGAATTACAAAATTATACACACGTCGATGGCATTTATACTGCAAATCCAGATTTAGTTCCAGATGCTCAAAAAATAGCTCAATTAAGTTTTAGTGAAGCGAACGAGTTGGCCAACTTTGGGACAACAATTTTGCATGCTAAGACAATTATTCCCCTTATAGAAAAGAATATCCCATTACGTATTTTAAATACTTTTAATCCTAATGATTCTGGAACTCTTATTACCGCCCGGACAGAGCAAGAAGGTATAAAGTCACTTTCTGTGTTAGAAAATATGTCTTTAATTAATCTGGAGGGTAGAGGACTATTGGGGAAAGCTGGTATAGATGCGCGTATTTTTAAAGCGTTGGGAAGTCAGGGAATTAGTGTTAGTATTATTTCTCAAGGATCTTCAGAAAGAGGTATTGGTCTGGTGGTTGAAGCAGGCAGGGCAGGACAGGCTGTTATTGCACTTGAACAGGAATTTGAAAATGATTTTTATAATCGCGATGTAAACCGCATTGATGTAATAGATGATGTTTCTGTCGTTTCGATAATTGGGCAGGACCTCAGTACCTTTCATAAACCCTACAGTGCATTGATTAAAAATGGTATTGTCCCTTTGTTATTTAATAATACAGTTACGGGAAAAAATGTAAGTGTGGTATTACAAAGAGATCAATTGCATAAGGCTCTTAATGTAATGCACGGAGAAATTTTTGGTATTGCAAAACGCGTGAATCTTGCAATTTTTGGACACGGTACGGTAGGCGGTACGTTGATTGATCAAATTATAAACTCAGCCGAAAAAATAGAAAAACGAAAAGGGATCCACCTTAATATTTTTGCAATTGCCAACTCTAAGAAAGTTTTACTTAATAAAAATGGGGCAAAAAGTAATTGGAAGAATGAATTGATTGAGCAGGCAGTTTCTGGTGGAGTAAAAGAAGTTATGGCTTTTGCCAAAGAAAATCACTTAGCAAACCTAATCGCGATAGATAATACGGGGAAAGCCGAATTTATTGACAATTATGAAGAATTAATAGTCAATGGATTTGATCTGGTTTCTTCAAATAAAATTGCAAATACCGTAAGTTTTGATTTCTATAAAAGCTTACGAAGGACTTTGGCTGAAAATCAAAAGCGTTATTTGTATGAGACTAATGTTGGCGCGGGATTACCGCTTATAGATACAATTAGATTATTGCATCTTTCAGGGGAAAATATAACACGGATAAAAGGTGTTTTCTCAGGTTCTTTAAGTTATTTGTTCAATAATTTTTCAGCTAAGGATATTTCATTTTCTGATGTTTTAAAAGAAGCGATAGAGCGAGGATATACAGAACCAGACCCGAGAGAAGATCTTGGCGGTAATGATGTGGGAAGAAAATTACTCATCTTAGCACGTGAACTGGATTTGCATTCGGAATTTGAAGATGTGGAAATTGAAAATCTTATTCCGGCCGATTTGCAAAATGGAGATGCGGATAGCTTTTTAAACAGCCTCCCTCAACTGGATGAAACTTTTGAAAAAAGAAAAAAAGATCAGAAAGAGGGGTATGTTTTGAGATACGTAGGCGAACTTTACGGCGATTTATCACAAGATGATGGAGGTAAATTGGAGGTCAAATTAGTTTCGGTGCCTCGGGATTCTGCTTTGGGACAGGTAAAAGGAAGCGATTCAATTTTTGAGATTTATACAGAATCCTATGGGAATCAACCCTTAGTTATTCAAGGTGCAGGAGCCGGAGCAGCAGTAACCGCAAGAGGTGTTTTTGGAGACATTCTTAGATTGGCAGAAAAGGAAAATTAAAAATAATTCAGCGTTAAAATGAAAGTAACCCTAGATAGAATAGATAGTAACTACCTTTTTGAAGCAAAAGGCGCTTCAGGAGTCCCTGTTTTAATTGATAATAAAACCACAGATGTTGTAAGAGGTTCCAGCCCAATGGAACTTTTATTAATGGGAGTAGGAGGTTGTAGTGCAATAGATATTATATCCATTTTAAAAAAACAGAAACAGGAAATAACCGCTTATCATATAGAAGTAGAAGGGGAGCGTAAAGAATTAAAGGGTGCTAAACCTTTTGAGTTTATTATGGTCAATGTCTTTTTAGAAGGTGAAATTACTGAAGAGAAGGCCCTTCGTGCCGCAAAATTAAGTTTTGAAAAGTATTGTTCTGTTTCGATCACACTGGAGCCCAGTGTCACAATTGAATATCAAATTATCCTAAACGGAAAAAAATTATGAGTAACCATTTTGAAACTGATGCTATAAGAACTCAGATTGAAAGAACTGAATTTTTAGAGCATTCGGCACCTATATATTTAACATCAAGCTTTGTTTTTGAAGACGCAGAAGATATGCGAGCTTCCTTTTCTGAAGAAAAAGATCGCAATATTTATAGCCGTTTCACAAACCCCAATACAAGTGAATTTGTAGAGAAAATCTGCAAGATGGAAGGAGCAGAAGAGGGTTACGCATTTGCAACCGGGATGGCGGCTGTGTTTTCTACTTTTGCCGCTCTTTTAAATAGTGGTGATCATATAGTTTCTGCACGTTCTGTTTTTGGTTCTACTCATTCACTTTTTACTAAGTTTCTGCCCAAATGGAATATAAATACTTCCTATTTTAAAGTAGACGAAGTAGATAAGGTAGAAAGCCTCATTAAGCCAGAAACCAAAATACTGTATGTTGAATCTCCTACTAATCCAGCAGTTGATATTCTGGATTTGGAAGAGTTGGGCAAATTGGCAAAAAAGCATAATCTGATTTTTATAGTTGATAATTGTTTTGCAACTCCATACATACAGCAACCTATTAAGTTTGGAGCGCATCTTGTTATACACTCGGCTACTAAATTAATAGACGGTCAGGGTAGGGTTCTTGGTGGCGTTACTGTGGGGCAAGCAGATTTAATTCGTGAGATTTATTTGTTTTCTAGAAATACGGGGCCTGCTCTTTCCCCGTTTAATGCGTGGGTGCTTAGTAAAAGCTTGGAAACCCTTGCTGTAAGGTTGGAAAAGCATTGTGAAAATGCGACCAAAGTAGCTGAATTTTTGGAAAATCATCCTCAGGTTAAATTAGTTAAATATCCATTTCTCAAATCTCATCCGCAATATGAGGTGGCAAAAAAACAAATGAAATTGGGTGGAAATATTGTCGCATTTGAAGTAAAAGGAGGCATCGAAGCAGGACGTAAATTTCTTAATAATATTAAATTATGTTCACTTTCTGCAAACTTGGGTGATACCAGAACAATTGTGACACATCCGGCATCTACAACGCATAGTAAATTAAGTGAAGAAGATAGATTAGAGGTTGGCATTTTTGATGGTTTAGTGCGTGTTTCCGTCGGGCTTGAACACGTAGATGATGTCATTGAAGATTTAGACCAGGCACTAAAAGCGTAGGAAAAGTAGGCAATTTTAGTACCTTTGGCTATGCTTTCAAAAAAGACGAAATACGGGCTTAAAGCTCTGAGTTATATTGCCAGACAAGAAGGAAATGAGCCTGTTCAGATAGGGGCAATCGCTAAAAACGAGAATATTTCACAGAAGTTTTTGGAGAGTATCATGCTCAGTTTGAGAAAAGCTGGCTTTCTGGGTTCAAAAAAAGGAAAAGGTGGTGGATACTATTTGAGGAGATCTGCAGATCAAATAAAAATGGTTGAGGTTATGCGTATTCTAGAAGGCCCGGTGGCTATGCTGCCTTGTGTAAGCCTTAATTTTTATGAAAGATGTGCAGATTGTCCAGATGAAGGAACCTGTTCTGTTCATAGCTTAATGATTCAAGTGAGAGATAATACGCTAAAGGTCTTGGAGAATAATACCTTGGCAGACATTATTCAAGATTAAAGTAAAGAATTGATATTTTTTTGATTTTATTTTTCCGAATCGTACAATTCTTGTGAAATATATCCCAAAAGGCTTGGTTGAGTAAACATCAGGGGTTACTTTTGTTTTTAAATCCTAGTATTCCGATAGGATTAAAATAATTACTATAAATGGAAAGTTTAGAACACGTAAAAGCAAATCTGGATTTATACAATAAGGTATTAAAACAGAAATCTGTTGAAGAAATTATTGAGTTTGGCCTTCAATTAGCATCAAGTCCTATTTTGACCAGCAATTTTGGCCCATATTCAGCGTCACTTATTCACGCTGTAAGTCAGGTAAAACCGGGGATTAGGCTTATATGGTGCGATACGGGTTTTAATACCACACAGACTTTAAGTTTTGCAGATCAATTAAAGCAAAACCTGCCTTTTCAACTTCATGTTTACAAGCCTATAGAGCACGATTACAAAAAAAACATACCAAACTCTGACAGTCTTTATTTTCAGGATTTTGTAAATAAGGTCAAGTTGGAACCATTTAAAAGAGCATTGGATGAACATACACCAGATGTGTGGTTTACTAATATTAGAAAAGGACAGA
>CAXBEL010000022.1:0-31005 GCA_963974735.1 uncultured Flavobacteriaceae bacterium | reverse complement strand
CTCTTTCCCTACACGACGCTCTTCCGATCTCTAGCGTCAGGTCTGGGAAAAAGAATATTTTGTCTTATGGTTCCTTCAAACAAAAATTCGTCCTGCAACACAACTCCCAAATTCTTACGATAACTGTTTAACTGCACAGTAGAAAGATCTATGCCATCAATAAAAACAGTCCCTGAGCTGGGAGTTAGAAAACTTGCACAGAGTCCAGCGATGGTCGATTTTCCAGACCCAGAACTTCCCACCAATGCAATAACCTCACCTGCTTTTACATCAAGGCTAATGTTGTGCAGTACATTATTCCCTTCTGTGTATGCGAAGGTCACGTCATCTAATTTAATATGTCCACGTACTCCATTAAGTTTTACAGTACGATCCTGCATTTCCTCTTCAGTGGTCATATTCATCAGTTCTTCTGTACGGTCTAACCCAGCTAAAGCTTCAGTCAATTGACTACCAATGTTGCTCATTTGCACTATGGGCGCTATCATAAAGCCTAATAATAACGTGAACAGTAGAAAATCCCCTGTCGTCATCGTACTTTGAATCATGTAATACCCGCCAATTCCCATAATGCCAACAGAAGCTAAGCCCAATAAAAAAGTGGCTGAACTGGTCATAAAAGCCGTGGCGGTCAAACTCTTTTTTACATTCTGAAAAAGTTTTTCAACCCCACCTTCAAATATTTTATTTTCTTGCTCTTCGGCATTGAAGCCTTTTATAACACGCACACCAGCTAAAGTTTCCGTTAAACGTCCCGTAACTTCTGCGCTAATCTTACCACGATCCCTAAAAATTGGACGTATAAATTTAAACGCTTTTAACGCCACATAACCAAAGACAGCTACAGGCAAAAAGACAAACAAGGTCATCCAGGCATTTATCCCAATTAATAAAACTAATGATATGACAGCCGTAAGCGTACCGCCAACAAGCTGAACAAGCCCTGTTCCTATAAGGTTTCTAACACCTTCAACATCGTTCATTATGCGCGATACTAAAGCACCAGATTTTGTATTGTCAAAAAAACTAATGGGCAAAGAGAGTACCTTTTTCTGAACCTGTGCACGTAGTTCGCTTATAAGATATTGAGCTTGTACGCTTAAAAGTCGGGTCAACAAGAATGAGGTTACCGCCTGAATTAGTAAGGCCAAACCTACCATCCATAATAGGTTATAAAGTCCAGCCATATCTTTATTCGGGACAATATCATCTAGTAATTCTTTGGACTTAAGCGGTAAAACAAAACCCGCTAACCTACTAATCACAATCAAAAATAAACCTATAAACAATAGATTTCTTCTGGGCCAAATAATGGTTTTAAATGCGGAAGCTAAAGTTACCTTTCCGACTTGGTTATCGCTCTTTTTCATTGTTGCCAAAGGTACGTTAGGTTGATAAAAAAGAAGCTTTAGATTTATATCTGGTTCTTTTTCATTTATTCCCCTTAATTCTAGATAAACTTGAAATTATCTTTAGCACTATTACATCTTATAAGCAATTATAAAGCATTCCAGATCTTGGGTAAATGAAAATATATCCAATTCACATTTTTTAACTCAGTACACTATAGCAGATTGACAAATTCATATTACTAAAAGAAAAATTTAGCTTATTGATAATCAGTAATAAGAGATACTTTTATAAGTTGAAAAAGAAAAATTATTTTACAATAAAAAAATCGCTATATGAAAACAATTCTACTCACTACATTTTTTTTCTTAACCACATTAAATTTCGCTTTCAGCCAGACAAAAATAGAAGCGGAAGATGGAACTGTGACTGATGCCAATATCAGCAGTGATGTTGCGGGATTTTCAGGAACGGGTTACGTGGTTTTTGAAGGCACGGGAGCTATTTCAATCGATGTAAATAGGGAAACCGCCGGACTTTATTATCTCACAATAGGATATAGGTCCGCTTATGGCGAAAAAACTCAGGATTTACATATTAATGGGTCTATGATTCAAAGTATTGTTTTTCCGCAAAGCGAGATTTTTACAACACTAGATATTGGGGAAGTTTATTTAAATGCTGGATCAAATACCATAGAGATAATAAAAAATTGGGGTTATATGGGCATCGATTATTTTATTGTTGATACAGAAACAAGCCCTGCTCCTATAGCAGATGCTGGATCTCAACAGGTGAAGATGGATGTTGATGGTGACGGAATGGAAACTTTTATTTTGGATGCTTCAGCCTCTACAGATCCCAACGACGATATCGTTTCTTACACCTGGTATTTAGAAAATGGACAGGTAGCAGGAACAGGTATACAATTAGAGCATGAGGTGGCAATAGGAAGCGAAGAACTTACATTAGAGGTTGAGGACGCTGCGGGAAATATAGATGTAGATCAAATCGCTCTGTTTGTAGGTAACCCTACCAATAATGATATGAATCTGGTGGATATACGTGATGGTGATCGAGCGATCTTTGCAAACGGCATAAACTTAGCGTGGGATGATTTTGCAAGAGATATAGTAACACTTGATGCTCCTTATTTTGAAGGTATTTTAGATCAGATAGAAGCTGCAGGAGGAAATGCCATGCGCTGGTGGTTACATACCAATGGAAGAAATAGTCCCATATTTGATGCCAGCGGAAATGTAACTGGTCTTAACACCAATGAAATCACCAATATGAAAACTGTGTTGGATATGGCTTATGAAAGAGGTATTACAATAAGTATGTGCCTATGGTCCTTCGATATGTTGCAACCGCAAGGTCAGGATCAGGAAATGATGAAAGGTTTTGTTGAAAGCAAAGAGAAAACACAGACTTATATTGATAATGCGCTAATACCTATTCTAGAGGCAATAGGTGATCATCCTGCCGTTTTATCGTGGGAAATATTTAATGAGGCTGAAGGAATGACTCAGGAATTTGGCTGGACTCCAGTTAGAACTCAAATGATGTATGTTCAACAGTTTGTTAATCTAACTGCAGGCGCTATTCATAGAACTGTTCCATCTGCTCAGGTTTCTACAGGAATTTGGAGTTTTAGAGCAGCTACAGATATTGAAGGAAATACAAATTATTACAGTGATGATAGATTGATTGCCGCGGGTGGAGATGTAGATGGTACACTGGATTTTTATCAAGTGCATTACTATCCCGACAATTTTGGCCCTAATCTTTCTCCTTTTCACAGACCAGCAGATTGGTGGGGGTTAGATAAACCTATCGTAATAGGAGAATTTCCATCCAGAGCTATCGATGGTGGAAGCACGGATCCAGAATATACGATTACAGAAGCTTATCAATTGGCCTATGAATATGGTTATGCTGGTGCTATGGCCTGGGATTTTAGAGGTTTTGATGGCGGTAGTTTTCAAACTGCTAAAGCTGGAATTACTTATCTCGCAGAAACATATCCAGAATTTATTAATCTGGGAATAGATTCTTTTGTGTTTAATGATAAGCAAAGTCCTTTATCTATATTTCCTAATCCTATTCAAGACAATAGATTGATATTAAAGGTTTTGGACAGGGGCCCTATTCAAGTAGAATTGGTTGATTTACTAGGAAAACAATTGGATACTTTTTCTTTAGAAGGTCAAAATGAATATGTGGTTGATACTTCAAAGATCCCATCAGGTATTACTTTAGTGCGGGTTTCTTCAGATAATTGGACAACAACTCAGAAAGTATTAAAGAGATAATTTTCTTTAGAAATTTTTTTTTATGAACTTGTCACAAAATGATCTCTTAAGAACTTTTTGATAACTATCCTATCTTAAAATTTAGATTTAATGGAAGACCTGATTAAGCTGAATTATCAATTTAGCTGGCAAGCCACTGCCCAAGAATTATTGAAGATGGGGCAGAATTTTGAGGGCTATTTCCAAGAATCCTTTGCTGGAATTCGATATTTAGGAAGTAGTTTAAATTTTGATGCAGTTGATAGTTTTGAACTTTCTAAAGAAGAAAAAGAAACCCTCACCTATTTTATTATTAATGATGATTTTGATGGTGATTTAACTCCTCTTCTTGACTGTTCTAATCTAGAGTTTATTCATATAGAATGCGTCAACGGCAATCAACCCATTTATGATATTAAACCTCTTGCTAATCTAAAAAATCTGAAACACCTCTATATTCGTGGGTCTAATATTAAAAAAATTAGCCCACTTATAAAGCTTAAGAAATTAGAATACATCCACATTTATCAACCGTCAAGCATAGATTGGTCACCTCTTCAAGGTCTTGATAATTTAAAACGCTTAAAATTAGCAGAGTGTGAAGACTCTGTTGTCTTGCAGATATTAAATTCAAATGAACATTGCGTAATAACTTACCGTACTAATAAAAGGGAGTGTAGGACTCTACGTAATATTCTCTGTCATCCAGTTATAATAACTACAGATTGGATTCGTGAGAAAAATAACTTTGTCGTAAATTATTCATTCTGTAATAAGCTTCAAGTATCAGTTCTGCAATTTTTAGAACAAAACTTATCTCTTAAAAAGGAAATATTGGAAGATTCCCTCATTTGGAGTAAAGAATATATTTCAAATGTTTTAGAGGATACGGAACAATATGAACTGGGCTCTCCAAATCTTACAGAAGTGGGTAATGAGTCCTTACAAATATGCTATTCCTATAAAATTACTGAAGTTTTAGAAGAAGAAAAATTAGAATCTAAAAAATATGCTTCTCGTATATTACGCTCATCTTCCTATGGGAAGAGTTCAATTAAAATAGATAAAGAATGGTGGGCTGTTTACGACTATGGTATCTTCTTTACTGGTCCATTTTATATAGTTCCGAGCAGAACTATTTTTTCTCCAAATCAAAATTTCTACGATCCAGAAATCAAATCAATACGTATTAAAAATGATCAAATATGGGTTAAAAAATATTGTGTAAAAGTCAATATTCAAAAGCACCTAGCAGAAAACCCAGGATTTTCAGAAAAAGATTTCGTCCTAGACGGTGTTAAGCCAAAAAGATTAGGATTAAATAGAAATATTTTAAAATATAAAAAACCTATTCGATCTTATTATAGCGGAACACAATATTTTATGCGTGGATTTATTAAAGGAGGGATGGATGTATTTGCCCCTGTGTGGGAATACAAAGAAGTGCTTTTAATCGAATTCATTAATGGCAAAATTACCAATCGCAAAAACATATCTTATATTTTTAATAATCCCAATATTGTTGAAGTCGATTCGGATTACAGGTTGATCCTTCAATACGTCTTAGATGCTATAATTAAAGGCGAACATTTTGAATTTGATTTTAATTTTGAAAGAAAGATTGAACTCATAGAAGAGGTTATGACTACAGAGAACTTAGAAACTATTAAAGCTGTAGAACCAGCTTATGTTAGTATTTCAAGTTTGATTTTTAGTTTTTAAGTTCACTCCCATATTAAAGTAAATAGAATACTTCCCAAAAAATGATTATTTTGATGGATGCTAACAATTCTAGATACACCACCAAAATTTGTTTCTGACAATTTAGAATTACTTAGTCAAGATTTAGATTTTAAGATTCCTTCAAAATGTCTGGATCAAAATCTCTTAATCGCCAGCTGGAACATTAGGGCGTTTGGTAATTTAACCCGAAAATGGGAATCTGAAAAGAGTGATTCTCCCAAGCGGGATCTGCATTCTATTCTTTGCATTGCAGAAATAATTAAGCGTTTTGACATTATTGCCATCCAAGAAGTAAAATCCAGTATTAGAGCATTGCGGGATACCTTAAAAGTTCTTGGAGATAATTGGTCCCTTATATTAACAGATGTAAACAGAGGGGATTCTGGAAATGGAGAGCGTATGGCTTATCTCTTCGATACACGTCGCGTTCAACTTTCAGGATTGGCTTGCGAACTTGTGGTACCTAAGGAATGGATGCAGGGAATAGGAGACAATGCATTACAAAATCAATTTGTAAGAACTCCCTATGCCGTGAGTTTTAGATCTAATGAACACACTTTTATTCTTGTTACACTTCATATTAAATATGGCAAAAATTCTAAAGAGCGCATATCAGAGCTCCAAAACATTGCAAAATGGTTAGCAGATTGGTCAGAAAATATAAATGCCTATCATCAAGATCTCATTGCTTTAGGAGATTTTAATATTGATAAAAGAGGCGATTTACTGGATAAGACATTTTTAACCGAAGGGCTGTATGTTCCACCCCAACTTCAAGATCCAAAAGTTACCCGATCTATTTTTGACACCACTAAATATTACGACCAGATAGCGTGGTTTGAAGGAAACCGTCGCCGCTTGTCTATGGAGTTTACCAATGGTGGTAATTACGACTTCGTCCCAATTGCATTAAATAATAGGGATATCTCTAAACTTAGCCTCTCTTATTTAATGTCTGACCACTACCCCTTATGGGCTGAATTTAAAATATAATTGACCTCAACAAAGAAGAACTTCTTCCAAATTCTTACTAAATTTTAAATCATAAAAAAATAAGAATATTTAAGTCGAAGTTTATGAAATCATATCTTTTTATTAAATTAAGGTGCGCTTAAGCAGTTGTAACTAAAGCACTTTTATTAGGTATAGATTTTGCTGCTAAAAATAAAATTTCATTAGCTATGGGAACACCTCAACGATTTGAACAGGCCATAAAAAAGCTTTATTCTGCTTTTCACAATGGCGAATTACATCCAGAATGTAGTAAAAGTTGTGCAGTAGGAAATATTTGTGACAATACAGACTCTTGGAAACACCTTACAGATGCTCACGGATCTGTTTTCTTAAATTATGTGGGCCAGGTTAATGAAAGTTTTGGTCGCAGAATTAATGGGTATACTCCTAAAGAATTGCTTAAAATAGAAGCTGTATTTTTAGAAGGTTGTGGCTATTCGGTTCCACTTCACCATAGGGCAAAAAAACCAGCTAATCCCACTTCTAAAGAAACTCTCTTTAATGGTCTCTGCGCAACTATTGAACACCTGTGTAGTTTAGATGGTGTGGATAACGTTATGGATTATTCTAAGTTGTTCGAGTTTCAAACTGAAAGATCTGAAAGGAAACTTGCACCCGCAATTGGTTAAATTTTTATAACCAATATTAATTTACCTGAAACCTTTTCTAAACTAAATAGGCGCATGCTTGACCTCTTGATCATTTGTAATTCAGAACACATTGAATGACTTCAACTATTAAAAATCAAACTCATCCGCGTACCGAGTCCTTCTTTACTATTTATCTGAATTTTCCCTTTGTGCAACATCATAATCTGTTTGCATAGACTGAGGCCTATCCCACTCCCATTTTTCTTTGTAGTAAAAAACGGTACAAAAATACTATCCATAACTTCAGAAGGAATACCTTTTCCGTTGTCGGCAACTTCAACAACAGTATTGCCCTGTATGTTCTTTTGAGCGGAAACCGTAATTGTTCCTTCAGTTATAGATTCACAAGCATCAATGGCATTTAAAACCAGATTAATCATAACCTGCTCTATTAAATAAGCATCTATTTCCAACTCAAGATCTGGAGCATCCAAGTTAAAATCCAAACTAACATCCTTATTTTGTAAAGATGGCTGCATCAAATCGCTGATATTTTTAAAAAGCTCATTTACCTTGATTCTGCTCAGGTTTAAGTGCGTGACCTTATTAAGACTCCTATATGTTTTTGCAAATTTCATCAACCCTTCACTTCTTTTCTTTATGCTCGTAATACCGTCATTTAAATCCTCTATTTCCAATGTATGATTTTTCGGATCATCAATCTTTAGTTGAATATTGTTCTGAAGTGTTTCTGCTAAAGAGGAAATAGGTGCGATAGAATTCATAATCTCATGAGTCATAACACTGAGAAGTTTTTTCCATGCTTCAGATTCATTACGGCTTAAAGTCTCATCTATATTTTGAAGAACAATAAGTTTAAAGGCTTCTTCTTCCACCTGAAAAACAGTATCAGAAATAAGCACCTTTATTTTTTCATTTTTAATTGATAAACTAATAGAATGGGCGCTCGAATGAAAAGTTTCAAATATATCCTCATACAATTGAGGTTTTCGATTTTCAACAAAACTTACATTTTTAAATGAGGGAAAATCCAATGTGTTTTTTAAAGAATCATTTGCCCATAGTACGTCCCCAGATTCCAGATTATACGCTATAATACCTATATCGACCATTTCCAGAATTTTTTGGAGATAAACATATTGCGCCTGTCTCTCACTGTCTATTTCTCTTACCGTGCGGTTTACATCATTAAAGCCCTTGTGCAATTTGCGTATATCCTGCGGGCCGTTCTCTTCTGTAAACCAACGGGAAAAATCACGGTATTTTACAGACTCAAAAAAATCATCCATCTCTACAAAACGCTTGATTACGAACTTATATAAACTGTAAACAGAGATTAGAGAAAGAAATGCCCCACCTAAGATTGCATAATTATTGGACCTTGTAATCCCAAACGCCATTAAGGTAAGAAACCCAGCTAGAAGCAAAACCCGTAGCAGAAGTGAAGCTGTATAGCGTTTATAAATCATACTTATTTAATCTTCTATAAAGGGCTGTGCGTGTTATCCCCAATTCTTTCGCAGATTTTGAAATATTCCCTTTATTCTTTTCTATAACTCTTAAGATGGTATTTTTCTCAACAGTTTCAAGATTTGTCGCCTTTGGGCCAGAAGCACTTTTTCTTTCTATAGCCGAAAAAACAAGATCTTCTGCTCCTAAAGTTGTCCCTTCAGACATAATTATTGCTCTTTCTATGGCATATTGCAACTCTCTCACATTACCAGGAAAGGGATGACTTTTTAATTTATTTATAAAATCAGGATTTAGTTTAAATGACCCTTTAGAATATTTTTCAGCATAGATATCAATAAAATGATGTGCCAGTAAAGTAATATCTGTACCCCGCTCCCTCAGTGGAGGAATCATCATATCTACCGTATTTATACGGTAGATTAAATCTTTTCTAAACTTATTTTCGTCTGCGAGATCTTTAAGACTCAAGTTGGTTGCGCAAATAAGCCGAATATCTACGGGAATGGTTTCATTAGACCCCAAAGGTGTAATATGTCTGTTTTGAAGCACTGTTAATAGTCGTGCCTGCTGCCGCAAGCTGATGTTCCCTATTTCATCCAGAAATAAAGTTCCCCCGGATGCGGCTTCAAATCTTCCCTTTCTGTCTTCACGCGCATCTGTAAATGCGCCTTTTTTATAACCAAAAAGTTCACTTTCAAATAATGTTGAAGTCAGCGCGCCTACATCAACCTTTATAAAGGGTTTATTTTTTCTCAATGAATTCTCATGAACAGCTTTAGCTATAAGATCCTTTCCTGTTCCGTTTTCTCCTAATATCAAAACATTGGCATCAGTAGGTGCCACCTTTTTCAGCTTTACAAAAACATCTTTAATACTATCGCTTTCTCCCACAATGGTATTATCAAACCTCAAGTCACTTTTAGAAGATTTAGGCGACTGCTTTTTTTCTAGAAGCTCTTTTACAGATTGAATCATTTTTTCATTCTTCCAGGGTTTCACCAGAAAGTCTGAAGCGCCTTCTTTTAAAGATCTAATCGCTAGATCAATATCGCCATATGCTGTTATTAGAATAACATCTGTTTTGGGAGCAACTTCTTTAATTTTCTTTAACCAAAAAATACCTTCATTACCCGTATTAACCACTCCATTAAAATTCATGTCGAGTACAACTACATCAAATTTTTGCCGCTCTATAAGTGAAATAATGTTATTGGGATTTTTCTCAACAACAACTCCCTTTACTAGAGATTTTAATAACAGGCGCAGAGCTGTCAAGACATCTTCATCGTCGTCTATTACAAGTATGTCTGTGTCTTTTAATACCATCTATACAATATTACAATTTTATCGACGGCATAAAATTATTCAAATTCATTAATTTTTAAGGAGTCAAAAGTGTACTGCAATCGAACAGGGAGTGTATCAAAACCGAACACTTGACAAATCCATGAAACTCATAACTATCATATTTTCAGATAATTGAAGTTTTGGCATCATAATGACTATATGTTAACCGAAAACAACCAATTAATGGATATACCGCTTAAAAAGAAACGCTTTACCACTTCACGAATTGCGATGATAATAGGAGGATTATTACTCGTTGCCTTAATCGTTTTTGTACTTATTTCTTCTACTGGAAATTCAAAATTAAATGTAGAGACTGAGCGAATTAGCATCAATACGGCAAAACAAGGAGTTTTTCAGGAAAACATTCCCGTAAATGGTATCGTTCTGCCCATTACTACTATATATCTAGATGCCCTTGAAGGCGGAAGGGTCGAAGAAAAATTTGTAGAAGATGGGGCCATTATGAAAAAAGGAGAACCCATTTTACGTCTGTCTAACACCGATCTAGAATTGAGTCTCGTGAATCAGGAAACTTCGGTTTACAATCTGCTTACTCAAATGCAGATTTCACAGAACGCTGCCAGACAAAATACTATTAATAAACTGAATCAATTAACAGATGTAGAAAACAGTCTTATAGAAGCAGAGCGGGTTTACAAGCTAAATAAGAAGCTCTATGACAAAGATGCTATAGGAAGACAGGAACTATTGGAATCTGAGAACAATTATAATTATCAAAAACAACGTATGGATCTTGCGGAAGAGGTGCTGAAGCAGGATTCCATCTCTACCAGACAGGAGATAAATCAATCTAAAAATTCGTATAGTAGGACCCAAAGCGCTCTGGAACTTATGCGCAAAAAAGTGGGGGATCTGGTGGTTAAAGCTCCTGTAGATGGTCAATTAACATCTCTGGATGCAGAAATAGGTCAATCCAAAAATAAAGGTGAACGGTTGGGACAACTAGATGTTTTAAGCGGCTATAAAGTACGTGTAGACATAGATGAACACTACATCTCGAGAATATATACCGGACAACATGGTTCATTTACCTTTAATGGTAAAGATTTCACCCTAGTGATCAAGAAAGTATATACTCAGGTTAATAATGGTCGTTTTCAGGTAGATATGCAATTTGACGGTGAAGCTCCAAAAGGAATACGTCGCGGACAAACATTACAGATACGTGTAGCATTAAGTGATGAAAAGCAAGCTTTGCTAATACCTAAAGGAGGTTTCTTTCAACAAACAGGTGGCAACTGGATTTTTAAAGTGAGTGAAGATGGGTCAAGCGCATACAAGGTTGATATACAATTAGGAAATCAAAACACCGAATATTATGAGATTTTACAGGGATTGGAGCCTGGAGATAAAGTAATAACATCCAGTTATGATAACTATGGAGACATACAGGAACTTGTATTGAAGAACTGATGTCACATCTCGCGCAGTCTTTTCGATTCTCGACTGCACTCGAATTGACACTTAACCTTCTTATAAAAAATAAAAAACAACAGCAATCAACAATAATAAGAATGATAAAAATAACCGACCTAGAAAAATTCTACAGAACAGAGGAGGTACAAACCATTGCTTTAAACAAACTTTCTTTTGCGGTAAAGGAAGGAGAATTTGTTGCAGTTATGGGACCTTCGGGATGCGGCAAATCTACTTTGCTTAATATTTTAGGATTGCTTGATGATCCTGATGGTGGCAGCTTTATGTTTAATGGCATTGAGGTAGCCGGATTTAATGAGCGTAAGCGAGCCAACCTTCGCAAACACAACATCGGTTTTGTGTTTCAAAGTTTTAACCTTATAGATGAACTAACGGTTTTTGAAAATGTAGAACTCCCTTTAATCTATACCGGCGTAAAACCGGCGGAGCGCAAAGAAAGAGTACACGAGGTTTTAGAGAAAATGCAGATTATGCACCGCCGCAAACACTTTCCGCAACAGCTTTCTGGAGGTCAACAACAACGGGTGGCCGTTGCAAGAGCCGTTGTAAACAATCCCAAGCTCATTCTGGCCGATGAGCCTACGGGTAATCTGGATAGTAGTAACGGTAATGAAGTTATGGATCTGCTTACCGAACTTAATGAAGCAGGAACAACAATCATAATGGTAACACACAGTGAGCATGATGCTAAATACAGTCACCGTATTATCAGAATGTTAGACGGACAAAAAGTGACAGAAAATGTATTAGTGTAAATAGTGGATTCATTCATCAATCAAAAATCAAATCAATGCTTAGGAATTATTTAAAAATAGCGTGGAGAAGCCTACAAAAAAACAAACTTCAGACATCCATCAATCTCTTGGGTTTAACCGTAGGTACTGTTTGCTGCCTAAGCATTTTAATATATGTAATAGCACAGTTTGGCTACGATAAACAGTTTGCGGATTCCTCATCTATTTACAGGATAAAAACCGTGATAGAGGAAAACGAAAATGGAAATCCTTCGGCCGGGAGTTCACCTCCTATTGCGTTTGCCCTAAAAGAAGATTATCCCGAAGTCGCCGAAGCTTGTCGTGTGGTGTATTTCGGGGAAGGTAATGAAGGACTTTTACGTGCATCAGCTAGTGAGGAATCTTATTATGAACCTCGAGGTTATGTGGCAGATTCAACTTTCTTTAAATTATTCAATTATCCATTTTTGGAAGGAAAGCCCGATGGGTCTTTAAATGCACCTAATTCTGTAGTACTTTCTAAAACGCTGGCAAAAAAAATATTCGGAAATGCAAAAGCCTTAAATAAAACGCTGATTTTGGGAAGTGGGGACCAGCAGCAGACCTTAACGGTAAAAGGTGTTTTTCAGGATGACTTTGGTAAAACACACCTCAATCCCAATTATATAGTAACAATGAATACGCCTGGTATCGGAGAACGCGTACAGGAAATTCAGAATTTCGCCACTCAAAATTTTGTACTTAGCTATATAAAGCTGGCATCAGGTACAGATGCCAGTCGTTTAGAAAGTAAGCTGCCTGCTTTTTTACAAAGGCACGGGTCCAAGGATCTTGCAGCAGTAGGTTTTAGCAAGTCCCTTTTTCTACAGAAAATTCTGGATATTCATTTGTATTCTAAAGGGATAAGAAACCAAATCGATAAAGTATCAGATATTAAGTATCTCTATATGTTACTTATTTTGGCATTTTTTATCCAATTAGTAGCCTGTATAAATTTCATAAACCTCAGTACCGCAAGGGCAAATAAGCGGGCTAAAGAAATTGGTGTTCGCAAGGTGATTGGTGCAGACAAAAAAACACTCATCCGCCAATTTTTAGGGGAATCTATAGTATTGTCGCTTTTCGCTTCACTTATAAGTATTCCTTTAACCGCACTGGCATTACGTTTTGCCAATACCTTGACGGCAGGTGAAATAATGTATGTTGCCTTATTTGATTGGAAGATTCTCGTGGCGCTTTTAATTTTAGGCATTGTTACCGGTTTTATTGCGGGCCTCTATCCTGCAATAATCCTTTCAGCTATTAAACCGGTTAAAGTGCTCAAAGGTTCTGTTAGCATAAGATTAGGAAGTGGGAATTTGCGTAAAGCCCTGGTGGTATTCCAGTTTGTGGTTTCCATCTCTTTAATAGCTATAGTGATTATTATCACTCAGCAAGTGAGATATTCTCAAAAAATGGATATGGGTTTCGATAAAGATAACCTCATCGCTATACGTTTGGGAACTGGGGATGTATCCAGTAAATTCGAAACGCTCAAAGCGCAATTTACGAAGGTAAAAGGTGTCGCTGAAGTTGCGGGAAGTAACAATTACCCATCAGCATACATTTTAGGTGATATGGGATTGACGCTCCCGGGTGAAAATCCTGCCAATCAGACATTGGTACACTACAATGGGATTAGCCCCAATTATTTTAAAACTGTTGGAACTTCTTTACTTACGGGGCGTGACCTTAGGCCTAATGACAGTTCTCAGGTGATTGTAAATAAAGCCACTATTGATGCTTTTAATATTCCCCTCAAAAATGCTGTGGGTTCTAAACTCATACAGACTTACGAAGGAGATGTTGAAGAATTTGAAATTGTAGGCGTTTCAGATAATTATCATTTTGCATCCTTAAAAGAAGAAATCGCGCCGATGCTTCTTTATAATGAAAATAGGCCAGATTGGATTGTTGTTAAAGCTGAAACCAATGACTATAAAATCCTTTTAGACGGTCTTC
Organism: uncultured Flavobacteriaceae bacterium; assembly: GCA_963974735.1. GTDB lineage: Bacteria > Bacteroidota > Bacteroidia > Flavobacteriales > Flavobacteriaceae > Leeuwenhoekiella. Next base: position 16,977 of record CAXBEL010000022.1, on the reverse strand, counting down.
AAAGTTCTTGGAAGTCTCTGGCCAGCAACACGCCATTTGTGTACACTTTTGTAGATAAGGAAGTAGAAAAACTATACGCTGAAGAAAAACGGTTAGGTAAAATTTCAGCCGTCTTTACTTCATTGGCAATTTTAATAAGTTGTTTGGGCCTTTTCGGACTTATTTCTTTCGTTGCAGAACAAAAGAAAAAGGAAATAGGAATTCGTAAAGTATTAGGTGCCAGCATTCAGAGTGTAATCAGACTTTTGACAAAAGATTTTTTAAAATTGGTTGCCCTTGCCTTTTTAATAGCATCACCCCTTGCCTATTTCTTAATGCAGGAATGGCTACAAGATTTTCCCTATAGAATAGATATAAAATGGTGGGTTTTTGCCATAGCTGGAGGAGTTGCCTTAACAATAACCTTGCTAACAGTAAGCTTTCAAGCCATCAAAGCCGCAATCGCAAACCCTGTAAAGAGTTTAAGAACAGAATAATAAATAGTGAAATAAACTTATAAAGTGATCCTTAACTATTTTAAAATAGCATTACGAAATCTTTGGAAAAATAAAGGGTATAGTGCACTCAATATTTTTGGCCTTGCCATTGGTATCACCTGTGCAAGCCTAATTTTTTTATGGGTTGAGGATGAACTTGATTTTGATAGTTTTATTAGCGACCAGGAGCAGGTATATTATGTACCCACTAATCAGTTGTATGAAGGAGAATGGCGAACATTCTATTCTACTCCTGGGGCTCTGGCCAAAGATTTAAAAGCTGAAATTCCAGAAATAACACAAGCTGCTAGAACATGGAAATCAGATTTACTCTTTAGCGTTGGTGATAAAGCAATTAACAGTACAGGAAGGTATGCAGATCCAGACCTGCTAAATATTTTTGAATTATCCTTTATGGAGGGACGTGCTAAAGATGCTCTTCAAAATTTAAATTCCATAATACTTACTCAAGAAACCGCAAAGCAGCTTTTTGGCAATACAACTGGTGTTGTAGGGAAAACGGTAAAGGTTAATGATAACGAATCCTATGAAGTAACGGGCGTAGTCAACAATCTACCTGAGAATGCAAGTTTCACTTTTAATTGGTTGATTCCATTTGAAAAATATGCCTTTGGAATCGACTGGATGAACGAGTACGGCAGCAACTTTACGGATACGTTTGTCAAGCTTAGTCCGGAAGCAAATTTTGAACAGGTTAATGCCAAAGTGCGCAATATTATTCCAGCAAAAACTGGAGATGGGGATACAAAAGCCATTTTACACTCTGTAAAAGATTGGCATTTGCGCTCTGAATTTAAAGGTGGAAAAGTAGTGGGCGGCCGCATAGAATATGTGCGTTTATTTTTACTTATTGCTATTATTATTCTCTTGATCGCCTGTATTAACTTTATGAATTTGGCCACAGCCAGAAGTGAAAAACGTGCCAATGAAGTGGGTGTCCGTAAGGCTTTGGGATCTGGCAAAAAACAATTGATAATTCAATTTATTACGGAAGCCCTCCTTACTGCTGGTCTTGCAGCAGGAGCGAGTGTTTTGTTACTATTTGTTTTGCTTCCACAGTTTAATATTTTGGTTGAAAAGCATCTATCCGTAGATCTTTTTCAGCCATTTCATTTTCTTTCACTACTAATAATCACATTGACGTGTGGGTTTTTTGCCGGTCTTTACCCCGCTTTCTATTTATCCTCTTTTAAGCCCGTTGATGTACTTAAAGGAACCCGAGCCAAATTGGGAAGTGCAACGTATATACGTAAGGGATTGGTAATAACACAATTTGTTGTTTCCATAGTCTTTATTATAAGCACCATTATTGTGTATCAACAAGTGCAGCATGTGAAGTCCCGTGACATGGGCTATAACAAGGAAAATTTGATACGCCTTCCAGTGAATGGAGATATAATTAAAAATTTCGAGCCCATTAAACAAGATATGATTGCTTCTGGAATAATCAAGAATGTGGCCTTGTCCAATTCTGAGATTTTATCGGGTGGAAATAATGGTTCAGGACTTGAATGGCAAGGGGGAACAAATACTGAAGATGTATTGATTTCCTTTAGATATGTTAGTTCAAACTTTCTTGAGACAACTGGTATGCAATTATTATCAGGACGTGGTTTTAGTGATAATATGGCAAAAGACAGCACAAATATTCTGGTATCAGAATCCTTTGCTAAACTAATAGGGGATGGTGATGTGCTAGGAAAAACAGTCACCAGAGATAAACCGTATACCATTATAGGAGTAGTAAAAGACTATCTATATGGTGATATGTATGGCTCAAGTGATCCTGTAATGTTTTTCAATTATAATAATTATGCACGCTTTGTTTATTTAAAATCAAAGCCGGGAATTGCCAGCGCCCAGCTTTTACCTGCAGTAGAAAATGTATTGAAAAAATACAATCCTGCCTTTCCTTTTGAATATGAATTTGTAGACGACGCCTTTAATGCAAGATTTAAAAGCGAACAGCTGATTGGAAGTCTGTCCCAAATTTTTGCCCTGCTGGCTATTATCATTTCGTGTTTAGGATTATTTGGTCTTTCCGCATATACTTCAGAGCAAAGGCGAAAAGAGATTGGCGTACGAAAGGTGCTAGGATCCAGCGTTTCAGGAATTGTAAGATTATTATCTAAAGATTTTATGCGTTTAGTACTTGTAGCCATATTAATTGCTATTCCGTTGGCCTGGTGGGCCATGGATAAATGGCTTCAAGGATTTGCATATCGTATTGAAATTGACTGGTGGGTTTTTGCCCTTGCAGGGCTTGCCGCAGTTTGTATTGCACTAATTACAGTAAGCTTTCAAGCCATAAAAGCCGCTATCGCTAATCCCGTAAAAAGTTTAAGAACTGAGTAAACACCTATGAATGACTAGATAACATATTCATCAATCAAAAAATCTAACAATCATGATCAGGAATTATTTTAAAATAGCGTGGAGGAATCTTCTAAAAAACAAGGTCTATTCATTCATCAATATTTTTGGGCTTGCGATAGGTATGGCGGTCACTATAATGATAGGATTGTGGATTGCAGATGAGCTTAGTTTTGATCATTATTTTAAAAACCATAATAAGTTAGCACAGATATATCAAAACCAAACTTTTAACGGAGAAGTGGGTACTGGACAAGCTATTCCCAGACCATTAGAATTTGCGCTGCGTGATGGATATAAAGATAATTTTGAGCATATCTCTATGTCTTCTTGGACATCGCCCAGATATCTTCAATTTGGCGACATTAGTATTTCCAGAACTGGAAATTATATGCAAGAAGCGGCTCCAGAAATGCTTAGCTTAACTATTCTTAAAGGGCAAAAAGATGGCTTAAAAGAAAAAAAATCCATAATGCTCTCCCAGACTACTGCAAAAGCTCTTTTTGGTAATGCAGAACCCATAGGAAAAATAGTTCGTGTTAATAGCCGGGATAATATGATGGTAACCGCCATTTACGAGGATATTCCTAATAATACTTCCTTCAACGAGTTGTTTTTTCTAATGCCCTGGAAACAGTATATAACGACTCAGGAATGGATTGAAGAAGCGGTGGATTCCTGGGGAAATAATTCCTTTCAACTTTTTGTGCAGATCGCAGATAATACGACAATAGAAAATGTCACTAATACTATAAGGGATGTTAAGAAAGAATTAGCTGGGGAGGATTTTCAACCTTTTAACCCGCAACTCTTTTTATTGCCCATGAACGATTGGCACTTGCGCTCTAGTTTTAAAAACGGGGTGCAGAGTGGGGGCCGCATTGAAGACGTATGGCTATTTGGTATTATTGGTTTATTTGTACTGCTCTTGGCGTGTATCAATTTTATGAACCTCAGCACGGCACGCTCAGAAAAGCGGGCTATGGAAGTAGGCATCAGGAAATCTATAGGATCTACCAGAAGCCAATTAATAAAACAGTTTTTGAGTGAATCCCTTCTGGTAGTTGCATTTGCTTTTATGGTCGCAATGGCAATGGTTTTAATTTTTCTCAATTCATTTAACCAGTTAGCGAGTAAGGCAATAGATTTCCCTTGGGCTAATGGCACATTTTGGTTCTTAACATTATTGTTTATAGTATTTACCGCTTTGATTTCCGGCAGCTATCCAGCGCTATATTTATCCTCGTTTAGCCCAATTAAAGTATTAAAAGGAACATTTAAGGCAGGCCGTTTTGCCGCCTTACCCAGAAAAGTATTGGTGGTCACTCAATTCACCGTTTCGGTTGCTCTTATTATAGGTACTCTTGTTGTGATGCAACAGATACAGCACTCAAAAGATAGACCCATAGGCTATGATAAAGCTGGCCTTATACAAATTCCTGCTATGAGCACAGAGTTTATGGGAAAGGCTGATTTAATGCGCAACCAGTTCATAGCTTCAGGTGCTGCAATAGAAATGTCAACCTCAAGCAGCCCCACAACGGCGGTGTGGTCTAACCAATCTGGTTTTATGTGGGAAGGAAAACCAGAAGGTTTTCAAGAAGATCTGGCTTGGACAGAGGTTTCTTATGAATACCCTCAATCATTGGGAATGAAATTTATATCCGGTAGGGGTTTTTCCCGCGAATTTCCCACCGACTCAAATGCTGTTATACTTAATAAAGCGGCAGTTGAATATATGGGTCTCAAAGATCCAGTAGGCAAATTTATAAGAGATGACAATGAGCAAGATCCACGTCCTCCCTTAAAGATTATTGGAGTGGTAGAGGATTTAATAGTACAGTCACCATATCAACCTGTAAAACAAGCGTTATATGTTTTTGATAAATATGGTAATGCCAGTTACTATAACCTACGACTTAATCCAGCGAACAGGGTTAGAGAGAATCTTGATATACTTGAAAGTACTTTTAAGTCAAACTTTCCCAACCTTCCTTTTCAATACCAGTTTGTAGATGAAGAATATGCAAAAAAGTTTGCCAATCAAGAGCGGATTGCCAGTTTAGCCAAAGTTTTTACGATTCTGGCTATTTTAATCAGCTGTTTAGGTTTATTCGGATTAGCCTCTTTTGTTGCCGAGCAGCGAACAAAAGAGATAGGTGTTCGTAAGGTATTGGGTGCAACGGTTGCACATTTATGGTTACTGCTCTCAAAAGATTTTGTACAACTGGTAATTATTGCTTTAATAATAGCCGCCCCCCTGGCCTATTATATTATGGGACAATGGATACAGAAGTTTGCTTACCGAGCTGATATTTCTGGATGGATTTTTCTAGCTGCAGCAACAGGAGCTTTGTTCATCACATTAATCACCGTTAGCTTTCAAGCTATAAAAGCGGCCATCGCAAACCCCGTTAAGAGTTTAAGAACCGAATAATGAATCATTATTTGCCGCTATCGTAACAAAAAAGGCCCGATCATGTTTAGAAACTACATCAAAATCGCTTTTAGAAATCTTTGGAAAGACAGAAAATTTACTGCTCTAAATATTTTGGGGTTGAGTGTTGCATTCGGCGTAGCTATTTTATTGAGTATGTATGCGCTTTTTGAGCTTTCTTTTGATCAATTTCATAAAAACAAGGATTCGCTTTACCAGATTTATACTACAAATCAAACACCAGACGGTCCAGAAGCCAGTACAGCTGAATCAATTCCCTTTGCTGGTGCTCTAAAAAAGGAAGTTCCCGGTGTAGAAGAAATAACACGTTATAATGGTAAAGGCGCATTAGTTTTATATGATGAGAAAGAATTATCTATGAGTATTGCTTATGTAGATCCTGATTTCTTTTCTATGTTCAGCTTTCCCATACTTCTAGGTAAAAAGGAAAATCCTATAGAGGATAAATCTGCTGTGTCACTCACAGAATATGCTGCAAAAAAAATATTTGGAGATGTTGATGCTCTGGGTAAATCAATCAGGGTGATCTCAGAGGGAGAAGAAAAGCTTTTTACTGTTTCTGCGATTATAGAAGATATGCCAGAGCAAAGTAGTATTAAGTTTGACTTGGCTGTAGATTTTACAAATCAGTCTGATTTCGCGTATGCTGATTACCTTAATGACTGGAGTAAAGAAAATCACGAGGTTTATATGAAGCTCGCTTCTGGTATGAATCCTGAGCAATTTGAAAAAGCTACCAAACCCTTTGTTGATTTGCATTATCAGGAAGAAATGGCTTCAGCAAAACGGGATGGAGCGCAACCTGATGCACTGGGAAATTACAAGAAAGTTCAATTATTACCTCTTACGGATAATTATCTCGCAGGTTTTGACAACGGGAGAGCGGAGGTAAATAAGACTATGCCATATCTGGTGCTGGGCATATCTTTTTTAATTCTTTTTATAGCGAGCGTCAATTTCATTAATATGAGCATTGCAAAAAGTGCGCAACGCTTACGCGAAATAGGAATGCGTAAAACATTAGGGGCTGCAAAAAGTCAATTGTTCTTTCAGTTTTGGGGTGAAAGTATTTTGGTTTTTTTATTGTCTGCAATAACAGGAATCATCTTGGCTCTGCTGCTGCTAGACCGTTTTAAAACTCTTTTTACAACCAAAGCCAGTCTTGATACGATTACAAATTTGCCGATTCTTTTGGCTTTCTGCTTCAGCTTAATTTTTATCACTCTCATTGCAGGTGGTTATCCAGCTCTTTTACTTTCTAAAATGGGAACCTTGCAAGCCCTAAAAGGAAAATTAAATGTGAGCCGTAAAAACAAGGTTCGTGACTCTCTAATGGTAATTCAATTTAGTATAGCAATTCTGTTAATCTGCGGCACACTGGTACTGAGAAATCAAATCCAATTTATGCGAACGAAAGATCTTGGTTTTAATAAAGAACAGGTAATATCACTTCCACTTAATGGCAAGAGACCAGACGCGCAAGCCATACAATTATTAAGAAATCATCTTCAGGATAAACCAGGAATTCTAGAAATTACTGCAGCAAACAACATTTTAGGCTTGGGAAAAGATGGAAGCCGAAGCACCAGTGTTATTGGTTTTGATTACAAAGGTCGCGGGGTGTCAACAAATATTCTTATGGTAGATTATGATTATCCAGAAACGCTAGGTCTCAAACTGTCAGAAGGAAGAACATTTAATCGGCAATATGCTGCAGACAGTCTAGCTGTTTTAATAAATGAAAGTATGGCTCACCAGCTTCAGGAAAAAAACGCTTTAACAGCAAAGCTTATAATTGATGACAGCATCAGTTACTCCATAATTGGTGTACTTAAAGATTACAATTTTGAAAAACTAAATAAAACCATTGAACCGCTCACGCTTTTCTTAAAACCCAACTGGAATATGAGATATGCTTATTTAAAAGTAGCTCCTCAAAATGCCGGTAAGTCGTTTGATCAAATAAAAACAGCTTGGAAAAATATAGAGCCCAATGCAGAATTTATGGGCTCCTTTTTAAATGAGAATATAGATCGAACTTTTAAACGCGAGCGTACAATGTCTACAATGATTACAAGTGGTTCTATTCTTGCCATTTTGTTAAGTTGTATTGGTTTATTTGCAATTTCCCTCTTAGTTGTGGAGCAGCGCAGAAAAGAAATAGGAATTAGAAAGGTAGTAGGCGCTAGTGTTTCTGCCATTACAATGATGCTTACGGCAGAATTTCTAAAAATCGTTGCTCTTAGCTTTTTAATCGCTTCACCCATTGCCTGGTGGCTTACCGCAAAATGGCTCCAAAATTACGCTAACCGTATTGAACTCAATATCTGGATTTTTATCTCGGCAGGTATCATCGTTGTTTTTATTGCATTGATCACCATTAGTCTGCGCACCATAAAAGCAGCCTTGCAAAATCCCGTGAAAAGTTTGAGAACAGAATAAAAAGAAGCTTATGATAAGGAATTATATTAAAATAGCGTGGAGAAATCTTTGGAGCAACAAGCTTTTTTCCCTCATCAACATTATAAGTCTGGCAATAGGCTTTAGTGCTTCTTTTGTAATAGGGCTAATGGTTTACTATGACCTTACATTTGATAAATTTCATCCTGATGGTGAATATATTTATCGTGTAACCAGCAATTTTTATAGTCCCGAAGATAATTTTTATAATCCTGGGGTTCCCGTTCCCTTGAGGTCATCAATAGAAGACAACGTGGCCGGACTGGAAACGGTAAGCAGTTTTTTTACTTATGGTCCTTTAAAGGTTAAAAACAATACCACAGAGGCCATCTATAAAAACCCTCAATTTGTTGTTTTTACAGATCAAAGTTATTTTGACTTATTTGAATATAAATGGCTTGCAGGAAATACACAGGATATCCTCTCAAAACCTAATACAGTCGTTCTTACTGAAGAACGGGCAAAAAAATATTTCCCTAATCAAGATCTCGCATCAATTATAGGAAAAACACTGATTTACAATGACTCAATAAATGTAGATGTAACAGGGATTGTTGCAGGATTTAAAAAGCGTACCGACTTTGTTTTTCAGGAATTCCTATCCCTGGGAACCGTTGCCCAAACGGAAATGAAAGATCAATACACAAATGACAACTGGAACAGTACAAGCTCTAGTTCACAACTGTTTGTAAAACTCAATAAAAATATAGATGCTAAAGAAATCCAATCAAAATTAGATCAATTAGCAGTACAACATGAAGACGAAGAATCGATTAAATATAATGAACAAAGAAAATTTTACTTACAACCCCTAAGTGATATACATTTTAATGAAAATTATGGAATCTATGATTACAGCCAAGCACAAGCCAATAAATCTGTTCTTGTGGCACTTACCTGCATAGCGCTGTTTTTACTATTACTGGGGTGTATCAATTTTATAAACCTAAGCACTGCTCAAGCTACTCAGCGGGCAAAAGAAATAGGCATCCGCAAAACATTAGGAGGTTCAAAAAAACAATTGATACTTCAATTTTTAGGCGAAACTTTTATGCTTACACTTGCTGCAGGAATAGTTTCTCTATTCCTGGCGTACTGGTTATTAGAAGTTTTCTCAGATTTCACACCTGCCGGTCTAAATTTTTCACTTTTCAATGAACCTGTAATAATAACCTTTAGCATAGTGTTATTGCTTGCGGTCACCTTACTTTCGGGGATTTATCCTTCACTCGTTCTTACTCATTTCAAACCTGTTTCGGTATTAAAAAATGATGTATTCAGCCAAAAAAGCAAACCCACTTTTAGAAGGTTTCTAACTGTATTTCAGTTTTCTATAGCACAGGTTTTTATAATAGCTACGCTTTTAGTGGGGAAACAGATTCATTATATGATGAATAAGGATATGGGATTTAAAACCGAAGCTATAGCTTTTGTCACTACACCATGGAATGATAGCTCAAGAGACAAAAAATTACGCTATATAAAAGAGCTTAGAGCTCTTCCTCAAATTAAAGATGTAAGTCTCGGAGGTTCTCCACCAGCTTCTTTCAATACACATACTACTTCAGTAAGCTACTTCAATGATCAAAAAGAAATAAGGACAGATCTTGAGCAACTTTATGGAGATACCCATTATCTGGATTTGTACAATATAGAATTATTGGCAGGACGAAAAAGACTCAACGATACTATACGAGAGTTTGTTATTAATGAAACCTATCTAAAAGTTTTGGGCTTCAAGCAGCCAAAAGATGCGATTGGCCAGATGCTTAAAATAGATGAAGAATCCTATCCCATAGTAGGAGTCATGAAAGATTTTAATCAGCGCTCTCTTAAATCCCAAATAAAACCGATGGCGCTCCTCGGTGACTGGGACACGGGCAGATGGACACAGTTTTACACAATTCACATTGCTTTAGCCAATACCGGAGATAAAGATTGGAATCAAACCATTGCAGCAGCTGAAGCAAAATGGAAATCTATTTATCCAGATAGTGAATTTAGATTGCAATTTATAGATGAAACTATATCAAGATTTTATCAACGGGAACAACGCATGTCTGTGTTATTAAAATGGGCAACTGGACTTTCTGTTTTAATAAGCTGTTTGGGGTTATTAGGATTAGTAATCTATACCACAGAAAGGCGCACCAAAGAAATAGGCATTCGGAAAATATTGGGAGCATCAATCGCACAGATCAATCTTTTGCTGTGCAGGGATTTTCTGATATTGGTTGGGGCAGCATTTATAATAGCAATACCCATCGCCTGGTGGGGCCTTGATAATTGGTTACGGGATTTCTCTTATAAAACAAGTTTAAGTTGGTGGATTTTCGCCATTAGTGGGTTAGGAATGGTATGCATTGCCCTTTTAATAATGAGCATTAAAACGGTTGCTACAGCAATGGAAAACCCCGTGAAAAGTTTAAGAACCGAATAAAAAGAAGGTTATGATTAGTAATTATTTAAAAATCGCCTGGCGGAATATTAAAAGCAATAAAACCTATTCTGCTATTAACATTGCAGGCTTGAGTATTGGCCTGGCTTCCTTTTTACTAATTGCAACAGTGGTAATCAACGAATTTAACTACGACACACAATGGTCTAAGGGCGATCGTATTTATCGACTAATTGAAGAAAACACAGGGTTGGGAGAAAAGAGCATTGCAACCCCTGCTCCTCTGGGACCTCAGCTTGCTGAAAATTTTGAACAGGTGGAAACCTCTACTGAAATTTATACCAGTTCAACCAATTTTAAATTTGGAGATGATCCCGTAGAATTGACTTCCCTTGAAGTGAATCCTGGCATCTGGAATATTCTGGATTTAAAAATCCTTCAGGGTTCCCCGCAAAATTTTACAGATGGGTATCCTAATCTGGTCATTTCAGAAAAGATCAAAAAGAAATTTTTTCCAAATTCCAATCCGGTTGGCAGGATTGTGAAGGACATTTCCAATTTTGGGTCATCAACAGATTATTATATTTCCGGGGTTATAGAAGACTTACCGGTAAATACGCATCTTCGTTCCGATGTTATCTTCGTTAAAAAACCAAGATTTACTGATTTCTCAGCAGACTTTACACCTTACACTACCCAATATTTAGTTTTAAAAACTGGGGTTTCTATGCAGGCTTTTATGGCTGTAGCAAATAAATGGTATAAAAACCTTCCGGGGGCTCAGAAAAACAGCGAATTATCGCTTCAGCCAATGAAGGAAATCTATCTGAACTCTGATAATTATTTTCAGGATATTAAAGGGAATAAGCGAAATATAAAGATCCTCTCTGGCGTTGCGGTCTTACTTTTGCTCATTGCGTGCATAAATTTTGTAAATCTAAGTACAGCAAGAACACTCAAAAGAATTAAAAATACCGGAATTCGTAAAGTTCTGGGAGCAAGCAGGAAAGGTCTCGTCGCTCAATTTCTGACTGAATCTTTTCTTTTCTTCGGAATAAGTTATGCGCTTGGTCTTGGTATTTACTTTCTCTTTTTGCCTTACCTCGAAGGTTTTCTGGGCAGTGAACTTTCATTAACAATAATTGGAAACAGTCAGTTACTATTGATCAGTTTTTTAGCTATTGCAGCAATAAGTCTTATAACCGGTATTTATCCGGCATGGATGATCTCAAAACCTAATGCTGTGAGTATTGTGAGTAATAGTTATAACACAAGCCGAAGTTCTGATTATTTTAGAAAAGGCCTGGTTGTAACACAATTCGTGATTACTATAGGGATTATCGTTGCAACACTGGCTGTAAATAACCAGATTCAATTTCTGAACACTAAAGATATTGGTTTTAATAAGGAAAATCTTTTTAGGATCAACTTCACAAAATGGGGAAATAGAGGAGAAACCTTTGAAAAAGAGATTAAAAAGATTTCTGGTGTAAAGGATGCAAGTATCGGTCAGTGGATTCCTTCAAGCGCCGGAGGGACTTTCAGTCGGGAAATCGATGATCCGCAATCTTCCGGCAATAAAATCCAGACCTGGTATATCGATGCCGATAAGAACTTTTTTTCCACGCTTCAACTTCAGCTGGTTAAAGGCAGAGGTTTTAGGAATGAATTTTCAGCAGAGAACGCACTAGCACCAGATACTCCTGCCGAAGAAGAAGCCAGTGCTAAGGCGCGACCTATTATAATAACTGAATATACCGCGGAAAGACTGAATATTGAGGAGCTGAATAAGCCGTATAAAGAACTTCAGGGAATTCCTGTTGGCATTATTAAGAATTTTCATAATCAATCATTGAGAAATCCACTTGCTCCCACCATCATTCGCTCAATTAAAAATCCTGAATATGGCAATATGTTAATACGCATTGAAACTGACAATCCTAAGCAGGTTGTTAGTCAAATCAGTAAAAAATACAACGAATTTTTCCCAGAAAATCTATTTAAGACTTCTTGGATTGCTGAGGATCTTGCTAACGAATTTAATGCTGAAAATAAGTTAAGAACGATTTTAGAAATTTTCAGTTTACTAATTGTTTTCCTTAGTTGTTTAGGGCTTTTTGGCCTTATCAAGTTTATGATTCAGAACAGAACCAAGGAAATTAGCATTAGGAAAGTATTAGGCGCTTCAGTGGCACAAATCGTTAGTGTTTTCTCTAAAGATTCCTTAAAACTGGTAGTGCTATCAGCTTTAATCTCATTTCCTATAGCCTGGTACCTTCTGGAAAAATGGCTGGCAGATTTTCCATACAGAATAGATATTGGGCCAATGGTTTTTGTTAAAAGTTCCCTGTCAGTTCTTATAATCGCCCTACTCACAATAGGTATTAGGATTGTACGCGCAGCTTTTAAAAATCCTGCAGATAATTTAAGAACAGAGTAAAAATCAAAAATTATGATTAGAAATTATTTCAAAATAGCTTGGCGGAATATCACAAGAAATAAGGTCAATAGTTTTATAAATATTGCTGGGCTGGCGATAGGCTTGACGTGTGTAATTTTGATTGCGCTGTTTATTAAAGATGAATTGAATTATGACCAATTTTTTGATAATGCCAGTAGTATTTATCGCGTAAATATTGACGGAAAAATGGGTGATAACAGCTTTTATGCGGGTTATACTCCGCCTCCTGCTGGTGCAGCTTTAGTAGATAATTATCCTGAAGTTGAAAGCTATACCCGACTATATCGCCCCGATACAGATGTGATTGAATATGAATCAGCGGCTCAAAAAAAGTTATTTAATGAAAATAATATTTACGGAGTAGATTCCAATTTTTTAGAACTTCTAACTTATCCACTAGCAAAAGGGGATCGCAAGACCTGTTTAAATGATGCGAACAGTGTTGTTATTACTCCGCAAATTGCTAAAAAATACTTTGGTGATGAAGACCCTATGGGTAAAATTCTTTCTTATGGCACTGAAAAAACTCAAATGAAAGTAACTGGGGTATTAGGTGATATGACAAACTTACCCGCATCAGTTAAGTTTGACTTTTTAATGCCCATTAAAAATTATGGTGATGTTGAATATTTTAACTGGAGCTGGGTATGGCTTAATGTGGCAACCTATGTAAAACTTAGCGAAAGCGCTTCTAAAAATCCCAATACAATAACCCATTTAGAAGAACAATTTCCTAAAATGCTTAAGACCCAAGCGGCCAGCGCTTTTGAAAGAATAGGACAGCCTTATGATAAATTTCTTGAAAAAGGAAATAAATGGGATTTACACTTGCAACCACTAACAGATATTCATTTGAGGTCTGGTGACATAGAATCTTCAATTACAGAACAAAACAGTATTCAAAGCCTGTATATTTTTGGTTTAATAGCCTTTTTTATAATTGTATTGGCGTGCGTTAACTTTATGAATTTGGCCACAGCCCAATCTGCAAAAAGAAGTAAAGAGATAGGTATACGCAAGGTTTTAGGATCGCAAAGAAAATATTTGATAAGACAATTTCTTACTGAAGCGCTACTATTTACGGCTATCGCAACCGTACTCGCTTTAATCTTTGTAATTATCACCCTACCGCTTTTTAATCAAATCTCAGGGAAACAAATTTATATAAGTGAATTATTAAATCCTCAAATAGCAATTCTAATATTAGGGTTAAGCCTCCTAACTGCATTTCTTGCCGGTATTTACCCGGCATTCTATCTTACTTCTTTCAAGCCTGTTAATATACTTAAAGGTAATTTTGACGTGTCAGGTCCCAGAAGTGGCTTCATTAGAAATGGTCTGGTCGTATTTCAATTTGTAATTGCAATAACACTAGTAATCTCAACCATAGTTGTATATACGCAGTTAAGATATACTCAAAACAGGGAACTTGGTTATGACAAAGAGAATCTAATTATTCTGAATAACGCTGAAAAGCTGGAGAGCAGCGAAGAAACTTTCAGGCAAGAATTAATGAAGCTGCCTCAGGTAAAAAGTGCAACGATTTCTTCTGATATGTTAACCAGATCATCTTTTGGAGATTTCTATGTGCCCGAAGCAATCAATCCTGATGAGCACATAGCAAAAGATTTAGCCTTGGGTTCATATCTGGTGGATAATCACTTTATTAAAACGTTAGACTTAAAAATTATTAAGGGACGGGGATTTGAGGATGGTTTTAGCGATTCCCGTTCTGTAATAATTAATGAAACTGCAGCTAAACAAATAGGGTGGGAAAATCCCATTGGCAGAACAATTCGTTATCCAGGTGGTGAGAATGAATCCTATAATGTTGTTGGCGTTTTAAAAGATTTTAATATTGAATCTCTTCACAGTTCTATAGTTCCGTTTGCGCTTTTTTCAAAAGAATCAAAAAGTTACAATACAAGCATCTCCTTTATAACACTCAAGCTAAACTCAGGTAATCCAAAACAAACCATTGCTTCTATTAAAGAGAAATGGCAAAGTTATCAACCCAATGTACCTTTTGAATATTCATTTTTAGATGAGGACGTTAATGCAGCTTATATTGTAGAACAACGTACAGCAAAATTGTTTGGCATATTCACTGGCCTTTCCATATTTGTAGCTTGTCTGGGACTTTTTGGTCTAGTGGCCTTCATAGCTCAAAAAAGAACTAAAGAAATTGGTATTCGTAAAGTTTTAGGTGCAAGTGTAACTGGTATTGTAAAGCTATTATCTATTGATTTCATAAAAATGGTAATTATATCACTGGTCATCGCTTCTCCCATCGCGTGGTATGCTATGCATAAATGGCTCGAAGATTTCGCTTTTAGAATCGACATTGAATGGTGGGTGTTTGCCCTAGCGGGTGTTGCTGCTCTTACAATAGCACTGGTTACGGTAAGCTTTCAAGCCATTAGAGCGGCAATTGCAAATCCCGTAAAAAGTTTGAGGACTGAATAAAAAGAAGGTTATGATCAAAAATTATTTCAAAATAGCGTGGAGGAATATTATAAAGAATAAAAGCATATTCTCTATCAATATTGCTGGGCTTGCCATAGGCATTGCATCTTGCTTAATCATTATGCTATTTGTTGTAGATGAGCTAAGTTATGACCGCTTTAATGAAAAAGCAGATCAAATTGTCCGCGTAGTCTTCAAAGCAAATATAAATGGCGAGTCGATGAAAGAAGCCGTTGTTATGGCGCCCGTTGCACAAGCCTTAAAAAAAGAGCTTCCTCAGGTTGTCGAGTCTACCCGATTAACAAACCTCTATAACCCAGAAATCAGTTATGAAAACACCCTTTTTAGGGATACGCGATTTGCTTATGTAGATCCTAACTTTTTTGATGTATTTACGTTACCCATTATAAAAGGGAATACTAAAAACCCATTGCAGGAAACTAATAGCATTGTTCTTACACAAACTGAAGCAAAAAAATATTTTGGCAGTGAAAACCCAATAGGAAAAATACTCATTTTAAAAAACAGAAATAAACAGTTTAAAGTTACTGCAGTTATAAAAGATGTGCCTAAAAACTCTCATTTTCATTTTGACATGTTTGCATCGACTAATGGATATGCAGATGCAAAAGGAACATCTTGGGTCAATTCTGACTTTTTCACCTATTTAGTGCTCCAAAAAGGAACCGATTATAAAGATGTTGAGTCTAAATTACCTGAACTGGTCAAAAAATATATGGGCCCTCAGATGAAGGAAGCCATTGGCATGTCTTACACAGATTTCACTAAAGAAAATGAGATAGGACTCTTTCTTCAACCGTTAACAGACATTCATTTAAAGTCAGATTTTATAGCCTCTACAGAACTGGAACAAGGAGGTGATATTAAATATGTTTACATATTTGGCGCTGTTGCCTTATTTATGTTGTTGATTGCCTGCATCAATTTTATGAACCTCTCTACGGCATCTGCCTCTAAAAGGGCAAAAGAAGTAGGCATACGTAAGGTACTAGGATCTAACAAAAATCAGCTTATTTATCAATTTTTGTCAGAATCATTTATTGCTGCTTTACTGGCAATGATAGTCGCATTATTGCTTTTTAGTTTTGCGTTGCCATTCTTTAATACCCTATCAGGAAAAGATTTACAAATAGATTATCTCCTTCAGCCACAGGTTGTCCTTTCTCTCTTCATATTGATTTTGGCAATAAGCTTTTTAGCCGGAGGTTATCCAGCCTTTTTTCTTTCTTCTTTTAAACCTATTGCTGCTCTTAAGAATAAATTCCCTGGTTTAAGCAAAAGCAAAAACATCAGAAGTGGTTTGGTAGTTTTTCAGTTTGTGATTTCAGCAGGACTCATTTTAGCCACTTTAATCGTAAGCCAACAGATGTCTTTTATTCAAAATAAAAATCTGGGATATGACAAAGATCAAATGCTTGTTTTGAGAGAATCCTACCTCCTTGGCAATAATGAGCAAGCCTTTAAAAATGAAATTCTTAATGATCCCAGTGTAGCCAATGTTACCATGTCTGCCTTTGTGCCTGCCGGTACTTCAGATAATAATAAGTCTGGAGTTTATCTGGGCAACACCTATCAAAGACGCATGTTTGTTTACGACATTGATGAAAATTATATCCCAACTATGGGAATGGAACTTGTTTCTGGTCGCAATTTCTCAAGAGAATTTGGCTCAGATTCCACTAAGGTAATTATTAACCAAAGCGCTGCCAAAGCACTCGGGTTTGAAAATGAAGCTGTTGGTAAAACACTTTATCGAGATACAAATAATGGCAAAAAACAATTAACTATAATAGGTGTTATAAAAGACTTTCACTTTAGATCATTACATCAGAAAATAGAACCG
>CAXBEL010000021.1:0-32537 GCA_963974735.1 uncultured Flavobacteriaceae bacterium | reverse complement strand
TTCTTCTTGCATTCGCGTTTATTAGAACGTGCTGCAAAAGTGATAGCAGATGATGAAATCGCTAAAAACATGAACGATCTTCCTGATAGTTTAAAACCTATAGTAAAAGGAGGGGGTTCATTGACCGCACTACCTATTATAGAAACTCAGGCAGGAGATGTATCTGCATACATTCCCACAAACGTAATTTCGATTACAGATGGTCAGATTTTCTTAGATGGTGATTTATTTAACTCTGGTGTTCGCCCAGCTATTAACGTAGGTATCTCAGTATCTCGTGTGGGTGGTTCTGCACAGATTAAGTCTATGAAAAAAGTAGCAGGTACTTTAAAGTTAGACCAGGCAGCCTTCCGTGAATTAGAAGCATTTGCTAAGTTTGGTTCTGACCTTGATGCTGCAACGTTAAGCGTAATCGAGAAAGGTAAACGTAACGTAGAGATCTTAAAACAAGCTGAAAACACACCGTACACGGTAGAAGATCAGATAGCAATTATTTATGCAGGTTCTAAAAACCTTATGCGTAATGTGCCTATAAATAAGATCAAAGAATTTGAAAGAGATTATTTAGAGTTCCTTAATGCGAAGCACAGAGGTGTATTAGATACTTTAAAAGCTGGAAAGCTTACTGACGAAGTAACCGATACATTAACTGCAGTAGCTAAGGATCTTTCAGCAAAGTATTAAGCAGATATTGATTCTTAATCGAGCTAGTAACTCATTTCTCAATACGCAATACTAATATACAATGGCGAATTTAAAGGAAATAAGAAACAGGATTTCATCAGTATCTTCAACGATGCAGATAACGAGTGCCATGAAAATGGTATCTGCTGCAAAATTGAAAAAGGCGCAGGATGCCATTACGGCTATGCGTCCCTATTCTGATAAATTGACAGAGCTTTTGCAAAGCTTAAGCGCAACCCTTGAAGGTGATAGCGGAAGTAGGTTTGCAGAGAATAGAGAGGTAAAGAAGGTTCTTGTTGTCGTTATTTCATCTAACCGCGGTCTTGCGGGAGCATTCAATTCTAATATTGTAAAGGAGGCGAAAAATATTGCAGATAACCATTATACTAACAAAGAAGTTCATTTTCTTACAATTGGTAAAAAGGCGAATGATATTGTTAAGAAAACACATACAGTTATTCAAAATGAGAATGCGATTTATGACGACTTGAGTTTTGAAAATGCTGAAGTGATTGCAGAGAAGGTTATGGATCTTTTTGTAAATGGTGAATATGATAAAGTAGAACTGGTTTACAACAAGTTTAAAAATGCGGCCACTCAAGAGGTTACACGCGAGCAGTTTTTACCTATTGTTCCTTTAAAACAACAAAATCCTGACGCCAAGGCGCCTACTTTAGATTATATTTTTGAACCTTCAAAAGAGACTATAGTTAAGGAATTAATACCTAAAGCATTAAAGACTCAATTCTTTAAGGGAATTCGTGACTCTGTGGCTAGTGAGCACGGGGCGCGTATGACAGCGATGCACAAGGCTACTGATAATGCTAAGGAATTAAGAGATCAACTTAAATTGACTTATAACAAAGCACGTCAAGCTGCAATTACAAACGAAATTTTAGAAATCGTAGGTGGTGCAGAAGCTTTAAATAATTAGATTTAGAATAAGATATATAAAATAGGAGCCCCGCATTAGCGGGGCTTTTTTTTAATTATAATCTTATATTTTACTCAATAGTGACGGATTTTATTGACTCTGCAGTGAATGTTCCGTTACCACCAGTATAGGTTGTAGTAATTCTAATATTTACCTCCGTACCTGTAGGAAGATCCATTATCTGCCAATTAAAGAGATAAAGTTTTTTAAGCTGCCCATTTATGATTTCATAAAGGTCTTCAATCTCTTCACCATTGGGAGCATAGAAGTATCTACCTCCAGTTTCATCTGCCAAAGTTTGAAGATTAGTTTGACTCACACTTCCAAAACCTACAGTATAAATAGGTATAGCTAGGTCTTGAGCTTTCGTAATCAGTGAAGGCAAGTTAATCGAAGAGTTATTATCGTTACCATCAGTAAACCCAATAACTACAGGAA
This sequence comes from uncultured Flavobacteriaceae bacterium, assembly GCA_963974735.1. Lineage (GTDB taxonomy): Bacteria > Bacteroidota > Bacteroidia > Flavobacteriales > Flavobacteriaceae > Leeuwenhoekiella. Next base: position 30,481 of record CAXBEL010000021.1, on the reverse strand, counting down.
AAACATCAGTTTCATCATCAGCTTCCATAAGTCCTAAGTCGCACGAACTATAAAATGCAGTTGCGCCAGATACAGCTGGAAACCTGTCTATGGCATCAATTAAAAGAGATGAATCAGATGTAAAATCCTGAACTAATTGAACTGAGGAGGCAAACTTTATAATCGCAACTTCATCATTCGCATCTTTAATATTCACAAAGGTTTTCAAAGCACTCTCCATATCACTTCTGTTTTGAGAAGACATACTTCCTGAGTAATCCATTGTAGCCGCTACCGCAAGTGGATCACTACTTGGCATTTCAGTCATTTCGGTAAGCGTTATACTGGCATTTGGTATAATCTGTGAGTTGCTGCCCACGAACATCTCTACCAAATAATTGCCAATAGTAAAATTCTCAAGAGGTATCCCATCTTGATCTGTAACAGAAAGAGATAAATTAATATCTGTACCAGATTGAGAGATTTCCACTCGAGGGATTGTAGTTTCAAGTGCTGTAGTCGTTACATCATTTAAATCAGAAAAAGGTTCGTCGTCCATGTTAGGATCTCCGTGGTGATCTTTAAAACATCCTACAAAAGCGAATGCTAATAGAATGATAACTAAGTGAGTTTTAAATTTTTTCATAATAGTTAGTGTTTAGTTATTTATATAATTGGTTTACAGAAATTTATAGAGAAAATATCCTCTAACAAACAACCAATTATTATTCGTAGGGTGTTATTTATTATTTGTAATAATTAAGCTAATGACTGTAACAACTCATTTTTTAGTTTAATAAAAAGGTACGTGCTTGATGCACCGATTTAAATTGGCTACTTTTGGCGCCTAAAACAACCTTTTTTGAGCGTATTAAAGCGGTTTGTACACGATACGGCTATCTATGGCCTGGCAACTATTTTACCTCGTGTAATGAGCTTTATACTCGTGGGCTTGCATACGGAGAAACTTGCCACTACCGGTTATGCAGAAAACACAGCTTTTTATATTGGAGCTGCCTTTTTAAATGTCTTGCTTACTTTTGGTATGGAAACTGCTTTTTTTCGTTTCTTCTCAAGGGCTGAAAACAAGAATCGGGTTTACAGTACGGTTTTAATAGCTCTTTCAGTCACAACGGTAGTTGCCTTTGGACTGCTTTGGCTTTTAAAGAATCCCATTACTGAAGCTTTAGAACTCCAATCTAAATATTTTGTATTCTTGATAGGAGTCACTGTATTGGATACACTGGTTGTAGCGCCATTTGCCTATTTAAGAGCTCAGGGAAAAGCGCTTCGATTTACCGGAATTAAGATGGTCAATCTTGGCATATTTGTAATTCTCAACTTCTTTTTGCTGTGGGCTATCCCCTATTTTGGATGGCAATTTGATTGGTATAACGAGAATAAATTACTGATATATATATTTGGCGCCAACCTTGCCGCTAGTGGAGTGACCTTTCTTTTGATTGCGCCCGATTTTTTCAGAATAAAACTGGTATTTGACAAAGTACTTTTTATTCAGTTGTGGGATTACGGCTGGCCCGTTATGGTTGCTGGTCTGGCATTTGTCGTTAACGAAAATCTGGATAAGCTTTTATTGGGCAATATGCTTGACAAAGACATTATGGGAGCGTATTCCGGCTGTTATAAGTTAGCTGTGTTTATGACCATATTTATTCAAGCCTTTAGATTGGGTGCAGAACCTTTTTTCTTTAACCACGCATCTTCTAAAAATGCACCCATCACCTATGCTACTATATTAAAATATTTTGTCGTCGCAGGTACATTGGGTTTACTCATAATTGTTTGCTTTATAGATTTTTTTAAAGAAATCCTTATCCGTGATAGTAGTTATTGGAAAGCTATTGGGATTGTGCCTATAGTGCTCTTGGCCAATTTATTTTTAGGCATATATCATAACCTTTCCGTGTGGTACAAACTTACGGACAAGACACGATATGGCATGTACTTTTCTCTTTTGGGAGCTGCGGTTACCATTGTGCTTAATGTGCTACTTATACCAGTTATAGGCTTTATGGCTTCTGCATATGCAACGCTAGGAGCGTATGGCTTGATGATGGCAACCTCTTATTTCTATGGCCAGCGGCACTACCAGATTCCTTATGACCTAAAACGAATAGGATTATACTTGATATTAGGTATTCTTTTTGCTTCATTGTCCTTCTATGTTTTTAGAGAGAATTATAGCATAAGTCTTATCTTGCTTGTTATATTTCTGGCCAGTTTTTTCTTCATGGAAAAAGGCGAGCTTAAACGCATTTTAAAAAGGAATAATTAGAAAAAATTACCGTTAACTATTCAATAATGAAAATTAAGATTATAAATAAGTCTGACCATAAGTTGCCTCATTACGAGACAGAGGCATCTGCGGGAATGGATCTTAGAGCATATATAAACGAACCAATTATTCTGAAACCATTAGAGCGGGCAATTGTTAAAACCGGCCTTTATATTGAGCTTCCAGTAGGTATAGAGGCTCAGGTAAGACCACGTAGTGGTTTAGCGGCAAAAAAAGGAATAACGGTTTTGAATGCTCCAGGAACTATAGATGCGGATTACCGTGGCGAAATAGGCGTTATTTTAGTCAATCTTTCTCAGGAAGAATTTACGGTAGAAAATGGAGAACGCATAGCCCAACTTATAATTGCTAAACATGAAAGAGCAGAGTGGCAAGAAGAAATTACTTTAAGTGAGACCTTAAGAGGGGCCGGTGGTTTTGGAAGTACCGGCACAAAGTAAAGTTTGAATGAATATTCTGAAACATACTCTAATTTAAATTAATATAGTATCCGCATTTGCGGTTTGTAAATAAAAACAAATGAAAATAATAGTACCAATGGCAGGTCGCGGATCGCGATTAAGACCACATACTTTGACAATTCCTAAACCTTTAATCCCTATAGCGGGAAAACCAATAGTTCATCGTCTTGTACAAGACATAGCCAAAGTTCTAGATGAACCGCTTGAAGAAATTGCGTTTGTTATAGGGGCTGATTTTGGAGAGGAAGTTGAAGCTAATCTTAAAGATATCGCCGCAGAACTTGGTGCAAAAGGAAGTATTTACTATCAGGATAAGCCTTTGGGAACTGGTCATGCAATTATGTGTGCAAAAGAATCTCTAAGCGGGCCTTGCGTTATAGCTTATGCAGACACACTTTTTAGAGCAGACTTTACTTTAGATAAAGATGCTGATAGTGTTATATGGGTAAAACAGGTTAAAAACCCAAACGCTTATGGGGTAGTTTCCTTGAATGATAAAAATCAAATTACAGGACTGGTAGAAAAGCCTGAAGAATTTGTATCAGATTTAGCTGTTATAGGAATTTATTATTTTAAAGATGCTGAAGTTCTAAAGAACGAATTGCAAGCGGTACTTGATGCCAATTTGACCCACGGTGGAGAATATCAAATAAATGATGGGATTAAACAAATGCAGGCAAAAGGCTACACATTTGTACCGGGCAAGATAGATGAGTGGATGGACTGTGGAAATAAAACAGTAACTGTGGAGACTAATAGCCGTATGCTAAATTTTCTGCACAAGGAAGGGGAAAAGTTGGTTTCGCCTTCAGCAAAATTGGAGAATGCTTCTATAATCCCGCCTTGTTACATAGGTGAAGATGTAGTTTTAAAGAATGCAACTATAGGCCCTAATGTTTCAATAGGTAATGGCACTTTAATTGAAGATAGTATTGTAGAAGATAGTTTGATTCAGAATTTTAGTGTGGTCAAAAACGCAAAACTGAAGAATGCGATGATTGGTAATTATGCCAAATATGATGGTGATTATACCGAAATTAGTATCGGTGACTTTTCTGTGCTGGAATAGTAGAATGAATACATGAAAAAAATCCTTTACATCCTCATTGTGGTTGGGTTGTTTTTGCTTTCACCCATTGCAGAAGCACAGGACGATAATGTGTTTCAGGATGTAAATGTGGATGATTTAGGAGTTGTCACAGATGAATTTCAAGAAGCATTTTTTGAGGCTTTAAAGCAAAAGGGTATTGAGAATTACGATAGGGCTATTGAAGCTTTGGATAAATGTATTGCGCTCAGGCCTACCGAGGCTATTTTATATTTTGAAAAAGGGAAGAATCTTGCTTTGTCTGGGGATTCTTACGGTGCAGAAGCCAATTATTTAAAAGCTTTACAGCTAAAACCGGATCAAAGGGACATTTTAGAAAGTCTGTATGAGGTGTATTATGCACAGCAGGATTTTGAAAAGGCAATAGGCGTTGTTAAAAAACTAGCTGATTATGATATTCAATACAAAGAGGATTTAGCCCGAATATATGTTCGCACAAAAGATCTTGACCAAGCACTTGCCATTCTTGAGGAACTGGATGATAAGTTGGGCAAGGACGCCTACCGCAATCAGATTAGACAGCAGGTATATGCTCTTAGCGATGGGGATTTAAAAGAAAAAGAGATTCAAAATAGAATTGAGAAAGACCCAGAGAGCGAACAGAACTATCTTAATCTAATTTATGTTTATAGTGAGCAGGGGGAAACTCAAAAAGCATACGAAACCGCTCAGAAACTCCTTAAAATAAATCCCAAAGCAGACATTGTGCATCTTGCCTTATATAAATTTAATCTGGACAAAGGAGATGTAGAAGCAGGAATAAAATCAATGGAGAAGGTTTTAAAAAGCACTACTATTGATGCTAAGGCCAAGCATACAGTTTTGAATGACTTTTTAATTTTTGTAGATAAGAATCCAGAATATGAAATCGAACTTGAAAATGCAATTGCCCTCTTTTCTGAAGAAGAAAATATAGATGTAAATCAAGAACTGGGCAGCTATTATCTAAAACACAATGATAGAGAAAAAGCCTTGGCATACTATTTGGCAGCATATGATAAAGAGCCAGAAAATTTAGATGTTTTAAAGAATTTGATGATGCTGCAAATAGAAAATGGAAAACTGGAAGACGCGGTTTCCTTAAGTGATGAGGCATTGGCATTATATCCTTCACAACCTGTTTTTTATCTTATTTATGGCGTGGCTAAAAACAGTTTGGAACAGTATGAAGATGCAATAGAATATTTAGAATTGGGGTTGGATTATGTAATAGATCAACCAGCAATTGAATCAGATTTTTATAAGCAGTTGGCTATAGCTTTTGAAAAAGCAGGAAATCCAACCAAGGCAGCTGAATATCGCAAGCGTGCCAGTACAATAATGCAATAAGAATGATAAAAACCAAAATAGTATTTGCTTTAATTTTCACACTAATCCTAACAGGTTGTAAATCCACAAAAACAGGGACAGCAAGTGTGGAGGATTTAGCTTCAGCTAAAATAATAAACGCGCATTATGCCACTCATTTTAATTTTGAAACCCTTGCTGCGCGTTTAAAACTGCGGTATAAGGATGAAAAGACTTCTCAAAATGTGACGTTGAGTTTACGTATGCAGAAGGACGAAACAATTTGGATGAGTGCATCTATTTTAGGAATTTCTTTGGCGAAGGCAAAAATCACACGAGATAAAGTACAATATTATGAGAAGATAGATGGGACTTATTTTGATGGGGATTTTAGACTTCTCAGCGATTTGCTGGGGACAGAGCTTAATTATGATCAAGTGCAGGCTCTATTGCTGGGACAGCCTATCTACGATTTGCAAGATGGAAATTACAATGCAGTTTCCGGACAGCAAAATTATTTGGTCGTACCAAAAAAGCAACAGAAATTATTCGATCTTTTTTTCTACTTAAATCCGGGTGAATTTACCCTGCAACAGCAACGATTAGCTCAAAAAAAAGAGGATAGATTGCTTACAGTTTCCTACTCAGAATATGAAGCTATGCCATATGGTTTGTTTCCGGAGCGAGTGGCTGTTCGCGCTCAGGAAGGTGATAAATCTACAGAGATTGATATTGAATATCGTAGTGTTGATGTGAATGAGGCGGTGAGCTTTCCATTTAGTATCCCTAATGGCTATAAAGAAATCAAGCTTTGATTCATTTAAAAAGAAATTGTTTTAAGGTCACCATGTTCTTGTTTCTAATTTTAGGAACACTTTCTGCGTTTGCCCAAAGCGATAAGCAAAGGGAACTTGAACAAAAGAGGAAAGATCTTTTAAATCAAATTGCCCAAATCAATACATTACGTCTCAGCAACAAAAAGCAAGAGATTAGTGTTTTAAATCAGGTAGAAGATCTTGATCAAAAAATAAAGGTGAGGGAAGACCTTATTCGCGTAACTAATAGACAAGCCAATCTTTTAACGCGAGAGATAAATGAAAATATCAATAAAATAAGTGCTCTTCGGGATGAGTTGGCACAGCTAAAAGAAGACTATGCCCAAATGGTGCGGAAGTCTTATAAAAGCAAAAGCAGTCAAAGCCGAATTATGTTTTTGCTCTCCTCAGAAAATTTTCTTCAGGCCTATAAGCGGGTCCAGTATATGAAGCAATACAGCAATTACCGTAAAAAACAGGGTGATCAAATACAGGAGCGAACAGAATTACTTCAAGAAACCAATAAAAAATTAGTTGTTCAAAAAGAAGATAAAGAAAAACTAATAGCTCAAAACAGAGTTGAAAGGGAGAAGCTTAGAGAAGAGAAAAAGCAGCAGGACGGGCTTATCGCAACTATACGTAAAAAAGAAAGCACCTATGCCTCACAAATACGAAGCAAGCAAAAAGAAGCAGACCGAATTGACCGCGAGATAGATCGTATCATTAGGGAGGCAATTGCGGCATCCAATAAGGAAGCAGGAACTAAAAGTTCGGGTTCCACAGCAACTTTTGCACTAACTGCAGAAGCAAAAGCTTTAGCTAATGATTTTGTCTCTAATAAGGGACGTTTGCCTTGGCCGGTAGAAACGGGACGTGTTTATAAGAAGTTTGGTACATCAAGACATCCTACATTACCTAATATTACAACTTATAACAGTGGTGTTGAGATTGAAACTTCCCCAGGAAGTATGGCACGTGCAGCTTTTAAGGGAGTTGTATTTAAAATTCAAGGCCTTCCCGGGTCCAACAAAGCGGTTTATGTACGCCACGGGAATTATATTACTGTTTATCAAAACCTTAAAAACCTTAAAGTTGTTGTAAATCAAGAAGTAAGTGTAAAACAGGAATTAGGTGAAATCGCCGAAAACTCTTTTAGCGGAAAAACTATTTTAAAATTTTTGGTTTATAAGGATTCCGAAAGGCAGAACCCGTCCGAGTGGGTTTATAATATGTAACGAGAATTTATTTTTTGATCTATCTCTAAAAATACTTAAAGAACAATCTTACTCAAATAAAGCCTTAAGTTCTGTAGCCTCTTTAGGATTCATTTTCCCGGCTAAAACAAGACTTAATTGTTTTCTGCGCAGCGCAGCATCAAACCGTTCTTTTTCCAATTCTGTCTCGGGTTCCAATTGAGGTATAATAACAGGGGCGCCCATTTCATCTACAGCAACAAAAGTATATATAGCCTCATTAGCCTTCGATCTAAGACCACTTTCACGGTCTTCTACCCAAACATCAATGTAAACTTCCATTGACGTTTTAAAAGCTCTGGAAATCGCCGCTTCTACTGTTACAACACTTCCCAAAGGTATGGGTCGATTAAATGCAACATGGTTTACAGATGCAGTAACAACTATACGTCGAGAATGTCTTCTGGCCGCTATACTTGCCACACGATCCATACGGGCGAGAAGTTCACCCCCAAACATATTGTTTAAAGGATTCGTTTCATTGGGCAGGACTAAGTCCGTTTGTATAGCTCGGGAATCGGCAGGTGATTTGACTTGCATGAATTATTTAATTTGCGGCTGCAAAGGTAAGGCAAAGCCTTGATTTAGGTCTTGCTTTAAATGAAGAATACATAGGGATAAATTTTACTATTGGTTTTCCAATTGCTTAACAAGCATCCAGGCACCGGCATTATCGTCTTTGCGCACAGAGCGAAGGGCTCTTAAAGCTTCAAGCCTGTCTGAATAACTGCCATAGACAACTTGATGTAGGCCGTAGCGGTTTTCACCTATTTGTCTGGCTTTATAACCTTTATCGCGTAATTGATCTACTCGTGTTGCCGCATTTTCCTCTATGCGAAAAGCTCCTGCTATAATATGATATTTACCCTTCGGTTTAAAAGCATTTATGGTAATTGCAGGTAAAGGATTGTCAATGGTAAAAGTAGCTTGCTGTATCTGATTTTCTAACTGAGTTTCTGCCTTTTGCTTTTCTGCAAAGTTGTGGTCCTCTATATTTTTTAGATAGAGATATCCCATAGAGCCGCTTAATCCAATAGTTAAAAGTCCAATTGCGGCATAACGCATCCAAGCTGGAGAATTTCTCTTTTCTGAAGTTATAAGTAAAGGCGCTTTTTCTTCTAGCGATGTGGTCTGTTCCTTATAAACTTCACGAGTGACAGGTTTAGCAGAATAAGAGCTAAGCCCAAAAGCTTCGGTTAAATAATTAATCTCTTGATTTGGCTCAAAAATTATGCTTCCGGAATCAGTTTTAGATAAAGCACCAATTTTATTAAGCTCGACATTGCCTTTGTCAGAAAGCTCCGTATCGATAAATCTGTAATAACTCTGTATGCGCCTCAAAGATTCCTCATAAGAAATATTTTCAGCTTTTGCGATATAATTTGCCAGCAAACCATCATTATCCTTTAATTGCGAATTAAAAGAAAGACGTTTTTTAGGAGGAAAAAAAATTTGTGTTTCAGCATCTAATTTTGCAGAAACCTTGTGGGACAAAAAGGCCCCTAAACCAGGTACGGTTACACATTCATACCGGTATAATAAGTCACTTATGTAAGAATCCAATCGCATAACGTAAAATTATAAAAAAATAAGCGACCCATTTGTAAGCTTTTTTCATTTTATTAACAATTTGGAATATATTTAACCCCAGTTACTTAGAATTTATGAGCGAAACCGAGTTGCATGCATTATTGACTTTGCAACATATTCCATATCTGGGAGATGCGTCAATTAAGAGGTTGTTGAATAATATTGGGTCTGCAGAGGAATTGCTTAAACAGAAAAAAGCTACATTACTTAAGATTGAGGGCATAGGCACCCATAAACTTCAGGAGTTTTATAATAAAGACCATGCAAAAGCCGCTGAAGCAGAAATAAAATTTATTGCAGAGAATTCCATCGATTATGTGTGTTATTCTGATGCTGATTATCCAGAACGTCTGAAGCATTGTCTGGACGGACCGATTCTTCTTTTTCAAAGGGGTAAAATCTCACATTTGAGAAAAAGAATGATTTCTATTGTTGGGACACGTAAAGTTACCACCCATGGCATAGCTTTTACCGAAAAGTTTATAGAACAACTCGCACCTTTAAATCCAATTATTGTATCGGGTTTTGCATACGGAGTAGATATTCATGCACATAGGGCAGCAGTAAAAAACAGCCTACAGACAATAGGGGTGCTAGCCCACGGTCTTAATCAGATTTACCCAAAAGTTCATCAAAAATATGTAAATGACGTTGAAGAAAACGGCGGTTTCATGAGTGACTTTTGGAGCAGTGACAGCTTTGATAGAACTAATTTTTTAAGACGTAATCGCATAATTGCAGGCCTGAGCGAAGCAACGGTCGTTATAGAGAGTGCAGAAAAGGGCGGCTCTCTTGTTACTGCCGAAATTGCCAATGGATACAATAGGGAAGTTTTTGCTGTGCCCGGGCGTTATGGCGATGCTCAAAGTATAGGATGTAATAATTTAATAAAAGGTCAGAAAGCTCATTTGTTAACCAGTGCAGCAGATTTAATTTATATGCTCAACTGGCAACTTGAGGAAGAAATTAAACCAATTCAAAAACAACTTTTTGTTGAATTGGATGATAATGAGAAAAGCATTTGGAACTTTTTAGATAAAAACGGAAAGGAGCAGATGGATATAATTGCATTAAAATGCGAAATGCCCACTTTTAAACTAGCAGGCATTTTATTAAATATGGAACTGAAAGGAGTTATAAGACCCCTTCCAGGTAAGCTTTTTGAACTGATTTAAGATTTAATATCCTAATTTTTTTCGGGTACGCTGCAAAACATCTTTAGCAACTTCTTTTGCTTTTTCCGCTCCTACCTTCAATGCTTTGTCTATTTCATTTTGATTATTCATATAATAATCATACTGTTCGCGCTCTTTTGAAAAACGTTGAAGTAGTTTTTCATAAAGCGCTGTCTTAGCATGACCATAACCATAGCCACCACCTTCGTAATTGGCACGCATAGCTTTAACTTCTTCTGAAGAGGCTATAAGCTTGTAAATTCCAAAAACATTGCAGGTGTCTGGGTTTTTAGGTTCTTCTAGAGGTGTGCTATCCGTCTCAATACTCATAATCTGCTTGCGCAGTTTTTTATCTGTCTGAAAAAGGTTAATGATATTACCACGGCTTTTGCTCATCTTAGCGCCATCAGTTCCCGGGACGTACATGGTTTCTTCGTGCAGTTTAAGTTCTGGAATGATGAAGGTTTCTCCCATTTGCGCGTGAAAACGTGATGCTACATCACGGGTCATTTCCAGATGCTGGGATTGATCTTTGCCAACGGGTACAATTTCTGCATCGTATAACAAAATATCTGCTGCCATTAGCATGGGGTAAGTAAATAGACCTGCATTAACATCTTCCAGATGATCTGCTTTATCCTTAAAGCTATGAGCAAGCGTTAATCTTTGATAGGGAAAAAAACAGCTTAGATACCAAGTTAATTCTGTAACCTGAGGAATATCACTTTGTCTGTAAAAGACGGTTTTGTTTATATCAAGTCCACAAGCTAGCCAGGTAGCGGCAGTAGAATAGGTATTCTGTCTTAATGTTTCACCATCCTTTATTTGGGTTAAGGAATGCATATCTGCAATAAACAAGTAGGAATCATTATTAGGCTCATTTGCCATTTTTATTGCAGGAATTATGGCTCCTAGAAGATTGCCCAAATGTGGCGTGCCCGTGCTTTGAACACCTGTAAGAATTCTTGACATTACGTGTTTTTCTTTTGCGGCAAAGTTAATTTTTTTGAGGGATTAACTAAGTTTAAAATCCCTATTTTTGAAGGGTGCTAAGCACTAAGGAAATAGCCCAGACTACTAATTTTTCTAAAAAAATTAAATGAAATTAATCAGGAATTTCTTCATTTTTCTTTGGCGGATTTGGTTCTATATTTTGATTATAATTCCTATTATTATTCTGTTTCCCATTTTGCTGATTTCTGTTGCTAAAGATAGTTGGTATCCTTTTTTCTTTAGATTGGCCCGTTTTTGGGCTCGCATAATTTTATTTGGAATGGGTTTTTTCCCAAAAGTAGAACGTCTGGAAAAAACAGAAAAAGGCAAAAGTTATATGTATGTTGCCAATCATACTTCGATGACAGATATTATGCTGATGCTTCATTCTGTAAGAAATCCATTTGTTTTTGTAGGTAAAAAAGAATTGGCTCGTTTTCCTATATTCGGTTATTTCTACAAACAGACATGTATTCTTGTAGATCGCAAAGATGCACGCAGTAAAAGAGCTGTTTTTGAAAGCGCACAAAAACGCCTTAATCAAGGATTAAGTATATGTATCTTTCCAGAAGGGGGTGTTCCCGATGATGAAAGTCTTATTCTAGACACCTTTAAAGATGGCGCTTTTAGGTTGGCAATAGATCATCAAGTGCCTATAGTACCCATGGTTTTCTTTGATAATAAAAAAAGGTTCTCTTACACGTTCTTTTCGGGTTCACCTGGTAGAATGCGGGTTAAAGTTCTTCCCTTTATTCAAACTCAGAACAAAGCCCAGGAGGATAAAAGAGAGTTGAGGGACATTGCAGAGAAAGCTATTTATAATCAACTGCAAAAAGATCAACTTAAAAAATAGAAAAACCGCCCTAACCAGGGGCGGTTTTTCATCATCATTGCGTGTGCAATAACTAACCTAACCAACTAAAAAACTAACCTAATTCTTCTTTTTCAAATTATATTTAAAACTTGATGCTTACTCCGGTATAAAGACCTAAATAATAAGGTTTAAAGTCACTAACTTCGTTTTTGTAAGCATTGAGTTGATATTTAAACATAGGTTCCAGATTAAACTGAAATTGTTTAGAAATTTTATAATCTATTCCTAATCCAACATTAGTTGAAAAGCTAACATCATTTAAACTATTTGAAGATCCCAAAGGGGTTGATAAATCTCCATCATCTATTGCTATTTCATTCTTATCAAGAAAAAGTGTGCTTAATCCGCCAATAAGCTGTAAACCAAATTTTTCATTAATAAGAGCATATTCCAGTTCCATAGGTACTTCATAGTATCCTAAACTCTGATTAAGAGAGCCTGTGGTAAAGGCAGATTTGCTCTGCACCTCATTTTGAATGGATGCCGGAGTCCGTACTGCGCTTTTATCTATCACTTCTATTATAGCCGAATTCTCATTATAATTTATACTCTTTAAAGAGCGTGCTTGGATATCCGGAGAAAATTGAATATTACTTGTGCTATAACTAAGATCAACCTTATTAATCCCAGAACGAATCGTCAATTTATTGTTTACCGCGTAGCTTACCTGTAGGCCATAACTCATATTTACTTCGCCATCCTTAGCATTATCCTTAAATTGTGGGTCTATACCAGACCCAGCAAAACTGTTATAGTAAACAGGTGCAATTGTTGGGGAAACGCCCCAGCGCTTTAGTACTTCTTCATCATCATTTTCTTCATTTTCGGCAAGCTCACTTTCATTTAATTCCTTTTCATTAATTGCATCTAGCAATGATTTTTTATTTGAGCCTGCATCTGATACTTCTTTATTTTCTTCATCTCCTGCTTTGTTTTGAGCAATAGCTTCAGAAGCGGAAGAACTGTCGGAAAATTTATTGCTTTTTTCAGTTTCTTCGCGATTAGAATTGGTGATTCCGGTTGTTTGGGAGCTGAAGGTTTCCCGTTCATTATTAGCCTCTTTGTATATAGAAGTATCAATGCCTGAATCGGGGGTTTGAGCAATAGCATTTTCAGTTTGTAAAGCAGTTTTTGTTCTGTTGTTTAAATTCTGTTGAACGTTTTCATTCTCAACAATTTTTATATTTCCTTTTTCCTCTGGTGAAATATTTCCTGAATTGCTGGATTTACTTGAACCGACAGTATTATTTGAAATCACCTCCTCAGAATCTGCAATTTCACTTTCTTGAGAAATTATTTCCTTAGAATCTTCAGAAATTAGTTCTTGATTATCACCTTCATTTATCTCTGAGGGTGTTTCCACTACTTCAGGACTATTTTGCCCTGTATTTTTCAATATATTATTCCCAATAAAAAGGAACAAAAGCAGGATTGCAGCAGCCCCTCCCAATTTTAACCACAGCGGGATAATTCTGGATTTCTTTTTCTTTCTCTTTTCAACTATACCTTGCCAAACACGGTCACTAGGATGTGCTTCAAAGTCTTTAAACTTCTCTTGAAATAGTCGATCTATGTTTTTCTTCTCCTTCACGGGGTTGAAGATTGTAAATTTTGATTATTATATGCTTCTACTTTCTCTTTCAAAATCATTCTGGCTCGAGCCAAGTTTGATTTTGAGGTTCCATCTGATATGTTTAGCATCTTAGCAATTTCTTTATGAGAAAAACCGTCTAATGCATACAGGTTAAAAACCAGTCTATATCTATCTGGTAATTCTTGAATGATCTTAAGTAAAAAGTCTAATGAGATATAATCCTCATCAACTTCAACATCTACTTGAGCAATGCTTCCTTCGTTAACAATCTCAAAAACATCTTGTTTGCGATACTTTTGCAATGCCGTGTTAATAACAATGCGCTTAAGCCAACCTTCAAAAGAACCTTTAAAATTATATTGACCTATTTTGTTTAAAATGACTAAAAAGGCATCCTGTAAATTGTCTTCTGCTTCAGAATAGTTACGAGAATACTTCAAGGCTACTGAAAATAAAGTGCTGGCATAGCGCTTATATAAATTTTCCTGTGCCTTGGGCTTGTCTTTTTTGCAATCTTTAATGAGTTGGTCTAAACTCACATTTTTTCATATTGGTTAGTTCGATTTAACGGGAACGTTTTTGATTAAGTATATGGGTTCATCGTTAGTGTCTTGTCCTTGATAGAATTTAAATACATACGTATAATCATAAAGCACTTCAAAATCGAGCATTTGTTCTACTTCTGTATCTGTAAGTTCTTCACAACTATCATTTTCAAAAACCTGATTTATAACAGTTACAATACGTGTGCTGTCTTGTCTGGCATAATCAAAGTCAAAAAAACTGTGACATGTAGACGGCCTTAGGTACCGTACAGGTATTTGATAATTTTGCCCCAATACTAAACTATCAGGAAATTCAACATTTGTTACGGGTTCAATCTCATATCTAAATTCCTGACCTTCATCGTCCAAGGAACAACTGGCTAATAAACCCAATATGCCAATTAATAAAAAAACCTTTTTCATCTTTTATCTAACTATTTTTACTAGTAGATGCACAAAGATGAAAAAGGTTGCGTAACGTGGTTAAAATTAGATTTTAAGTGTTCGCTATTTTTATGGCTTCCTTAATTTTACCCTCTAATTCTTCCATTAGGTCAGGATTGTCATTAAGAATTGCTTTTACGGCATCACGACCCTGTCCTAATTTAGTATCCTGATAGCTAAACCAAGATCCGCTTTTCTTTACGATTTCATAGTCAACGCCTATATCTATTATCTCTCCTACTTTTGAGATTCCTTCTCCGTACATTATGTCAAATTCTGCCATACGGAAAGGAGGAGCTACTTTGTTCTTTACAACCTTAACACGGGTTTTATTACCCATAACATTACCGTTACTGTCTTTAATCTGTGTAGAACGACGAATATCCAATCTTACTGAAGCGTAAAATTTTAAAGCGTTACCACCAGTTGTAGTTTCTGGGTTTCCAAACATTACTCCAATCTTCTCACGCAATTGATTAATAAAAATAACCGTACAATTGGTTTTGCTTATAGATCCAGTAAGTTTTCTAAGCGCCTGAGACATTAGTCTGGCGTGTAATCCCATTTTAGAATCACCCATTTCGCCTTCTATCTCACTTTTAGGCGTTAAAGCTGCAACAGAATCAATAACAATAATATCAATTGCTCCAGAGCGAATAAGGTTATCTGCTATTTCAAGAGCTTGTTCTCCATTATCTGGTTGAGAGATAATGAGGTTTTCGATATCTACATTCAACTTTTCGGCATAAAAACGATCAAAAGCATGTTCCGCATCAATAAATGCTGCAATCCCACCGGCCTTTTGTGCTTGGGCTATTGCGTGTAGGGTCAATGTTGTTTTACCTGAAGATTCAGGACCATAAATTTCAATAACCCTTCCTCTTGGATAACCTCCTACGCCTAGTGCAACATCTAATCCCAGAGAACCTGTCGAAATGGATTCTACCTCTACAATTGCGTTATCCCCCATTTTCATGACAGTACCTTTTCCATAGGTTTTGTCAAGTTTATCAAGTGTAAGTTGTAAAGCTTTTAATTTGGCATCTTTTTCTTTGCTCATAGTCTTTCTTTCTCGGTTTTTTGTAAGATTGCTAAAGTACCACTTCTTTTTAAGCGATACAATGTCGTTTATAAATCTCCCACTACTACTGTTTAAGTTATATTATCACAATTAGGCCATATTCTCACGCAACCTTTTAGCATTTTAACATCTATCAATAAAGTTGTATCTCTTATGATGTTAAAAAGAAGAGTTATTTATTGCAAAATAATGGGGGGTATTCTTATATGTCTCAATTGCAATTACAGATTGGACGGCGGTTAGGTTTTTAGCTTTATTACCTAGAAAGTAAAAAATTAAAAACATTGAATTAGCCGTTCAATTAAAAAATGCCCTAAAACATTAGGGCATTTTTTTATGATTTGAACTCATTTTTGTCAAAGCGTTAAAAATAGTATTTTTGCAAAACTTTTAAACTTAAATCAAGTATAGCATGCAACTGTACAATAAATTAAGTGCGAAAGAAAGAGCTGCTCTCATAGATGAAGCTGGCGAAGACCGCTTAACTCTTTCCTTTTACCAATATGCTAAAATTGGGAACCCGCACCTTTTCAGAAATCATTTATTTATAGCTTGGGATCAACTTTCAGTGCTGGGACGTATTTATGTAGCCCATGAAGGGATTAATGCACAATTATCTGTTCCCGCTCATAATTTTAAAAAATTCAAGGAATTTATAGACGGCATTTATTTTTTAAAAGATGTGCGTCTCAATATCGCTATTGAACACGACGCCAAAGCATTTTTAAAATTAAAAGTTAAGGTGCGGGATAAGATTGTTGCAGATGGTCTTAATGATGAAACTTTTGATGTTACAAATAAAGGGGTTCATGTAGATGCTAAAACTTTTAATGAACTCATTGTAGACGAGAATACTATTCTTGTAGATATGCGTAATCATTATGAGAGTGAAATAGGTCACTTTAAAGGCGCGATCACCCCAGATGTAGATACTTTTAGAGATTCGTTAGACTTAATTGAAGAAGATTTAAAAGACCATAAAGAAGATAAAAATCTTGTGATGTATTGTACGGGTGGTATTCGCTGTGAGAAAGCGAGTGCCTATTATAAACATAAAGGTTTTAAAAATGTTTTTCAGTTAGAAGGAGGAATTATCGAATATGCCAGGCAGGTAGAGCAACAAAAACTGGAGAATAAATTTAAAGGGAAGAATTTTGTTTTTGATCACAGAAGAGGTGAACGTATAACAGAAGATGTAATTGCGAACTGCCACCTGTGCGGTGAACCTTGCGACACACACGTAAATTGTGATAATGAAGCGTGCCATCTTTTGTTTATACAATGTGAGCAATGTGCAGAAAAATTAGATAATTGCTGCTCGGTCGAATGTCAGGAAATTATTCAGCTTCCTATAGAAGAACAAAAAGCTTTAAGAAAAGGAATTCCAAACAGTAATAAGATTTTTAAAAAAGGAAGGTCTGAAAAATTAAAATTTCAAAGAAAACAACTTGATTAAGTTTTAAATATCGTTTCAAACAGTTTAGTAAAAACACCGGTATATGTGCCGGTGTTTTTTTAAACAATAGGAATAATTTAACAAAGACAGTTGTTTGTTGAGATAAGAGAATAATAATTGCTATATTTTTGGGAACTTAAAGTGTTACCTTTATGCTTTGAAAAACATAGACAAATTGTAGAATAAAACCCTAATCGACTAATTATAAGTAAAGAAATTGAAATATTAAAAATTAGAGGTTTATAAATATATAGGACCCCATGGCGTGTGGAAATTGTGGTACGACTAAAAACGGTCAGCCACGTGGATGTAAGAATAATGGTACCTGTGGTACCGATGGATGTAATAAATTAACCGTTTTTGATTGGCTTTCTAACATGAGCCTTCCCGAGGGACAAGAACCATTCAATTTTGTTGAGGTTCGCTTTAAAAATGGCCGTAAAGATTTTTTTAAAAATACAGAAGGTCTTCAGTTAAATATTGGAGAAGTGTTGGCCGTGCAAGCAGCATCAGGTCATGATATTGGTATTGTTTCACTTACAGGGGAGCTGGTACGAATTCAGATGAAAAAGAAAAAAGCTTCTTATGATTCTGACGAGTTTTTAAAAGTTTACCGTAAAGCATCACCCCGGGATGTTGAGGTTTGGACCACTGTAAAGGAACGGGAAGAAGCAATAAAAGTAAGATCACGACAGATAGCAATAAGACTTGGATTGCAAATGAAAATCTCTGATATAGAATTTCAAGGCGATGGGTCTAAAGCAACTTTTTATTATACAGCAGAAGACCGTGTAGATTTTAGACAGCTTATAAAAGAATTTGCCCAGGAGTTTCGTACTCGTATTGAGATGAAACAAATAGGATTTAGACAAGAAGCCGCCAGACTGGGCGGAATAGGCTCATGTGGGAGAGAGCTTTGCTGCTCTACCTGGTTAACAGATTTTAGATCTGTAACAACCAGCGCAGCTCGTTATCAACAACTCTCGTTAAACCCTCAAAAGCTTGCTGGACAATGTGGTAAATTAAAGTGCTGTCTTAATTATGAACTGGATGCATATCTGGACGCCTTAAAGGATTTCCCTAGTACAGAACAAAAATTAAAGACAGAAAAGGGAACTGCCGTTTGTCAAAAAATAGACATCTTTCAAGGGCATCTTTGGTATGCCTATGAAGGGGAATGGATGAACTGGCACAAACTCACTGCGGCACAAGCCAATGAAATTATTGCTTCTAATAAAAATAATACACCAGTCAGCAGTCTGGAGGAATATGCAGCAGAATTAATACATGATACTAAACTTGATTTTGGAAACGTTGTGGGTCAAGACAGTTTAACCCGATTTGATACTCCAAAAAGAAGGCGTAAGAAAAGAAAAGGTGGTAATAGCAACACAAAGGCGAAATCACAGAATACAAAAGGCAATAAGCGCAATAGAGGACCTAAGAATAATGCATAGATTAATAGGGGCTTTGGCACTAATATTTTTATGTTTTTCCTGTGATAAAGAGCAGGTTTTTCATGAGCGTCAGGATCTCGCCGAGATATGGCATAAAGATTCTGCTGTGGTTTTTAAGGTGAAGGATTTAGATAGTTTGAAAAATTATGACCTGTTTATGACTTTGCGTAATGACAATAAATATGCTTTTAGTAACCTGTTTTTAATTACAAATATGCAGTTTCCCAACGGCAGAACGATTAAAGACACTTTAGAATATGAGATGGCCAGACCAGATGGTTCTTGGCTGGGAGAAGGGTTTGGAGATTTAAAAGAGAATAAGCTTTGGTATAAAGAAGGTGTGCGATTTAACGAAAGTGGGACCTACACGTTTTCCATAAAACAGGCAATGAGACGTAATGGAGATGTTAATCCTATTACTACATTAGAAGGAATACGCGATGTGGGATTGCGTATAGAATTATCAAAAGAATAAAAAATGGCTCAAAACGCTAAACGCTCGGCAAAGGCTAAACAAAAGCAACAGCAACAGGATTTTTCTAGGTACAAAAAATGGTTTTGGATTTTGTTTGGTAGTGGTATTGCATTACTCGCTTTGATATTCCTTTTAGCCGGATGGGGAGTATTTGGTAAGCTTCCTACCTTTGAAGAGTTGGAAAACCCTGAAACGAACCTTGCCACAGAGATTTTATCGTCAGACGGAAAAACATTAGGAAAATTCTACAATGAGAATAGAACTCCAGTTAAATATGAAGATCTCCCTAAAAACTTAATAGATGCAGTTGTTGCTACAGAAGACAGGAGGTATTATGACCATTCTGGAATAGATTCTCGAGGAACGGCAAGAGCTGTGTTTTTTCTGGGTTCACGCGGAGGGGCAAGTACCATAACACAGCAGTTAGCAAAACTTTTGTTTTCTGATACTCCAGACAATAAATTGGAACGGATCATTCAGAAATTTAAAGAATGGATTATAGCCACGCGTTTAGAAAGGCAGTATACAAAAGAGGAAATCATAACCATGTACCTCAACAAACAGGATTTTCTTTTTAATGCAGTCGGAATCCGTTCAGCTTCTAAAATTTATTTTGATAAGGAACCTATAGAATTAAAGCCCGAAGAATCTGCGGTTATTGCAGCAATGCTGAAAAATCCAAGACAATTTAACCCATATAGGGAGATTTCAAAGGCTAAATCCCTTGATCGTCGCAATACGGTGTTGGCGTTAATGGCAGAAACAGGAAAATTAACAGAACAGGAAAGCGACAGTTTGCAGGCCGCGCCTATGAAAATAAGTTTTTCACCTGAAGGTCATGCAGATGGGATTGCAACTTATTTTAGAGAATATCTGCGGTCGTTTATGAAAGAATGGATTCAAGAAAATCCAAAAGGCACAGATGCAGATGGCAATACCGAATATTATAATATTTATCGGGATGGTTTAGTTATTACAACTACTATAGACTCGAGGATGCAGAAGTATGCTGAAGAATCGGTAACCGCCCACATGAAAAATCTACAGCGGGAACTGGATAAACAGAACAGAAAAAACAAAACAGCTCCCTTTCTGGATATTACAGAAAAAGAGGAAAGTGATATCATTACTAGAGCCATGCGAAATTCTGATCGATGGAGAAAAATGGCCGCCAATGGATCTACCACAGATGAAATCAAAGCGTCTTTTGATGTAAAGACAGAGATGCGCATATTTTCTTGGGAGGGCGAAATCGACACTTTGATGACACCCACAGATTCGATAAAATATTATAAGAAATTTTTAAGGTCCGGTGTTTTAAGCATGACGCCTCAAACAGGCGAAGTTAAAGCCTGGGTAGGAGGAATTAATTATAAACACTTTCAGTTTGACCACGTTAAAATGGGTAAACGACAAGTAGGTTCAACGTTTAAGCCTTTCTTGTATGCCACCGCTATAGATCAATTGCATTTATCGCCGTGTGATACACTTTCTAATGTTCTTTATTGTATTCCTGAAGGAAGATATGGTGTGACCAAGGATTGGTGTCCAGAAAATTCAGGAGGAGAATATGGTGGGATGGTTTCCTTAAAGAGCGCTTTGGCAAAATCTATAAATACCGTTTCAGCGCGATTAATGGATCGCGTGGGCCCTCAGCCTGTTGTAGAGCTTATTAGAAAACTCGGAGTTGATACTAAAGATATTGTTGCGGTACCTTCGTTAGCTTTGGGAACAGCTGATTTAAGTCTTTTTGAGATGGTATCGGCATATTCGGCTTTTGCGAATCAAGGCGTGCACGTGGAGCCTCAGATTGTTACAACCATTGTTGATAAAAATGGCACAATTCTCTATCAACATGTACCTCAAACTAAAGATGTTCTTAGCAAAGAATCTGCATATGTCACGGTTAATTTAATGGAGGGGGTTACCCAATATGGGTCTGGAGCTCGATTGCGCCATACCTGGGCATCAGATTACACCTATAAAAATGTGATAACGGGTTATCCTTATGCTTTTACAAATCCTATTGCCGGTAAAACAGGGACCACTCAAAATCAAAGTGATGGGTGGTTTATGGGGATGGTCCCTAATCTTGTAACAGGAGTTTGGGTGGGTGGTGATGACCGTTCTGTACATTTTAATAGTTTAAGGTATGGGCAAGGGGCAACAATGGCATTGCCTATCTGGGGGATGTTTATGAAAAAATGCTATGCTGATGAGGAACTGGATATTTCTCAAGGCGAATTTGAGAAGCCAGACGACTTATCTATACGTATAGACTGCAGTATTCCTGCAGAAAGTGAAGACAACGGAGATCATCTACCAGACGAGCTTGACTTCTAACAACTATTAATTGTCCCAAGAAAAAGATATTAATAGATTATTGGATAAACTTTTATAACTACTACTTATTTGGTTTAGAAAAAAATTCCCATCTTATTTAAGAGGGATTTTTTTCTTTTTGGATGCAGCGATGAATATCACAAAACCTTGTGTTCGCCTGCTATTTTTCGTAATTTCCTCTCACAAAAATCAGAATATGATAAATAAGACCGTAAGCTCCGTAGAAGAAGCTTTAACAGGTGTAGAAAATGGAATGACATTAATGCTTGGGGGGTTTGGGCTTAGTGGCATCCCAGAAAAATCAATAGAACAGCTGGTAAAGCTTAATGTAAATGATCTTACGTGTATTTCTAATAATGCTGGAGTAGATGATTTTGGCTTGGGTTTATTGCTTCAAAAAAAGCAGATTAAAAAAATGATTTCTTCTTATGTAGGGGAAAATGCTGAATTTGAAAGACAAATGCTAAGTGGTGAACTGGAGGTAGAATTGATTCCACAAGGAACTCTTGCAGAACGTTGCCGTGCTGCGCAAGGAGGTATCCCAGCATTTTATACCCCGGCAGGATATGGTACTGAAGTAGCAATGGGAAAAGAGACCCGTGAATTTGAAGGTAAAATGTATGTGCTTGAAGAAGCTTTTAAAGCAGATTTTGCAATTGTAAAAGCCTGGAAGGGAGATGAAGCTGGTAATCTTATTTTTAAAGGTACCGCCCGAAACTTTAATCCCAATATGTGTGGTGCAGCTGCAATTACTGTTGCTGAGGTGGAAGAGCTTTTACCAGTTGGCGAGTTAGACCCTAATCAAATACATATACCCGGGATTTTTATTCAACGTATTTTTCAAGGGAAAAACTATGAGAAACGCATTGAGAAGCGTACGGTAAGAAAGAGAGAATAATTGTTTAATTAAAAAAAGAAAAACATGGCACATTTAAGATTAGGAGATGTAGCTCCAGACTTTACTGCAGAAACAACAGAAGGCACTATAAATTTTCATGAATGGTTAGGCGACAGTTGGGGGATTTTCTTTTCTCATCCTTCAGATTATACACCCGTTTGTACTACTGAATTGGGTACGGTTGCAAACTATTATGACGAATTTTCAAAGCGTAACGTGAAGCCTATTGCTTTAAGCGTGGATGGTCTGGTGTCACACAAAGAATGGATCAAAGATATTAATGAAACACAGAACACAGAAGTTAACTATCCTATTATTGCAGATGAGGATCATAAAATAGCAGAACTATATGACATGATTCACCCCAATGCAGATAGCAAAGCAACGGTAAGATCTGTTTTTATTATAGATCCCAATAAAAAAGTACAGTTGACTCTAACTTATCCTCCTTCAACGGGAAGAAACTTTGATGAAATACTAAGAGTGATAGATTCATTACAATTAACCGCATATCACAAAGTAGCAACACCTGCAAACTGGAAAGATGGAGAAGATTGTGTGATTTCACCATCTGTAACAGACGAACAAATTCCGGAATTTTTTCCAAAGGGTCATACAGTAATAAAACCTTATTTAAGAATGACACCACAACCGAATAAATAAGTTTATGCTAGATAAAATTGGGATTGCCCGACGAATTGCAAGGGAAGTAAAAGATGGTTATTATGTAAACCTTGGTATTGGGATACCTACTCTTGTGGCCAATTACGTAAGGGATGATATAGAAGTTGAGTTCCAGAGTGAGAATGGCGTTTTAGGTATGGGTCCCTTCCCCTATGAAGGAGAAGAGGATGCTGATGTTATAAATGCGGGGAAACAAACTATAACCACTTTAAAAGGAGCTTCTTTTTTTGATTCCTCAATGAGTTTTTCGATGATTAGAGGTCAACACGTTGATCTTA
The DNA here is from genome assembly GCA_963974735.1 of uncultured Flavobacteriaceae bacterium. Classification (GTDB taxonomy): domain Bacteria; phylum Bacteroidota; class Bacteroidia; order Flavobacteriales; family Flavobacteriaceae; genus Leeuwenhoekiella. The sequence goes on along the minus strand of CAXBEL010000021.1, from coordinate 7,374 downwards.
CCATATTAGGTGCTATGGAAGTAGCGGAAAACGGGGATATAGCAAATTGGAAAATCCCTGGTAAAATGGTAAAAGGCATGGGTGGAGCAATGGATCTAGTAGCTAGTGCAGAAAATATCATTGTAGCGATGATGCATACGAATAGAGAAGGAGAGTCTAAATTACTACGGCGCTGTTCTCTGCCTCTTACCGGTGTGGGCTGCGTTACACGCATAGTTACAAATCTTGCGGTAATAGAAGTCACTAAAGCTGGTTTTAAACTTCTGGAAAGAGCTCCTGATGTTACCGTAGATGAAATAATTAAAGCAACAGAAGGAAACTTAATTGTCGAAGGAGAAATCCCAGAAATGATATTAGCATAAAGAATAGATTAGAATTTCAGTGAAAAAAAGCGGATTTATAATCCGCTTTTTTTATATTTCATTACGTAATATTCTTCATAAAATGGGGTAAGATTGAAAATTCAACGCTTAAGAACATTTTAAATTCGATGAAATACACAAAAAATTAACATTTTGTGAAAATTTTTAACTTTTTAGTTTGTGTAATCCAAAAATTATTCTACTTTAGCCGTACCCCAAATCAGATTTGATTTAGAAACCGCATCAATATTGGAGGAGTCCTGAGATGTGTGTAACTTCAAAATTGGAGAGTTTTGATGTTATGATTTGTTAGAAAAACGCGGGGGGAGCCCCGCGTTTTTTTTAAATAAAGTGAAAATTAAAAATCTATATCTTAAATCAATTTAATACCTACTTATCCCCATGAAAAACCTCTACATCACACCGTCCCCTCTTAATCGAGTTTTAAACAATGTAAAATCTGGATTTAGAGTTATGATTAACTGTATGTACCTAGCAAAAAAGGTATTCCTGTTTATGCTTTAATGAACATTAACTAAGCACTTAAAAGCCGTGTATGAAAATCTTCATACACGGCTTTTAGGTTTTAAGGATAGTAAATTATGTAGATTTCTTTAAATGCCTAGATTATTAAAATTTTTCCATTTTGACTAAATCCCTTTAGGTATTGCTTCAATTAAGGCTTTTGTATAAGCACTTTTAGGATGAGCATATATTGCATCTGCCTCGCCTTTTTCTTCTATTGTACCATCTTTCATGACGATTAATTGGTCTGCCATATATTTTACAACGGCTAAATCATGAGAAATAAAGAGATACGTAAATCCAAATTTATCTTTGAGGTCATTTAAGAGATTCAATACTTGTGCCTGTACAGAAATGTCAAGTGCAGATACAGATTCATCACAAACTATAAATTTTGGCCTTACGGCTACGGTGCGTGCGATACCTATACGCTGCCTTTGCCCACCACTAAACTCGTGGGGGTATCGATAATAGTGTTCTTGCAATAAGCCTACTTGTTCGAGTAATTTGAAAGCTTCTTCTTTACGTTGTTTTTTGTCTTTGTAGAGACCATGGACAAGCATAGTTTCAGTGATCGCCTCGCCCACGGTTAGTCTGGGGTTTAGAGAAGAGTATGGATCTTGAAAAATAATCTGAATGTCTTTACGTAAATTCCGGAGTTCTTTCGATTTAAGTTTGACAATATCTTTCCCCTTATAGAAGACACTTCCGGCGGAAGCCTTATCTAACTTGAGAATGACATTCCCCAATGTAGATTTCCCACATCCAGACTCACCAACTAAGCCCACGGTTTCTCCTTCATAAATTTTGAAACTTACTTCATCAACTGCCTTAACAACATTTGGTTTTTTAAATAAACCGGCATTGCTGTAATAGTTCTTAGAGACGTTTCTAATCTCTATTAAAGGTGAATTACTATATATTTTACTGTGAGCAACTTCACGTTCTTCTGAACTTATAGATTTCGTAGCTTTTCGTTGAGATAAAAAATCGGCTATTGTTGGTAGTTTTTCTAATCTTTCGTCCATTGAAGGTCTTGCCTTAATTAAAGCTCGTGTATAATCTTCTTGGGGATTATTAAAAATTGCTTGTGCAGAACCTCTTTCAACAATTTCCCCCTTATACATAACAATTACACGATCTGCCAATTCACTTACTAGCGCAAGATCGTGTGAAATGAATATGATACTCATTTTAGTCTCTTGCTGAAGCTGTTTTAGTAGCAGAATAATTTCTTTCTGCACAGTTACGTCAAGAGCTGTTGTAGGCTCATCGGCTATGAGCACTTCCGGTTTACAGGCGATTGCCATTGCAATCATGACCCGTTGTTTTTGACCACCACTTATCTGATGCGGATATGATTGAACGACTTTATCGGGTCGTGGAAGTTTCACTTTTTCAAAAAGAGAAATAACTTCAAGTTTTGCTTCTTTTTTGCTTAATGAGGTATGTTGTAGTAAAATCTCTATGACTTGCTGTCCACATGTCATAGAGGGGTTTAAAGAACTCATGGGTTCTTGAAATATCATGGAAATTGCATTACCCCTTATATTCTCGAGCTGCTTAGAGCTAAAACCAAGGATATCATCACCCTTAAATAAAATTTTACCAGATTCTATTTTTGTAATCTTGGGAGGTAAAAGACCCAATATTGCTAAGTTGGTCACAGACTTACCCGATCCAGATTCACCTACGATTCCTAGTATCTCATTCTGATAAAGATCAAAACTCACATTATTTAAAACTGGATTGAATTTGCTATTCTGTTTAAAACCAAGACTTAGCTCTTCTACGGATAGGATTTCTTCTTTTTTCACCTTATAAAATTACAAATAACTAATGAAGAAAAAGACAATTACTAGGGGCTGAAATTTAAGAAGCAGCTTATAATATTTAACATTACATTAGGAAATTTTTCACTTTAACTAAAGAAAGTTGAATCTCATCGAATTATTCACGACTTTGCCGATTATTCAAGCAAAACGTTAAAGTGTTATGCTTTAATTAAACAAACCAGAAATATGACGAAAAATTACTATCGCGCTTTTTTAATTTTTGGATTGGGTTTGGGCCTCTTCTCAGCACAAGCACAAGATAAACAATCATTAAAACCACAAGAAAAATCCCCTCAGCAGTCTTCTGGATTAATCAAATTAGATCAATCACAAACAAAAATGGGGGTAAATGCAACAACTATTTTTAAACAACAGTTGCAGCTAACAGATGAAAATAATTTTATCACTGTCGATCAAAAGACAGATAAAAAGGGTTTTGTTCATCAAAAATTTAAGCAGAATTATAAAAATATTCCGGTTGAATTTGCTTCACCCGTAATTCACGAAAAAAATGGAACTCCCATTTCAATAAGTGGGGAATTTTATGCAGTTAAAGATTTAGATGTAAACCCAAAACTAGGCAATGGGCAGGCTTTTCAAAAGGCTATTTCTCATATAGGTGCGTCTCATTATTTATGGGAATATCCAGACGCCTCTAAAGAAATTGATTATAAAAGGCCTAAAGGGGAACTTGTTGTGCTTCCTCTAATAAAAGATGAAGAGATAACTCTTAAGTTGGCCTATAAATTTGATATATATGCAACCCAGCCCTTAAGTAGAGGAGTTCTGTATATTGATGCTCAAAATGGCGACGCCTTATTTTATAATAGTATTATTAAACATGTAGAATCTTTTGGTCACGTTGGGGAGATTCCTGCAACAGTGAGAACAGCAGAAGAAGCATCTCATGCATTTGACGATATGGTAGCGGGAATGTATGTTACTGCATCTGCGCAAACGCGTTATAGCGGAACTCAATCTATTGAGACTGCCTTAAGTGGCGGCAACTATATTTTAAGTGATAGCGGAAGAAAAGTTTATACGCGTGATGCTAAGAACCAAGCTCCAGGAAGCTCATATCCTTATATCAATAATTACGATCAGTTTACAGATAACGATAATAACTGGACAACTTCAGAACATAGTGCAAATAAGGATAATGCGGCGTTAGATGCACATTGGGGTGCAATGATGACCCGAGATTATTTTAGTACGGTTCATGGCCGAAATAGTTATGATGACAATGCGGCTCAGATACGCAGTTATGTTCATGTTGATCGCAATTATGACAATGCTTTCTGGAATGGATCGGTAATGTCGTATGGAGATGGTTCTTCAAATGGTGCAGAAGGCAATGGATATTTTGATGCATTAACCTCTATAGATGTTGCTGCACACGAAATAGGTCATGCGGTATGTACATACACAGCAGATTTAGCCTATCAGCGCGAATCTGGCGGTATGAACGAGGGATTTTCAGATATCTGGGGTGCTGCGGTAGAACATTTTGCTAAAGGAAACGGAAGCGATCTTAATCCAGATCCATCCATTTGGCTTATAGGTGATGAGATAGATCGTCGTAGCGGTTCTGCCGCACTACGATCAATGTCTGACCCTAAATCTTTGGGACAACCAGATACTTATGGAGGTTCTTATTGGCAAAACCCAAATTGTGGAACTCCTACAAATAATAATGATTATTGTGGTGTTCATACAAACTCTGGCGTTTTAAACCACTGGTTTTATTTAGTAACTGTTGGTGGATCTGGAAGTAATGATGTAGGCGACAGCTATAATGTAAGTGGTATAGGAATGTCTAAAGCTGCAAATATTACCTACCGTACCGAGTCCGTTTATCTTTCGGCAAATTCAACTTTTGCAAATGCGCGCACAGCTGCAATTCAGGCTGCAATCGATCTTTATGGAGCCGGTGGCCCAGAAGAACAAGCCGTAACTAACGCCTGGTATGCCGTAAATGTAGGTGCGGCTTACGGAGGAACACCTCCTAGCGGTGGAGACTATTGTACTACTAAAGGAAATAGTGTTAGTGATGAATATATAGGACGTGTACAATTGGGTAGTATTAATAATGTATCTGGTGCAACTGGAGGTTATACAGATTACACTTCCATAACTACAGATTTAGTAAAAGATGCATCGGTAAGTATCACAATTACACCAACTTGGACCGGAACAGTTTATTCTGAAGGTTATGCCGTATGGATAGATTACAATCAAAATCAAAGTTTTGAAGATTCTGGCGAATTGGTTTATAGTCGAGCAGCGAGCACAGCGACTTCCGTTGGAGGCAGTTTTACAGTTCCTACAACAGCATTAGAAGGAGCAACGAGAATGAGAGTAAGTATGAAATATAATGGTATTCCTTCATCTTGTGAGACATTTTCTTATGGAGAAGTAGAAGATTATACCATTAATATTACTACGGGTGGTTCAACTGGAGACACACAGGCACCATCAGTTCCTGCAGGTCTTACAGTTTCAAATATTACAGAAACCACAGCAGATATTTCTTGGAATGCTTCTACAGATAATATAGGTGTAACCGGTTACGATGTTTATGAAGGCTCAAGCCTTTTAGGTACTGTAACTTCAACAAGTGCAAATATAACTGGGCTAGTTGCGGCAAGCACCTATTCTTTTAGTATTCGTGCTAAAGATGCAGCCGGAAATATTTCTGCTTCGAGTGCTTCATTAATTGTAACTACCGCAGGTGGTTCCACGGGTGGATCAGATGAACTTATAGGAAGTTATTTTGAATCGGGCTGGGATGGATGGTCTGATGGAGGTAGCGACTGTGCTCGTTATTCAGGTTCGCGTTCGCCAGAAGGATCTTATTCCATACGATTAAGAGATGATTCTGGAACAGGATCTGCAATGACGACGGCTTCTACTTTTAATTTGACGCCTTACGATAATGTGGAAATAACATTCTCTTTTTATTCCTACAGTATGGAAAATGGAGAAGATTTCTGGGTGCGTTATAATGACGGTTCGGGATGGCAAACAGTTGCAGCTTATGCAAGAGGTACAAGTTTTAACAACAATACTTTTTATACAGCGACTGTAAATCTAAGTAGCTCACAATATAACTTAAGCAGCAATGCTCAATTTAGATTTCAATGTGACGCAAGCGGAAACAGCGATTACATTTATATAGATGAGGTTGTAATTACTGGTACATCAGGAGGATCTTTTACCGCAGAAAACAGTTTAGTTGAAACAGGTTCTGTACAAGGTTTTATAGGAGATTTTGATCAGGAAGGAAGTGAGTTTGAAGGGGACTTTACTGTTTATCCGAATCCCGCAAAGCAATATGCTGATATTAAATTATTATTGGATATAGAAGATCAGCCTATCAATGTCAAACTTGCTGTTTACGACATTCGCGGAGGAGTTATTCTAAAGAAATCTTATAATGAAGTTTCAAATGATCTATTCGCCGAAAAACTGGATGTTTCCCAATTGCAATCCGGAGTTTATTTTGTCGAAATAACCTCAGATAATGGAATGAAGGAAACTCAAAAGTTAATTAAGGAATAATTGCTTTAATTCTAAGTGTAACCCGAAAATCCCGAAGCTATATAGCTTCGGGATTTTTATTTTATTCAAACCGAAATTATTTCGTCTTCCTGAAGCAGTTCCTCATTGCGTAGCCTAAGAATTATTTGCGCTACAGCCACTACATCCCTTTCGCAATATTCAAGTATTCTATCCATATTATCTTCTTCATAAAATACATTGCGCACTTGACTACCATCTATATCTGTTTTAGGAGAGGGTATCCCTAATATTTTAGTCAATAATTTCAAAGATGTATAATGCTTAAAGTCACCAAATTTCCACAATTCCAAAGTATCCAGATGTGTTACTTCCCAAGGTTTTTTGCCAAAAAGATCCAGTTTGAAAGGAATTTTTACATTATGAATAATCATCCTGCGGGCAATAAACGGAAAATCAAATTCCTTCCCATTGTGGGCACAAAGTATATGTTGAGACTTATTAAAATGCGTTTCAAGAAGATTTTTAAAAGCTACTAAAAGATGTTTCTCATCTCCAGAAAAAGAAGTTGTCCTGAAGCTTCTGGTTTCACCTATCATTTTAAAATAGCCTACAGAGATACAGACAATCTTACCAAATTCAGCCCATATCCCCGCTCTATCATAAAATTCTTCTGGAGAAAAATCATCTTTCCTTTGATATTTTGTTTTGCCGGCATAAAGAGTTTGCATTTCCTCATCCAGCAAATTAAAAGAAGCCTGTTCTGGAACTGTTTCAATATCCAAGAACAGGATGTTTTCAAGATTTATTTTATTGATCATTTTTTACTTCAAGAGATTTTGACAGAGAGATCAACGCATAGGATAGCCTGCCTTATTATAAAAAAAATGGGGTAGATTCTAAATATAGGAAAATTTGAACTAAACAGTTTTAGTCCCGCAATTAGAATAGCGAAGTCTGTTTAACAGGGCTCTCATGCTCCAGAAGCCATTTTTTACGCCATAATCCTCCAGCGTATCCTGTTAAGCTATTGTCACTGCCAATTACCCTGTGACAGGGAATTATGATGGAGATAGGGTTTTTTCCGTTTGCGCTCGCGGCAGCTCGAATTACCTTTGGATCTCCAAGGTTTT